>JBGVLZ010000057.1:0-27845 GCA_045124505.1 Eubacteriales bacterium
AACGCTTGACGAATACCGCAAATACATCGAAAAGGATGCTGCGCTTGAACGACGTTTCCAGCCTGTTTTAGTCGATGAACCGACGGTTGAGGATACAATATCCATTCTCAGAGGACTCAAGGAAAAATACGAGATATTTCACGGTGTCCGCATACAGGACAGGGCAATAGTTGCCGCGGCAACACTGTCACACAGATATATAACAGACAGATTTCTCCCTGATAAGGCGATAGATCTGATAGATGAGGCTTGCGCTTGCATAAGAACCGAAATTGATTCTATGCCCGAGGAGCTTGACCTTTTACGCCGTAAGATAATACAGCTTGAAATTGAGGAAACGGCACTCAAAAAGGAATCCGACAGCCTTTCAAAGGAAAGACTTGAAAAGCTTACCGAGGAGCTTTCATCAGACAGAGAAAGATACAACGAGCTTAAAAGCCGTTGGGAAAATGAAAAGACTGCTGTTGAGGACGTCAAAAAGCTTAAAGAAGAAATTGACCGTGTGAATGCACAGCTTGAAAAGGCGCAGATGAATTATGAGTACGAAACGGCTTCACGCCTGCGCTATTCCACCTTGCCCGAACTCGAAAACAAGCTTAAATCAGCACTTGAAAAAGGAGAAAAAACAAAAGGTGAGCAAAAGCTCGTTACAGATACTGTAACGGAGGAGGAAATAACAGGAATAGTTTCACGCAGAACGGGAATCCCCGTGTCAAAGCTTTCCGGCGGTGAGCGTGAAAAAATACTCAATCTTGCCACAACACTTCATTTGCGTGTTGTGGGACAGGATGAGGCGGTTGAAAAGGTGTCGGAAGCTATCATCCGTTCACGTGCAGGTATATCAGACCCCAACCGTCCGATAGGATCGTTTATGTTCTTGGGCCCAACGGGTGTCGGTAAGACCGAGCTTGCAAAAGCGCTGGCTGAGGCGATGTTTGACGATGAACGTAACATGGTGCGTATTGATATGAGTGAGTATATGGAGAAATTTTCCGTTTCCCGTCTTATAGGCGCACCTCCCGGATATGTCGGATATGACGAGGGCGGTCAGCTTACGGAAGCGGTGAGAAGAAAACCGTATTCGGTCATCCTTTTTGACGAAATAGAAAAGGCGCATCCCGATGTTTTCAACATACTTTTACAGGTGCTTGACGACGGACGCATCACAGACAGCCAGGGAAGAACGGTGGATTTCAAAAACAGCGTTATTATATTGACTTCAAACATCGGCTCACAGTATCTGCTTGAATCGGGTATTAACGGCGAAATAACGGAAGAAGCAAGGCAAAGTGTGATGGCACAGCTGCGTGCATCATTCCGCCCAGAGTTTTTGAACAGACTCGATGAAATAATCTTCTATAAACCGCTGACACGTGAAAATATAGGTAAAATTGCCGATATACTGATAAACAGGATAGAAAAACGCTTGAAAGAAAAAGGACTTTGTCTTGAAATAACAGAAGCTGCAAAGGACAAAATAATAAATTCCGGATATGATCCAATCTATGGAGCAAGACCTATGAAAAGATATCTGCAATCAAGTGTTGAAACGCTTCTTGCAAAAGCAATACTTTCACGTGAACTTAATATAGGTGATACACTCACGGTTGATGTTGACGGCGGAGAGCTTTTTGTAAAATAAAATTACGTTAATTTATATTCGTATCCTATGCACCTATTTACACGGTGCATAGGATAATTTTATATATAAATGTCTAAATCGCAAACAGTTAGAGGATAACTTATATTTTTGTTAATAATAGGTTTAAAAAATGTCATTGATATAAAATGCACAATTTGATATCATATATATGTATACTTTTTATATATTTTTTATAAAGGAAAGGTGAAAATAATGAAACGTTTATGCGCATGCCTGCTTTGCATCTGTATGGTGTTCGCCCTCGTTGCGACCGTTGTACCGTATGATGTGCAGGCGGTATCTTATTCAGGCTCCTCGGCATATATGTCAGGTCCTTATTATCAGAATTTGAAAAATGTCAAGCTGTCGGGCAACCAAAGACGTGATATTGTCAATGTTGCAAAATCTCAGATAGGTTATCAGGAGGGTAACAACTCCTCGCAGATCGCAGGTACTGTTCAAGGCTCAAACAACTATACTGAGTACGGACGCTGGTATACATATCACAAGGATGATTCTTATAATTTTATTGATGCACAGTGGTGTGCAATGTTTGTTTCCTGGTGCGCATATAATGCGGGTATTCCGCAGAGT
Organism: Eubacteriales bacterium; assembly: GCA_045124505.1. Classification (GTDB taxonomy): domain Bacteria; phylum Bacillota; class Clostridia; order Oscillospirales; family CAG-272; genus RGIG7213. The sequence goes on from JBGVLZ010000057.1 coordinate 2,237, forward strand.
ATCGTTCCGTGTTACCAGTACACAGAGGATCAGGTTACTCCTTTCATAAATCAGGGCAGAGCGCACAGATGGTCACAGGTAAAATCCGGTGCATATACGCCTAAAGCGGGCGATATAGTTTTCTTCCTGTCATCCAGCGGTGCGGAAAAAGGCAGAACGGTAAACCATGTCGGAATCGTTACAGGCTGGGACGGCAGAACACTTTATACGATCGAGGGTAATACAAGCTCCACATATTTTACAACCAACGGCGGATGTGCAGCTGATAAAACATACGATATCACAAGTACATATGTTGCATATGTTTGTGAGCCTGCGTATACAAATACAGATCCTATTCCCGAAGAAATGCGTACAGCGGTTTTTGATGCGGACTATTATTCCGACTATTACACAGACATTCGTGATGCTTTTGGTACTGATGCGGAAAATCTTTACAACCATTTCACAGAAAACGGAATGAAAGAGGGAAGACGCGCAAGCGCAATATTTGATATCAGATATTATCTTAGCGCAAACGCTGACCTCAAAGATGCATTCGGCGACAACTATGAAGCGGCATTCAACCACTTCTTCGACAACGGTTACAAAGAACCTCGCTATACAGCAGAGCCTGCAGATATCGGTGAACGCTTCTTTGCAAAGATAAATTATCCCTCTGCCGGTCTTTCTGTGGCGGTATCAGGTGATAATGTAGTGACGGCTGCGCCTGTTTCAGGCACGGATCAGCTGTGGTATTTTGAAAAGAACAGCGACGGAAGTTATTACATAACAAGCTATTCTACAGGCAAGGTGCTGACTGTTGCAAATGGCTCGTACTCAAAGGAAGCAAATATTGGCGTTTCGTATAAGGACGGCTCACATGCGCAAAAATGGTTCTTGTTTGAGAATACAAACGGTACATATTCACTCAGGGCTAAGTGTGCACCGATATGCGTAATGGATATTTACGGTGCTTCAACTACGGCAGGGGCGAATGTTCAGAGCTATACATACAATTCAAGTGCCGCACAGCAGTTTACTATAACAAAAGATACTGCGGTTTCAGCTGACCTTGATTTCCATCCTGAAAATTCAACGATCACCGTGTCGAAAGCATCTGACGGCGCAAGCCTCTTAAAGGGATTTGGCGTCGGCACCATCGGAAGCGATGCTGCATCAATGTTTTCCGACAGTTGCAAGGTATATAACGAAAACGGTATCAGAGTAACTGACGGTAAGCTTTGCACAGGCTATACACTCAAGAAGTTTATAGGCTCGATTGAAGTTCAGAGTGCTATTGTCGTTGTTGCAGGTGATGCAACGGGCGACGGTGTTGCAAACGGTAAGGACCTGATAAGAATGAAAAAGCAGATGTTGAACGGTAATGCTGTTAAATATGCTGAATACGCAGATGCAAACGGCGACGGCAAGGTTGACAATACAGACCTTGAATATCTCCTTTCAAACATGGGTTGAATTAAATATATACAAAAGAGCGATTTGGGGCACCTTCTGTAAGGAAGGTGCCTCAGTTATATTCGCCTGACGGCGAGTGATATTGCTTCGCAGTGATATTATGCTACGTATAGTGATATTGTCCTTTGGACAGTTAAAAGGCGAATATAATATCACTGAAACTGCACGGTTTCAATATCACTTTTGCCGTAAGGCAAAAATATCACTGCAAACGATAGTTTGTAATACCACTTTACCCGACGAGAAAATACTCTTTATTTTCGGCAAATATTTACCTTTTTTCAAAGTATGTAACCCACTATGACACTTTCAAAATTCGAAAGTGTCATTTCTATTGCAAAAAGAAAATGGCGAATACTTCTTTACGAAGTGCCGCCATTGATCGGTCTTTTTTATGTTATAAAATAAAGGGAAAAATATAATCTAAAACACTTGAAAAATGAGAAGGTTTGTGATACAATACCGAATTTGGTATGATACATTTATATTAAATAAAAAGAAGGTGTTTTTTTATGAAGGATCTTAAACCGGCACTCTTTTCCTCATTCAAAGGTTACAATGGAAAAGTGTTTGTCCAAGATCTTATTGCAGGCGTGATCGTTGCGATAATCGCACTGCCTTTGTCTATTGCCTTGGCACTTGCCTCAGGTGTCGGCCCTGAAGAAGGACTTTACACGGCAATTATTGCAGGTTTTCTTATTGCATTTTTCGGCGGAAGCCGTGTGCAGATATCAGGACCTACTGCGGCATTTGCTACGATCGTTGCCGGCGTTGTTGCGCAAAACGGTATGGAAGGGCTTATCGTTGCCACGGTAATGGCGGGAATATTGCTCATTTTAATGGGTGTTTTCCGTCTCGGCGGACTTATAAAGTTCATTCCGTTTACGATAACAACGGGATTTACCGCAGGTATTGCCGTCACGATACTTATAGGTCAGCTCAAGGACTTTTTCGGCGTGACCTATGCAAACGGCGAAAAGCCTGTAGAAACTGTTGAAAAGCTCGAAGCACTCATTGATAATTTTTCATCATTTAATATCTGGGCACTTATTGTGGGTATCGGCGGACTTCTGATAATAATATTCTGGCCGAAAATAAAATATCTTAATAAGATCCCCGCATCTTTAGTTGCTGTTTTGGCAGGTGCTTTGGTCGTTTCGCTGTGCGATCTCAACGTAAACACAATAGGCGATCTGTATACAGTAAGCAGTGATCTTCCGAAGTTCAATCTTCCTTCGTTTGATTTTGCCATTGTGAAAACCGTGCTTCCCGATGCATTTACTATTGCTGTGCTTGCCGCTATCGAATCACTGCTTTCCTGCGTTGTTGCAGACGGTATGACAAATACGAAGCACAATTCAAATGCGGAGCTTGTTGCGCAGGGAATCGGTAATATCGGCTCGGCACTGTTTGGCGGTATTCCCGCAACAGGTGCTATTGCAAGAACTGCGGCAAATATCAAAAACGGCGGTAAAACCCCGATTTCAGGTATGGTACATGCTGTTGTGCTGTTGCTCATTCTTGTTTTGCTTATGCCTTATGCTGCACTTATTCCTATGCCTATAATTGCGGCTGTGCTTTTCGGGGTTGCATACAATATGTGCGGCTGGCGCACGTTTGTAAGACTTGTTAAAACTGCACCCAAAAGCGATGTTCTTGTGCTTGTTCTGACATTTGTGCTTACGGTTGTGTTTGACCTTGTTGTGGCTATTGCTGTCGGTATTGTCCTTGCCTGCGTTTTGTTTATGAAGCGTATGAGTGATGAAGCAACAGCTGAATCGTGGAAATATGCAGACGATATCGAAAGCGAAAGCTTTGCGAATATTCCCAAGGAAATAAGAGTATATGAGATGAACGGCCCGCTTTTCTTCGGTGCATCCGATATAATTGCTAATATAACTGTAAAGGGTTATACAAAATGTCTTGTGCTTCGTATGAGAGGTGTGTCGGCAATAGATGCCACTGCCATGAACGCACTTGAAGGCTTGTGCGATAAATGCGCTGAAAACGGCATAACAGTTGTTTTTTCCCACGTTAATAAACAGCCTCTTCACGCAATGCAAAAGGCAGGACTTTATAAAAAGGTGGGCAAAGAAAACTTCAAGCCCCATATAACGGAAGCGCTTGCACGTGCGTATGAGGTTATAGGTTAAATATAATTTGCAACAAAACATAAAATATAACACATCAGGTATTGCAATATCCTGAAAAGTGTGATATTATAAAAGAAGTTAATAACCATCTTGGTTTATGCAGGAGGAAAATTTTATGAAAAAAGTCAGAATCGGCGTCATGGGCGCATTCCGCGGAACAAGTATGATAAACTACTGCCTTAAGGCTGATAACGCAGAGGTAGTTGCTATTTGCGACAAATGGGTAGAGGGTATCGAAAAGCAGAAGCAGCAGCACCCCGATGCCAACATTACATATTACACAAGCTTTGATGAATTCATCAATCACGATATGGATGCAGTCGTTCTTGCAAACTACGCAAACGAACACGCTCCCTTCGCTATAAAGTGCCTCAACAAGGGACTTCACGTATTCAGCGAAGTACTTCCCGTTCAGACAATGAAGGAAGCTGTTGAGCTTGTTGAAGCAGTTGAAAAAACAGGCAAGATCTACGCCTACGGCGAAAACTACTGCTATATGCCCGGTCCTTACGAAATGCGCAAGCTTTACAAGGAAGGAAAGATAGGCGAATTTGAATACGGTGAGGGTGAATACATTCACAACTGTGAATCCATCTGGCCCAGTATCTCCTACGGTGATCCCAACCACTGGAGAAACCTTATGCACGCAAACTTCTATTGCACACACTCACTCGGTCCGATCATCCATATCACAGGTCTTCGTCCCGTTTCCGTTGTAGGATTTGAAGGAACAAAGACAGAACGCCGCCGCCGTACAGGTAACAAGGCAGGTCAGTTCGGTATCGAGATGGTAACATTTGAAAACGGCGGTATTGCAAAGAGTATTCACGGCGACCTTTACAAGAATTCCGTATGGTACACAGTATATGGCTCAATGGGTAGAATGGAAACAGCAAGAGAAGACGCATATAATGGCGGTCAGACACACATTTATGTAAACGCTGATAACTACGACGGCGAATACGGCCCCGAAAACGTGCTCAGCTACAAGCCCGAAACAGAATTCCCCACAGCAGATGCTTCATTCGGTCACGGCGGTTCTGACTACTACTCAATGTATAACTTTGTTGAGAAGATCAGAGGAAACGAAAATGCCGATATTATCGACGTTTACGAAGCACTTGACATGGGTATCACAGGTCTTTTCGCTTACCGTTCCGTACTTAAGGGCGGTGTAACTCTTGAAATCCCCAACATGCGTGACAAGGCTGTAAGAGAGCAGTACAGAAACGATACAACATGTACTATCCCCGCAGTTGCAGGCGATATGCTTATCCCCTCATTCTCAAAGGGTACACCCGAAATTCCCGACGAAGTATACGTAAGAATGAGAGAGTTGTTTGAAAAGGACTTCAACAGCGATGACGGTTACGTAAGCGCTGCATTTACTCAGGGCGGAGATAAAAAGGAAGAAAAGAAGGATGAAGAATAAAGAGATATCCTTGCATGATCTCTTTCCCGATGCAGACGGCGAAGCGCTTGAAAGCCTCGCTCTGACGCTTATTATGAATGATAACTCACAGTACTCACATCTGAAAAGGTGTGAGTACTATTCTAATAAGCTCAAAAAAGCGGGAAAGGGCTTAAAAATAGGCAAAGGCGTGAAAATAGTAAACCCCGAATATATCGAGATCGGTGACAATGTCACAATATCTGACGATGTTACGATCATCTGCAGAGGGATCGGCGGAATAAAAATTGACGATAATGTTACGCTTTGCGAAAGGGTTTACCTTGATACAGAACGTGCAGAAGAGGGGTATATACACATAGGCAAAAACGTGTATATCGGCACAGGTACAACGCTTTTCGGGCACGTAGGGCTTGAAATAGGCGACTATTCGCTTTTAGCGCAGAATATAACGATAACACCGTATTCGCATATTTTTGATGATCCGGATCAAATAATAGCAGTTCAGGACGGGCACACAAGACGTGTCAGCATCGGACGTGACTGCTATATCGGTATGGGTGTTTGTGTTATGTATTCGGCAGATATCGGTGAGGGCTCTGTTATCGGTGCAGGCTCGGTTGTTGTGAAGCCTATACCGCCTTATTCGGTCGCCGTAGGTAATCCTGCAAAGGTTATCAAAAAACGTGAAAAAAAAGAAGTATTGCAGGAAAATGCAATACAAACAGAGGTAAATAATATGGATGAGCTTATTTTAAGGCATGGAAGACCCATTACAAAGGAAATGCGTTTCATCTATGAGATGAACTGCTATGATATGCTGGACGAGCTCGGTATAGAGTTTGACAGAATAGATCATGCGCCTGCTGACAATATGGAGCTTTGCCGTGCGATAGATGAGGCACTCGGTGCTGAAATATGTAAAAATCTTTTCCTGTGCAACAGACAGATGACAGATTTTTATCTTCTTATGACACCGGGGGATAAGCCCTTCAAAACGAAAAATCTCTCATCACAGTTGGGTGTTGCAAGGCTTTCGTTTGCAAGTGAGGAAAAAATGTGGGAATATTTGAAAATACGTCCCGGTGCTGTCAGCGTTTTAGGTCTTATGAATGACACTGACAAACATGTAAGACTGATAGTTGACAAGGACATTTTAAACGGTGAGTATATCGGATGCCATCCGTGTGTCAGCACAACAAGCCTCCGCATAAAAACGGAGGATATATTCGGAAAGTTTATAAAGGCTGTCGGACATGAGATGACAGTCGTTGAGCTGCCGTGGGAAACTGACTGATCATATATTTGATGCAATATTTCCCAAATGCATGCCGAGGGCAACAAATATCCAGAAAAGAAGACCGAGCACGGCGGCGCTTATCAGTACGCCGAGAGTTATCATCTTTATCTTTCTTAACAGCTTCTTCTTTTTAAGTGTGTTATTGTTTTTCATATTTTTTAATATTTCCCGCTTGAATAAAGCGGTCCCGAAGTGTAGAATTAGTGTGGTTAATTAAACGAAAGGCAGGTTACGGTTTTGGAAGAAAGAGAATATGAACCTGGTTTTGAACCGTCCAAAACGTTGATAATTATAAAAATGGTGTTCAAGGCACTGTTTATAGGTCTTATAATATTTATATACGCATTTTTTATTCTGAGGTTTTGCACGAGTGAGCCTGATACAAAAATAATCTGGACACAAAAAGCACTCGATGCAAAGGCGCAGTACGGAGATGCTTTTAAGGTGTACACCCAAAAACAGCATATCTTTATTGACGAATACAAAAAGATAACAACGAGTGAAAATGACCTTACATTCGAGCGCTACGGCTATAATATTTCAATATTCGATGTTATGTATATTCCAACAGCTCAGCAGCTTTTGGTTACGGTAAGATACAACAAAAGCATAATGGATGACTTGAAGGATGAATACGGCATAACAGGTGATATTGAGGGAGAGCCCTTCTTGTTCACGCTCAATTTTGAGGACGGAACAAGAATCTCGACATATAATTACACTGCAAGCGAAACAAACAGATATTACTTCAGATATCTCATTTTTGACGGTGTTGATCTTGAAAAATATGAGCTTGTTGATTTCAACCAAGAAAACTCAGCAGTTGTTGATGAAGACGGTACGATCATCGCACATGAAACGACAGCCGACGGCGGTAACATACTTTATGAGAGTGATGAAAACGGAATGGAAAAAGTATATATAAACGATTATGTTTATCTTGATACGTATTTCATCGACGATGTAAATTTCAAGGAAAGACCGATATCGTGTCTTATCGTGTTTGAACGCAATCTGGATCTCAATGAAGTGAATTACGAAAAGTGCGATAAAAACGAGGGAACACTCATTCCGTCCCCTGCATTTTTTACAAAATAAATGCGTTAATTTTTAATACATGGAGGAGTTTGCTCCTCCATGTTGTTTTTCGAAAATGTTTTTTTTTCTTTGAGAATCCTCAAAAGCGCAAGCCTTCCCCAGTGGGGACAAGGTGTCAGCCGCAGGCTGACGGATGAGGTGTTTTTAAACCCATTTACGCTCATTTTATGCGGGCGATTCGTGAATCGCCCCTACGGTCTGTATATTCGTGGTGGCGCCTGTAGGGGCGGTTCACGAACCGCCCGTTTTAAACCCGTTTACGCTCGTTTCATGCGGGACGTCGTCACTTTGCAAAGCAAAGTGATTGCGTCTTGTCCCCTACAGCATCACCCCGAAAACGATCCCATCTGATATAAATACAGCCAAAGACAGCATGAAATGGCGGTAAAAACACAAGCTTCAGGAAAAAGACGGAGGCTTACCGTTGAATTCCGTAAAACGACAGTCCTCCGGTGACGGCTCGGACATGCTGAAATACATCTTTGCCGCTTTTGTTGTACCGAAGTCACGGTTTGAACCGCTGTTCTGGACTTTGTTGAACGCTTCGCGGAAAAGTGCGTTGTGCGCTTCCTCTCGGTTGAGCAGAAAATCGATGGTTTCCCTCACCTTTTTGTCGTCTATCTGACGGTAAAGATATTCGTAAACGACCTTCGCTCTTTGCTCCGAGGCAATATTTGAAAGCAGATCTGCGCACAGATCGCCCGTCACGGTTACATAGTCGCCCGTCCATGAGTAGCCCGATGCGTTGATAAGTCCGGGATTGAGTCCGAGAATGACGTGCGTCTGTATTTCGCCTGCGGGAACCTTTGAAGCATCAACTTCGTGGCCGTTCAAAAGATTTATCGTCTGTGCTACCATTTCCATGTGCGAAAGCTCCTCAGCGGCAATGTCCAGAAAGAGATCCTTTATTTCGGGGTCTTTTATTCTGAAGCTCTGTGACATATACTGCATTGCCGCTTTAAGCTCACCGTTTCCGCCTCCGAGCTGCTCTTGCAAAAGTGCCGCATAACCTGGATTTGCTTTCTCCACCTCAACGGGGTGAAATAACATTTTTTCGTGCTTGAACATATAATATCCTCCTTTGAATTTTTAAAGATATTATGCCCATTTCTAAAATAAATATCCTTCATTTTAATGTCAAACAGTTGCGTAGAAAATAAAAATATCCGTATCAATGATATGCACCTCCAAAGTATCTGACTTTTGATGTGTATATTAACGGATATTTTTATCAGTTTAAATTACTTGATAGCATCGATTATTTTTTCGTAAAGCACTTTGCTTTCAAATGCTTTTGCGCGCTTTAAGGCTTTATTTTTAAGTTCTTCGGCGAGTGTCGGCGAATTATAAATACTTTCAACGGCATCGGCTATTGCCGTTTCATCGATCGGTACGATCATTCCGTATATTTCACCGTTTTCGGTCAGTATCTCTTCCATACCGGTACAATTCGTAACGACGCAAGGTTTGCCGAGTATCAAAGCTTCGATCGTTGTTGTGGAAAGTCCTTCGTATACAGATGTGCTGATGTATACATCGCTGTGAGCCATATATGCATATGGGTTGTCGCTTGCACCTGTGAATATTACATTGTCAAGCCCGAGCTCCTTTTTTTGTTTTAAAAGATCTTTTTCATCAGGTCCGCCGCCGACAATGTAACAGCAAAAATCCAATCCTCTGTCATTAAGTGTTTTACAGATATTCAAAAGTAATGGATAGTTTTTTGATTCATGTAATCTGCCCACAGCACATATAGTGAATTTTTTCTTTTTGAAGCTTTTTTCAGTGGAAAGCGATAATATTTTATCAACATCGAATAAATTATATGCCACGCACGTAGTGTTGCTTATTTTAAAAAGTTCTTCAAATGATTTCTTTGCCTGGTTTGAAACACATAATATTTTATCAAATTTTGTGTATGCTTCTATTGCCTCGTTTCCTGATTCAAAGCCTGCAAAAGCATTGCCGCATTTAATATAATCGCTGTGTACCCAAACGATTTTTTTTGCATTGCTGTCTGATCCTGAAATTATTTTTACGCCTGCGCCTCTGTTGAAAGCCATTTCGATATCGTATTTTTCTTTTACTATCTTCTTGTACTGTTTTTCTGCAGAAAGTGACAGAAGATGCTTTCTCCACTTATCGTAGAAACGCAAAAAGCCTTTCACACGCATTCCAAAGGGGTGAGGCTCCTTTAAAAACAGCGACAACTTTACTTTAGGTGAGATCAGATCTGCAAGGGTAAAATCATTTATTTCTATTTTAACAGTGACGTCGTGACCGTTTTCGACAAGTGCATTTGCAAAATTAACAAGCGCACGGGAAACACCTGAAATATGTAAACCATAGTTCAAAATAAGTATTTTCATAAAAAACCTACTCTTTTTTTCTTAATTCTATCATAGTAGTGCATAAAAGTCAAGCAAACATTATATGAAGTTTTGAAAAAAACTATTGCATAATATAAGTTTATGTGTTATCATAGATTATGGATAATTATACTGTGTTTTCGGAGGTAGTATGGCTAAGGTAAGCATAATAATTCCTGTTCACAATACGTCAATGTATCTTGAAAGATGCTTCGGAAGCTGTCTGTCACAGACTCTTGACGAAATTGAGGTAATCGCAGTTGACGATCTGTCCACAGATAACAGTGCGGATATAATAAGACAGTATGCAGAAACTTATCCCGATAAATTCAGAGGCATCTATCTTCCCGAAAACATCCGTCAGGGCGGGGCAAGAAACGTCGGAATAAGAGAAGCAAAGGGTGAATACCTGCTGTTTTTGGACAGCGATGATTTTATAAAGCCCGATATGTGCCGTGCGTTATACGAAAACGCAAACGGCGCAGATCTTTCAGGCGGAGATTGCTGCATCTTTGAGGAAAACGGAAAGGAATTTTCACAGACTCTTCCCTATACGGAATCCGACGTCGGCGTGATGAATGAAGAAAAACGGCTTAAATATCTGTCATCCTGCGGTCTTTTCTGGACGAGGATATACAGGCGGGATTTTCTTGTTAAAAACGATATATTTTTCCCCGAAAAGCTGTTTTTTGAAGATGCATGGTTCAATTTCATGACGGGGCTTTATGCCGAAACCATACATAAAACGGACGGATTTTTCTATTGCTACTACCAAAGCCCCAATTCCACAACAAGAAACAAAAAGGACAAAAGAAAGTTTGAACGCCTTCCCATCACCGACAGAATTTTTGACGATTGTAATGCCAGGGGCTTATATGAAAAGCACAAGGATGCGGTCGAGGCGAAATTCCTCGGTATGAGCGCATCAAACATCCTTTACACCTGCTTTGCAAATTACGATCCCGAGGAGATCGGCAAGCTTTACAACATCAGAGAAAGCGTAAAAAAGCGTGTTCCCAACTACAAAAAAACGTACGCATATAAAAACACGGTAAAGGGTGAGGGAAAATATTATTTTGACCTTACTATGATATCCCCGAGGCTTTCGACGTTCATTTTTACACATCAGTCAAATATTTTCATAAGAGTATTCAGAAAGGTGCTTTTCCTTATAAAATACGGAAAATAGAATGAAATGATTGCTAAAATTAAAGAGCTTCGCCATAAGGCGTACATCGGATTTTACAGACGTCTGCCCATAAAAAAGAACAAAATAATTGCATGGAACAGTCTTTTCAAGGGCTTCGGCGACAGTCCGAAATATATAATCGAATATTTATGTAAAAATTTTCCCGGTAAATACGATATAGTCTGGGTATATGACAGGGAGAAATCCCCGCCGAAGGAGCTTCCCGAAGGTGTGCGTGCCGTGCCGTACTTTTCCACGCAGTATCTTAAAGAGATCCTGACTTCGAAAATAATAATTTCCAATATAAGAACAGGAAAAATGCACTTTTTCAACAAAAGAAAAGGGCAGTTTTACATACAGACGTGGCACAGCTCCATACGTCTTAAAAAGATCGAGGGCGATGCTGTGAAATTCCTCGGCGAGGAATACGCAAAGCGCGCAAAGGAAGATTCGGATAAGTGCGATCTTATTGTTTCGGGCTGTAAATTCAGCACGGATATTTTCAAAAATTCATTCTGGTACGACGGGGATATTTTACAAAGCGGTACTCCGAGGTGCGATATATTTTTTGCCGACAACGCGGATAGTACCGAGAAGGTAAGGGCGTATTACGGTCTTGAAAAAGGCACGAAAACGGTGCTTTATGCGCCCACGTTCAGAGATTCCGAATGCGATGCGCTTCACGGTATCGATATTGAGGGGATCATAAAGGCATTAAGCGAAAAGTTCGGCGGAAAATGGGCATTTTTGTACCGTTTGCACCCGAATGTTGCAAAGGATATAACACCGCCGTGCGACACTTCTTACGATGCAACGTCTTATCCTGACATACAGGAGCTTATCGCCTCGTGCGATCTGCTTATAACAGACTATTCTTCTTGCATGTTTGATATGGCAATACGCAAGATGCCGTGCGTTTTGTTTGTTCCCGATATGGAAAAATATCTCTCTGATGAGCGTGGATTTTATTTCAGCATAGACGGCTTGCCTTTTCCGTATGCGCTTGACAACAGCACGCTTATAAAAAGCATTACGGACTTTGACTCTGAAGGGTATAAAGAAAAAGTCGGAAGATTTCTTGAAGATGTCGGAAGCTATGAAAACGGTACATCTTGTAAGAAGCTTGCCGAAAAAATAGAAGAAATAACGAAGTAAAGAAGGTATTTGTATGATAATAGGTTATACAACAGGCGTATTTGATCTGTTTCACATCGGCCACTTGAATATTTTAAAGCGTGCAAAGGAAAAATGTGATTTTCTCATCGTCGGTGTCAGCACGGATGAGCTTGTCATGCAGTACAAGAACAAGACCCCCGTGATTTCTTTTGAGGAAAGAGTACAGATAGTAGAGGCGATAAAATACGTTGACAAGGTCGTACCGCAGACACACCGTGACAAATTTGCCGCATGGGAAGAATATAAATTTGACAGAATGTTTGTCGGGGATGACTGGAAGGGCTCGCCGCTTTTTACTGAGCTTGAGGAAAAATTCAAGCCATTCGGCGTTGAAATAGTATATTTCCCCTATACCGAGGGCACATCGTCAACAATGCTTAAAAAGGCGCTTGATACATTAACAAGTAAATAAATCGGAGCAGAACATGAAAGAAATTAAGTTACAGGGACAGATAAAAAATGAGTCGGTGATGATCGCCGACGGCGTAAAAAAGACATTCGTGCAGACACCGAAGGACTCACCCTACGGTCCGAACAAAATAAACATCGTGCAGTTTGATCCCAAAAACGAAAAATTCCGCATTGACGTTTTGCCGTGCGCAACTTATGCAAATGAGCTTCGTGTGGTCACAACGCTTTGCGAAAGACTCGATAAAGAAACAGATATGACACCTATAGCCGCTGTCAACGGCGACTTGTGGATGGTGTCGTATGCACATGCAAGAATTGAAGGTAAGGGTACGTCGTACGGCGGTGCATCCGACCCCGTTGTTAAAAAATCAATGACAACGCCCAGAGGCTTTAATATATACGGCGGTGAGATAATTTCAACTGCGCATATCGTTAAGGAAACACCGTTTGAGGGTGAATTCTGGGCGTACGGATTTACAGATGACGGACGTATGGCGATGGGCAATCCCACGGCTGAAATAATGGTCAAGAACATTACAAAGGGTATAAGCGTTGAGGTTGAAGGACTTAACAGACTGCCTGCGGACAATGCGCTTATCATGTACACGGACAGACTTCTTTCCGAGGGTGACTATGCGCTTGACGATGCGTATGAGGTGCGCATAAACACAGGCTGTGACTATACGGTGCGCCACGGCGAGGTGATATCGGGAAAGGTTGATGGAATATTCTCACCCGAAACACCCGAAAACCCTGAAAAAATAAAGGAAGATCAGATAGTTCTCACAGCACGAGGCGAGGCAATACCGCTTATAAATAAATTTGATGTTGATGACGAAATCGAAATATCTGTCAATGTCGTTGACACAGCAGGTATCGACACGGCAATATGGCAGGAAATAACAAATGCTGTCGGCGGTCACATCTGCTTTGCAAAGCAGGGCGTGCTGACAGGGGAGGATCCCAGCTGTAACTACCCCGCAACGATAATCGGATGCGACAAGGAAGGTACTATGATGTTCATCACGATGGACGGCAGACGTGAAGATTCTGTCGGCTCCAACCCTCAGAACCTCCCTGTTTTAGCGACCGATCTCGATCTTTACAATGCGTTTCTTGTTGACGGCGGCGGCTCAGCCACGCTTGTTGCACGTACTGAAAACGGAGAATATAAGGTCATAAACACACCGTGCGATCCGGGTGATGAACCGAGACCTGTTATAAACGCAGTCGTTCTCTCGATAAAATAAACAGAACAGTCATTTTGAACTGAATAATGGGGCAGACTCATTCGGAAAATCGTTTTTCGGATAAGACTGCTCCGTTTTATTTATCGCTTGCCGATCGGATAAAAGCACACTGCAGTGTTTTACATCCTGTAAAATATTACAAAAAAATTAAGAACAGGATAAATATTTGAAAAAAATATTGATTTATTATTTTATATGGTGTATAATACCCCTGTTAAATATATTTATTATTAAGGAGAACAAAAAAATGGCACTCGTTACAACAAAGGATATGTTCAAAAAAGCTTATGACGGCGGCTATGCTATCGGCGCTTTCAATATCAACAACATGGAGATAATCCAGGCTGTTACAGAAGCATGCGCAGAAGAAAAGTCCCCCGTTATTCTTCAGGTTTCCTCCAGCGCTATGAAGTACGCAGGTAAGGAATACCTTATGGGTATGGTAAATGCCGCAATGGAAACAACAGGCATTGACCTGGCACTCCACCTTGACCACGGCGCAAGCTTTGAAGCTTGTAAGGAATGTATTGATGCAGGATTTTCCTCCGTTATGATCGACGGCTCACACGCATCATTTGAAGAAAATATCGCTCTTACAAAGAAGGTCGTTGAATACGCACACGACAAGGGCGTAGTTGTTGAAGGTGAGCTTGGTAAGCTTGCGGGAATTGAAGACGAAGTAAACGTATCGGCTGCGGATGCTTCCTACACAAAGCCCTCCGAGGTTGAGGAATTCGTTTCCAGAACAGGCGTTGACAGCTTGGCGATCGCTATCGGTACAAGCCACGGCGCATTCAAGTTCACAGGCGAAGCAAAGCTCAGATTCGATATTCTTGAAGAGATCACAAAGATCATGCCCGGTTACCCGATCGTTCTTCACGGCGCATCCAGCATTGATGAAGAGCTTGTTGCAAAGATCAACGCTTGCGGCGGTTCTATGGGCGGCGCTAAAGGTATTCCCGAGGAAATGCTCAGACGTGCGGCTGCATCTGCTGTTTGTAAGATCAACATGGACTCCGACCTCCGTATCGCTATGACGGCAGGTATCCGTGAAGTATTCACAAACAAGCCTGAAGTATTTGACCCCAGAAATTATCTCGGCAACGCCCGCAAGATAATCAAGGAAGTTGTACGCCATAAGCTCGTAAACGTACTCGGCTCAAACGGCAAGGCGTAATTAATGAAAGAAACAGCAAAATTTACAGTCAGCGTGCATGACGAGGATGCCTTCGGTAACATGAGGGCATCCGCCATGCTGCGGCGCATGCAGGAATGTGCCGATATGCAGTATAGAAAAATGACAGCCCCCAACGGCAAAAAAACAGTCGATGATATGGCTGAAAAAAACAGGGGATATATCGTTTGCAAATTCAGTATGAACGTATACAAACCGTGCCATGCATATGAGGAATTGACGGTTGAGAGCTGGATATCAAAGGAAAAAGGCGTTGTCAGCGAAAGGCTTTACAAGGTTTTTTGCCGCGGTGAGCTTGTTTGTGAGGGTGCTGCCGCATGGGCAATCGTTGAGGACGGCACTAAAATACTCCGTGCCTCCGAATACGAGGATCTGTCGGCACGTGATGAAGATACGTGTACGGTAGAGGCACCGAAGCATCTGCGTATACCGGATCCCGAAAGGTTGGAGCTTGCGGGGGAAAAGCAGATACTTTACTCCGATATAGATGTCAACTGCCACATGAACAATACATATTATCCCGATATGCTCGCATCGTTCATTCCCGAAATGCGTTACGAAAGATTTACCTCCGATAAGGGACGTCACATTTCAAGCATCAGTATCAATTATCTGGCGGAAGCACCGCTTGGCGATACGGTAAAGGTCTACTCATATAAAGACGAAGACGGTATTATTTATTTCCGCACTGTAAGAGGCGACGGAAAAACAAACATTGAAGCACACGTAAGGCTTGCACAGGCGTAAGCACATGAATTGCCTCGTAATCTGAGAAAGGAAAGATAAAGAAGTGAAAAACAAGTTTTTAACAGTTGTTCTGATAATTGTTTTATTCATACCGTCGGTGATTGCGGTCTTATCGTACAATCCCCCGTTTGATAAACTTTCTGACAACAGTGCCATGATCGTTTCCGTGACGGTCGAATCATCGACAGGTGAGAGATCGGAAATAACGGACGAAGAAACGATAAAGGTGGTGTCAACGCTTCTTAAAGGAGAAAAGGTCGATGCCATACCTGACGAGGCTTTTAAATTCAATTCCTTCAAGGCGATACTCAAGGGCGAGGATATAACGGAGGAATATTCCGTTTATATGAATGTTGAAAAGCTTGAGGATATATATTTCTACAATAACGAAGATAAGATCCCGTACCGTGCGACGGCTGAGCACGGACGTAATTTCGCATCGCTTGATCTTGCATCGTTTCTGTACGGCTACGATGTTCCCGTGTTTACGGCGGGCGATGGCAGAACAGTCATATCTCCCTCGGAATTTTCGTGGAGATATAAAAATATTAAGGGTGATTACGTACAGTCAAATATCACCACAACAGATGAAATCGCAGATATCGGCCGTGTTGCCTCGGGCGACCTTGGAATTTCTTTCACAAGAAAGCCCCTTGACACGGACGTTTACATAACAATGACGGATGAAGCGGGTAACTCCGTAACACGTCCGTTCAATGAATTTTCCGGTGTTTATCCCGAAACGGAAACAACATACACATTTAAGCTCGATGTTCAGTGGAAGGAAGAGGAAGGCACAACGGGTGTCGGCGGCGGAAGCTATATGTTCCGTGCTACTGTCAAGGCGGCTCCCTCGTTTAACATCTGGACAACGATGCTTGAGCATACAGGTCAGCCTTACCTCGAAAAAGGCGGTGTTATCATCATAGGCGGTATAAATGTTGATCCGTCAAAGGTTGAATTTACATCAGAACCCGCACTCGGCACTTCCCCTGAGTTCTATACAGACGGTGATGTTTCATATGCCGTTATCCCTACAACATACAATACCGAAGCAGGTAATTATACCGTAACGGTGAAGCAGGGTGTAATATCGGCGACGTATGATGTGACGGTGCTTGACAAAGAATATAACCGCAAGGATATAAACGTCAAGGAGGCTGTGCTTGAAGAATATATGACAAATGAGAATGTTTCAGCCCTTAAAACACTTATGGGTGAGATCATGGGCGGTGAATCCTCATCAAAATGGCTCGGTGAAGACAAACTGCGCTTCCCCACAAGTGAGCAGTCGTATATTGTCGGCTACGGAAATCCGATCGAATTTGACGGCGAAGAATCCGAATATACCCATGCAGGTATTGAATCACGTCTTTACAAGGGCGATTGCGCCACTGCAATGGCTTCGGGTAAGATCGTATATGCAGGCGTTGATAAGCTGTTCGGCGGATTTATCGTTGTTGACCACGGACTCGGTGTAAGATCATGGTACACAAGACTTGATATAAGCGGTGTGAACGTCGGTGACGAGGTCGCACAGGGACAGGAGCTTGCCCCCAATGACGGAAGCGGCTTCGGTGAAAATTCCAAGCGTACATTTTCGGCAGTTTCTGTCGGTGACACGTTTGTATCCCCCTTGTGGCTTATCGAAAACGGTTTTGTATTACCTACAGCATAAAGGAATCTACAAAAGTGAAAAAACAGACTAAAAAAACAAACATACTTGAAAAAGCGGTAAAGCGTGCGGATACTGCACTCGACGCACTTGATTTTATCGCTGACTGCATACTTGATGTCAATGACGACGTAACAGCCATTATGGAGCGTGACCCTGCGGCGACAAGCAAATCAGAGGTATTACTTCTGTATTCGGGACTTCATGCGGTCATGGCGCACCGTGTGGCGCATAAAATAAACAAAAAGCATCCGCTTGCCGCACGTGCGATAAGCCAGGCGGCAAAGTTTGCAACGGGTATTGAAATTCACCCGGGTGCTACTATCGGCAAAGGTCTTTTCATTGACCACGGCTGCGGCGTTGTAATAGGCGAAACGGCAGAAATAGGCGATAACTGCACGATATATCAGGGCGTAACCCTCGGCGGTACGGGTAAGGACGTCGGAAAACGTCACCCGACCCTCGGAAATAACGTAATGGTCGGTGCAGGGGCAAAGGTGCTGGGACCCTTCAAGGTCGGAGATAATTCAAAAATAGCGGCAGGTGCCGTTGTGCTTCACGAGGTGCCCGAAAATACGACAGCCGTCGGTATTCCCGCAAAGGCTGTTGCAAAGAAAGAACCGAAAAACGAAGCGCAGGACCTTGACCAGATACACATTCCCGACCCTGTATCGCAGGAAATAGCAAGACTTGCCGAAAGAATTGAAGAGCTTGAAAAGAAGCTTAAAGAACAAAATAAAGAGGATTAACTGTATGAAACTTTTTAACACAATGACAGGCGAAAAGGCGGAGCTTGTGCCGATCGAAGAAGGCCACGTCAGAATGTACGCCTGCGGACCTACCGTATATAACTTTTTCCACATCGGAAACGCAAGATGCTTTGTTGTTTTCGACATGCTCAGAAGATATCTCGAATACAGAGGCTATAAGGTAACATTTGCGCAGAACTTCACGGACGTTGACGATAAAATAATCAAAAAGGCAAACGAAGAGGGCATCACATCGACAGAGGTTGCCGAAAAATATATAAAAGAATATTTCACGGATGCTGAAGGTCTCGGCATCAAAAAGGCGACCATTCACCCCAAGGCAACGGAAAATATCGACAGCATAATCGATATTGTAAATGTTCTTATTGAAAAAGGTTATGCATATGAATCTTGCGGTGACGTTTACTTCCAGCCCAAGAAGTTCAAGGAATACGGCAAGCTGTCGCATATGCCTATTGATGAGCTTGAGGCAGGCGCAAGAATAGACGTTTCCGACCAGAAAAAGGATCCCCTTGACTTTGCTCTGTGGAAAGCGGCAAAGCCCGGTGAGCCTGCGTGGGACAGCCCCTGGGGCAAAGGACGTCCCGGCTGGCATATAGAGTGCTCGGCTATGGTAAGAAAATACCTCGGTCAGCCTATTGATATCCACTGCGGCGGTAAGGATCTGGCATTCCCCCACCATGAAAACGAAATTGCACAGTCGGAAGCGGCTTGCGGCTGTACGTTTGCAAACTTCTGGCTGCACAACGGATTTATCTCCGTTGACAACGAAAAAATGTCAAAATCCCTCGGTAACTTCTTTACAGTACGTGATGTTGCCGAAAAGTACGGATATGATGTTATAAGATACTTCCTTTTGTCGGCTCACTACAGAAAGCCTGTCAACTACTCGGCAGAGGTGCTTGAAGCATCGCTTTCAGCCCTTGACCGTATCCACAACTGCGAGGAAAGCCTCTCGTTCTACATAAAGAACGCAGTAAGCGGAACTCTTGACGAAGCAGTTAAAAAGACGGCTGACGAGCGCCGTGAGCAGTTCATAACAGCCATGGACGATGACCTCAACACAGCTGACGGTATTGCCGCTGTGTTTGAGCTTGTAAAGGACTGTAACCTCCTTGTAAACGGCAAGACTCCCATGAGTCTTGAAAGTGCCGAATATCTTTACGGTGTACTGCGTGAGCTTACAACGCTCCTCGGCATTGAAAAGAAGGAAAGTGGTGACGATGACTCCGAAATACTCGCAAAGATCGCAGAACGTGCTGAAGCAAAGAAGGCAAAGAACTATGCCCTTGCAGACAGCATAAGAAAAGAGCTTGCCGATCAGGGTATCATTTTAGAGGATACTCCCACGGGAACGAAATATAAAAGGGTCTAAAATGAATACAAAGAAATTTCCTTTTAAGCTCCCAATGGTACTTGACGGCGCAACGGGTACGGAGCTTATTAAAAGAGGTCTGCCTGCGGGCGTAAATGTCCAGTCATGGGTGCTTGACCATCCCGAAGCAGTGCAGGAAATACAGAAGGACTACTATGATGCAGGCTCCGATGCAGTCTATGCCTGTACATTCGGCGCAACACCACGTATACTTGAAGAAAACGGTGTTTTGCTTTCAGCAAGAGAGATCTGTATGCTGGTATCAAAAGTAAGCCGTGAATGTGCAGGGCAAAGACTGCTCGGTGCATCGCTTGCCCCGTGCGGCGCAATGTTCTATCCGATGGGAGAGGACACGTTTGAATTTGCCGTTGAGGAATACAAGCAGGCTGTAATGGGCGCTGAACACTTTGTGGACTTTTTTACAGCGGAAACTTGCATATCCACCCTTGAAGCAAAGGCGGCTGTCACAGCCGTCAGGGAAGTCACGGATAAACCCGTGTTTGTAACGCTCACAGTTGACAAAAACGGCAAAACGCTGTGCGGCGATGAGGTAATACCCTCGCTTATCACGCTTGCCGAGTGCGGTATATCAGCCTTCGGTCTTAACTGCTCATTCGGGCCTGACCTTATAATCGATATACTTAAAAAGGCATCGCCGTATGCTGTAGTACTGGGAATTGAGCTTATTGCAAAGCCCAACGCAGGACTTCCGAAGGACGACGGCGGATTTGACCTGACGGTGGAGCAGTTTGCTTCCTACATTCCAGAAGCGCTCAAAAACGGTATAGGCATCCTGGGCGGCTGCTGCGGTACGAATAAGGAATATATTAAAAAAATAAAAGAGTGTACGGAAAGTACCGCCCTTACATACCCCGAAGCACTCGACTTTGACTTTGCAAACACCGTGTCAAACACACGCAAATTTGCTAAAGTTGACGAAAATAATATGCCCGAACCCCTCAGTATTTCCGACTATCTTTATGAAGATGTTGAATCACAGGCAGAAGAATACGGTTACGGATTTGTAAGGCTTGAAAAGGGCGAAAGTGACATTTTAAATGAACAGCTTGCGTATATAACAGCCCCGCTTGCCTTTTGCGGAAACCGTGAGGAATATGAAAAATTTGCATATTCATATGCAGGAAAAACAATATTTAAAGATTTGATATGAGTACAGAAAAAAACACAGGGACACCTGAATTTCAGGGCATAATCCCGATCGACAAGGCGTGCGGTATGACCTCGCACGATGTCGTGTTCAAGATGCGTAAACTGTACGGTACAAAAAAAACAGGACACACCGGTACGCTTGATCCTATGGCGACCGGTGTGCTTGTCGTACTTATAGGCAGGGCGGCAAAAGCGGCTGAGTATCTTACATACGACAGTAAAACTTATAAAACAACGCTCCGCCTCGGTATTACAACCGACACGGAGGATACAAGCGGTACTGTTTTATCAGTTTCCGATGAAATTCCCGACTGTGGCGAGGTTTTTCGTGCGATTTCGTCCTTTGAAGGTGATATAATGCAGACACCGCCGATGTATTCAGCACTTAAGGTAAACGGCGAAAAGCTCGTCGATTTGGCACGTCGGGGAATTGAAATTGAACGTGAAAGCCGTCAGATACACATTGATAAAATTACGGCTGAATATATTGGAAATAACGATTATTCGCTTGAAGTCACATGCTCAAAGGGGACTTATATCCGCACGCTTTGCGCCGATATCGGCAAAAAGCTCGGCTGCGGGGGTGTGATGGCATCACTCAGACGTACCGTCTGCGGTGAGTTTTCGCTTGACAAAGCCTACACCCTCGAACAGCTTGAAGAAATGACGTATGAAGAAAGGCTGTCAATTCTTTACCCGACGGAGGATGTATTCGCATCATACCCTGTCTGCACACTCGACGGCTTTATGCTGAAATTGTGCCGTGACGGTGCGGAGATATACCAAAGCAAGATAAAAACAAATTATCCTGACGGAAGTTATGTGCGCCTTTATGATGGTGACGGCTTCTTTGCCCTCGGCAAGGTTTCCGAGTTTGATGGCGGAAGTGCGATAAAGCCCGTTAAGGTGTTCAGATTGAAATAAGATTTTGTTGTACTTATTTCAACTTTACGAATTAGATTTCCGTAGGAAATCTGCGCCCTACGCCTGCGGGCAGTCCTACGGACTGTGGGGGGCGCAGGCGGGCGCTTAATAATGTAATTGATTTAAACAGGTAAATATGGAATTATTAAAACAATTTATAAAATGCGACGGTGAGTATAAGGCTTTACTTGAAAACCGCCGTATAATGCCCAAAAACCGCCCCAAGCCCGTGATGGTCGGAGGACTTTCATCGGGTGCTGCCGTGCCGTTTTTGGCATCCATCTCGGAGGATATAGAGCCGCGTCCGAAGCTGATACTTGAAAGTGACGAAAAAGAATGCCTGCGTATGTACAACAGACTGTCATCCGCAGGTCTTTGCTGTGCTGTTTATCCCGTGCGTGATTTTATGCTTCACAACATTACATCGTCGCACGAATATGAGCAAAGCCGTCTGTCAACGCTTGCGGGCATTGTCAAAGGTACGCTCGATTACGTTATCGCAACACCTGATGCCGCCTGCCAGCTCACCGTGCCGGAGGAGGTTTTCAAAGGAAATGCAAGAACTTATAAAACAGGCGATACGCTTTCACTTTATGAGTTTGCGGAGTATCTTATTTTCTGCGGCTACACACGTGTGGAAAGCGTTGACAATATTGCACAGTTTTCTATCCGAGGCGGTATATGCGACGTTTTTGTTCCCGGTGATGATTATCCCTATCGAATGGAGCTTTTCGGGGATGAAATAGACTCGATCGGCATATTTGATATAATCTCACAAAGACGAATTGAAAACAAAGAAGAATTTTCCGTTTTTCCCGCAAGGGAAATAATTATGTCGGATGAGGCGGTTTACGCCGTCATCAATGCCGCATCAGCACAGCTCAAAAAGACGAAAAAAGAAAGTGCCAAGAAGGCACTTGAAGCGGAGCTTGACGCAATAGACAACGCAACGGAGCTTCTTTTTGCTGACAAATACATAAATGTAATATATGAAAAGCCGTCAACGCTTTTCGATTATTTCAAAAAAGACGGTGTGTACGGTGCTATTATCGTTGACACACCGACAAACGTGTACACAAGACTGCAAACAAGCGCAAAGCTTGAAAATCAGACTGTTTGCGACATTGTCGAAAGTGAGGAGCTTTCGTCAAAATACGCACAGTTTTCCATATCGGCTGATGACTGCCGTGAGATAATAAACAGTTCAGCTTCAATCACACTTGATTTTTTTGCAAACGCTTCGGGAAAGTTCTACGAAAGCTATATTTTCAAATCAAAAAATCAGATGACATACTCAAATATGCAGGAAATGCTGTGTGAGGATGTTAAAAACTACGTAAGATTTAAATATGCCGTGCTTCTGCTTTGCGAAAATGAAGCTGTCGGCAAAAACTACGCACGGCTGCTTGAGGATGCGGGAGTAGAAGCCCCCGTGTGCGAATATGAAAAATTCATGGCGGATAAAGAGGAGCTTCGAGGCAAAGCCGTGATATTATACGGACAGAACCGCACGGGATTTATCATGGAAACGAGCCGTGTGGCTTGTATCTCTCTGTATATTGCGCAAAGTGCTTATTCAAAGCTCGTCACAAAATCATCCCGCCGCGGCAAAAAGATAGATGCAAAAGAAAAAATAATGTCATATGCCGACCTTGAGGTGGGTGATTATGTCGTTCACGACGTTCACGGTATAGGACTTTATGAAGGTATGAAAAACCTCACAAGCTACGAAGGTATTTCACGTGACTTTTTGCAGATAAAATATGACGGCGGCTCAACCTTGTATGTGCCGTGCGACAGGCTTGATGTTTTAAGTAAATATATCGGTCAAAGACAGTCGGACGGAACGGTAAAGCTTAACAAAATGGGCGGCTCCGAATGGGGACGTGCAAAAAACCGTGTCAAGGCGGCTGTCAAGGAAATGGCAAAGGATCTTATAAACCTTTATGCAAAGCGTATGCGCATGGAGGGTCACGCTTTTGCAAAGGATGATGATTTGCAAAGACAGTTTGAATCGTCATTTGAGTTTGAGGAAACGGAAGGTCAGCTCACCGCCGCCGCTGACATAAAGCGTGATATGGAAGATCCGCATCCCATGGACAGACTCCTGTGCGGTGACGTCGGATTCGGTAAAACAGAGGTTGCACTCCGTGCGGCGTTTAAAGCGGCAAGCGAAGGCAAGCAGGTCGCAATTCTCGTCCCGACGACAATTCTTGCAATGCAGCACTATCAGACGGTCTGTGCAAGAATGAGGGGCTATGCCCTTAACATAGACGTCGTTTCACGCTTTAAAACACCGAAGGAAATGGCAAACACCCTTCGCAGACTTAAAAGAGGCGACATTGATATAATCGTAGGCACTCACAGACTTATCTCAAAGGATGTTGAATTCCGTGATCTCGGACTTATCATCATTGACGAGGAACAGCGCTTCGGCGTTGCGCATAAAGAAAAGCTGAAAATGATATCGGGTAATGCCGACGTGCTGACACTTACGGCAACGCCTATACCGAGAACGCTCAATATGGCGCTTGGCGGTATCAGGGATATGAGCGTGCTTGATGAGCCCCCCGTTGACCGTATGCCGCCGCAAACGTACGTTATGGAGTACGATGAGGGGGTTATAGAGGAGGCAATAAGACGTGAGCTGCGGCGTGGCGGTCAGGTGTTCTACCTTTCCAATAATGTCGAAACGATAGAGCGCACAGCGTATAAGGTATCACAGATGGCACCCGATGCGCATATAGCCATAGCGCACGGAAAGATGGATAAAGAGGATCTTTCCGACATCTGGCATAACGTCATTGATGGCAATATTGACATCCTCGTTTGTACGACTATTATCGAAACGGGAGTTGATGTTCCCAATGCAAACACGCTTATTATTGAAAATGCAGATAAAATGGGGCTTTCACAGCTCCACCAGATAAGGGGACGTATCGGACGTTCATCCCGCCGTGCTTATGCATATCTGACATACAAACCGAATTCATCACTTACCGAGATCGCCGCACGCCGTTTGAGTGCGATAAGAGAATATACCGAATTCGGCTCAGGCTTCAAAATCGCCTTGCGCGACCTTGAAATAAGAGGTGCGGGAAATATCCTCGGTGCACAACAGCACGGCCATATCGAATCTGTCGGATACGATATGTATATAAAGCTTTTGAACGATGCCGTTATTGAGGAAACAGGCGGTGAGGTAAAGCAGAAAAAGACGGAATGTACGGTCGATGTGCAGTATTCGGCATTTATTCCCGAAAAATATATCAAAAGCGGACAGACTCGTATCGAGATATATAAAAAGATATCGCATATTCAAAGCGAGGCTGACCTTGATGACGTTGCAGATGAGCTGCTCGACCGCTTCGGCGATCTTCCCCCAAGCGTTGAAAACCTGCTTGATATATCGTATATCAGGGCGCTGGGTGAAAATCTCGGTGCTGTACGTATTGAGCAAAAGGGAGATAAAATAATTATCACCCCCGATATGACCGACTTCGGAAAATGGGTGGATATCGTCTCACGCTGTAATGACAGAATGGTGATATCTCCCGGTAAAACACCGACAGTTGTCTATAAAATAAAAAAAGGCGACAAGCCGCTTTCGTATCTTAAAAAGGTGCTTTCGGTAAATTAAATAAGATTTGCGAAAAAAAACGGCTTTATATGCCGTTCTTGTAATGATGTTTACCTGTAAGTTGTAAATCGATTCGCAGTAAACAAATAATTCACCCCGACGGATTGAAAAAGTCTGTCGGGGTAGTTTATTCAGTTCGATAAACCTGTTACTGTTAGTCAAGGCCTTTTTGAAAAAAATACGGCAAATAAAAAGGCATAACAATAAAGCCGAAAAACACAAATTTTTTCAGCTTAAAGGTATGAAAAAAAGGACGTTTAATCAACAATAAAGTGCCATAACTCTTGCGTAATATATG
>JBGVLZ010000058.1:0-12973 GCA_045124505.1 Eubacteriales bacterium
TAGGACAAAAGGATAATGTCGCGTTTCCTTTCGGGCAAAGCGTTAAGGGCTTCGGCAAGCAGTTCATTTTTGACGAGTACATCAAAGCCGGACACTTGAAAACGGAAATAATCGCTTTCGTATTCGTCCGTTGTGAAAAGCTGCGCGAGTTCGCTTTCGCTCAAATCCGAAAAAGTAACTTCGCGTGCTGCGCGTTTCGCAAGAGTGCGGCGGTGGCTTTTCGCTTCGCCGACCAAAGTTTTCTTTGCTAATGCGTCGTACTGATGTTGTATTCTTTCCTTGTCGGAAGAAGATAGCTCCATAGAGTTCACCTCCTTCCCGCGTGGAGTAGAGGACGGGAGTTAAGGGCTTGTCCTCTCTGCCCCTTTCGCTCCGTACCCGTTCGGGAGATGGCTCTTGAGTGCGCTTTTCAGAAAAAAGTTGAAAAAAGCAAAATGCGCCCGTCCGCAAGACGCGGACGGGCGCAAAGGAAATGTAAGCAGTAGCTAAATGTATTGACAGTTCACATTCATAGCCGGAATATCCCGCTTGCGGAGCATAGCTTTTTTTGACCGCAAAGCATTAGGCGGGTTACAGTAAATAAAAATGGACACGGCGATACCTCCCCGATACCGCCGTATCCTTAAAAAAGGGCGACTTTAATACACTACCCGCAATCCATTCTATAATAGGGAACAGCGGCTTTTGCGCAATATTAAATAAAAAAGCCGATAACACATAGGTTTTTTGACCTAATGCGTTATCGGCTCTGCGTCTATGCGTCTGGCACTTTTAATCATTTTTTTTTGAATTTATTATATGTGTTAGCTAACTGTCCACAAGCCGCGTTAATCTCTCTGCCATGAGAAACTCTCATAGTAACTTCAAGTCCTGCTTGCTCTAATTGATGTTTGAATGCAACTATTTCCCGTTTCTGTGGTGCTTTAATTCTTGAATTGCTTGTTGGGTTGTATTGTAACACGTTAATCATAACTTTTTTGCCCCGAAACCATTTTGCAAGTTGTCTTACATCTGAGGGCCGGTCATTTATACCCGGTAAAAGCAAATACGCAAAGACAATTTTGCGATTATGCCTTTCAGAATAGGATAAGGCTTGCTTAACAACATCTTCAATAGCATATATGCGCATGTGAGGAATAATACGATTTCTTGCAGATTGTGTTGCTGCGTGTAAAGATATTGTCAACTGAATTTTAAGATGTTCCTCGCGCAATTTTTTTAATTGATCGACCGGACCAACTGTTGATATGGTAATGCCGTCGGTTGGAAAGTTGAGCCCATATCTATCTCGGAGAATATGGATTGCTTTTATCAAGTTGTCATAATTGAATAAAGGCTCTCCCATACCCATAAAAACGATACGGTTTACTTTTCGACGCAACAATATAATCTGTTGTACGATTTCTGACGATGTTAGATTACGAACAAAGCCATTTCGCCCGGACTCACAAAAAATACAACCAACAGGACAACCGACTTGTGTGCTCACGCAAACAGTTCCACCATCTCGCCGCTTGATAAAAACCGTTTCAATGTATTTGTTGTCTTTCAGTTCGTAAACATACTTTTCAGTATCACTGCTTTTGCAAATATTTTTTACCAACATTGATAGATTTTTTTTGCGTGGTAATTGCTTATATAATTCTTCATATAAGGCTTTTGCTTCATTCTCGCCAATAACTTCCGACATTTCTTTGTAAGTAAATCCGTATGGATCATTCCGTACTTCCGCAGGCGTATATTTAGGTAAACGTTTCATTTTTATATCCTTTCTTCTAAATAATAAAAGTTTGTTTTTCTGTATTTTTGATTACAATCTCTAATTTTTCTACATCAATGATATGCGTCAATTTGCATTTAGGGCAGAAAAGAGGAAAATCTTTTAATACAGTATTATGAAATACTTGAACTCTCGTCTTTCCGTTACAAATCGGACATTTTATCCAATATTTTTTAAGCATTATATTTCACTCGTCCTTTTTACACAAAAAAATGCAGGTCAATCCTCAACATGAGCATTGACCTGCATTTATAATGCACAGAGCAGTACAACAAAACTAAGGCATAGCTTGCACTATGTCTATACTATATCTATACGTCGTTAGTTTTTTGTATAGCATCCGCAAAATAAGCATGACAAAAAAGCCCATGTTGAAAATGGGAAAATCCTTTTTTTCAATGCTTATCTAATACGCATGCTATGCAACATAAACGCCGCCTCCTTTTACATAAATTTTATTTTATCAGAAAATCAGTCTACTGTCAATACACAACAGGAAGTATTTAACCTAATGATATGAATTGTGTGGACATATCCAAAAAGAAAGCAGATTTTTTTCAACGTATTTATATCGGGTTCATTGACATCCCTTTCCCAATTCGATAGCGCCTGCCGGGTAACATTTAGTTCCCCGGCTAATTCCTCCTGTGTCATTCCCGATTGTGTCCGCAGATGACGTATTTGCTTTCCTGTTGTAATATCCGTCTGTTCCTTGTTCAAAATAGTTCCTCCTCTCTGATACTGATTCTATCAAGGATATTTTGCAATAGCCAGCAATGAACGCTTGCATTGCGCAAGACCTTACATGATCTTCTGAAACATATGACGAGCCTTATCCAGCCGGCTATTGGGGCGACGGGGCTGTACAGCAGGTTCCCCTGGAGTTTCCTGATACCCTTTCAATTCCGTCAGGCAAACGCTTCTTCCATTTGTGTAGAAATTCAGATCGCTTTTGTATTCCCCAATCCGTCTTGCTGGTATTTCTCCAGTTAAGATCGCTTCATTATTTTTTATTGAAGTTGTTTCAATTACCGCATCGTATTTCACAGCATCATGATAAGCCCGTGAAAGATATTCCTGCGGTGCAAACAGGGTAAAAGAAAGATAGGGTTCTAAAACCTGTGTTCCTGCTTTTTTTAATGCCAGTTCCAGCACAATGGGCGCAAGAAAGCGGAAATCTGCCGGAGTACTGACTGGGCTGTAGTAAACACCATATTCAAAACAAATTCTGCAATCTGTTACCTCCCATCCATACACTCCCTGCTCTAATCCATACCGAATCCCTTCCATAACTGCGTTTTGAAAGCTTTGGTTTAAATAACCGAGAGACACTTTACTTTCATATTCTGTTCCGCTTCCAACAGGAAGAGGAGTGACAGCCAAACCAATCGACGCCCAAAAGGGATTTGGCGGTACTTCAATATGAATTGTATAATGAGCCTCTTTTCGTGGTCTCTCCAGATAAATAACGGTAGGCTCTTTTATTGCTACCTCGACACTATATTTTTCATTTAATAAAGAACAAACAACTTCCAATTGTACTTTTCCCAAAAAGGAAAGAATAATTTCATGAGTAATAGAATCAATCATAAAATGCAGAAGCGGATCAGTATCCGCAATCTCTGTAAGGGCATCCAGTAAT
Source organism: Eubacteriales bacterium (assembly GCA_045124505.1). Taxonomy (GTDB): domain Bacteria; phylum Bacillota; class Clostridia; order Oscillospirales; family CAG-272; genus RGIG7213. The sequence goes on from JBGVLZ010000058.1 coordinate 3,423, forward strand.
GCTTCCCTTTGCTCTGCTTTGATTGGCTCTATCGTTGTCCGAAAAAACGGCAGGGGACTATCCGTCCATGCCTTGCGTGGCAATAGTTTTTCATCTCCCAGAACATCATTTAGTTTTAATGTATTGTCAGATAAAATAACAATCTCCCCGGAATCAGCGGTGTCTGTTGGGACGATTTCTCCATCAAATGGAATTGACATCTCTGTAATTTTAATTTTTTCCTTTTTTGACAGAAGAATCGTTTCCCGTAAACAAAGCGTACCGCTATACAGCCTTAAATAGCAACGTCGTTTTTTCTGCTCGGTATATTCAATTTTAAAAACATACCCGCACAGTTCCGATTGACAGTTATCTGTTTTCGATGAAAAAATATCTGTGATTACATCAAGCAATTTTTTTGTTCCGATATTCTCTTTTGCGCTTCCATGATATACCGGAAAAAAAGTTCCCTGCTGTACCCTTCGCTTTATTTCTTCCTGAAGTTCCCGCAATGTCAAAGGCGCTCCTGAAAGATATTTTTCTAAAAGATTATCATTCCCGGCAATCACAGCATCCCACTTTTCAAAATCCGCAACGTCGGAAAGTGTTAATTCTGAAAATAAATGAACTTCCTGCATAACCATCATATCTTCTGTCAATTTTTCTCTGATATTTTGATAAGTTTGCTCAAGAACAACACCACTTTGATCTATTTTATTGATAAAAATGATTGTTGGTATCTTCATTTTCCTTAGCGCATGAAACAGCACTCTGGTCTGGGCTTGTACACCATCTTTTGCGGACACTACTAAAATTGCTCCATCCAGAACCGATAAGGAGCGATGCACTTCTGTTAAAAAGTCCATGTGTCCGGGGGTGTCCACAAGATTAACTTTGTACCCTTTCCAGCGAAAAGATGTAACGGCAGCCTGAATTGTAATTTTCCTTTGACGTTCCAAAGCCATAGAGTCCGTTCTTGTTGTACCTTTATCTACACTACCTGGTTCCATGATTGCCCCGCTTGTATACAGCAGGCTTTCTGTCAGTGTTGTTTTTCCTGCATCAACATGCGCAAGAATGCCGATATTAATTATTTTCATATGTCGTCCTCCATTCACAGCCAAAAAAAGGCATAAAAATCCCCAGCAGTAAAATACTTTTACCACTGGGGATACAATCTGTGGACATACACATAAAAGACACGCACCAATAGGTACTTGCCACTTTTCTTGCCATGTCAATATAAATAAGGCAAAAGTATTCTTAAATTTGGTACAAAAAACTAAGCCCTTGTTCCAAAGGACATCCCAAAGTTTTTTGTTCCCACTATTTGATTATAGTTTTATTTAAGAATACCTTGCCGCATATTTTTTAACTCCTTTTTGGAAATGTAGTAATTATAACACATCTGCATCTGAAAAGAAAGCATTAAATAATCTGATTTTATTATATCATATATCTTATGTAATAGCAATAGTTTTAGAAAAATTAACCAATATTTTATTATTTCTTTTTTCGACAAAAAATCTTTCTGAGAAAATGTTGCGATTTTTCTGAAGCAAGCGCCTCATCAGAGAGCTGCTTATTGCCCTCAATTATTTTTTCAGCCAAAGCCTTTTGTTTATCTGCAGCTTGTCCGGCAGACAAGGCCGCTTGACTTTCTGCTAATTTATTTAATGTTTCAAGAAGCTGTTTATCTTTTTCCCGGTTATGCTCTCTTTCTTTTTCAAGCTCCGCCTGCAACTTCTCCACTTGCCCCCTTAAAAATACTACTTCGCTATCCTCCGGAGGTGTAAACGAGGGTGTAAACGAACCGTCAACCGTTGACGACAACTTATCATCAACTTGTTTACGGTCATTTTTCAAAAATGCCTGTTTTATAAGATTTTCACCGTCAACTGATATGTAAACGACACCGTCAACCGTTGACGTAAACGGCTGTAAAGCTGTTGACAGTTCCTTACTCTTTCTTTTTTGATGAACAGCTTGCTTTGATACACCAAGTTCATCAGCAATTTGTTTTACAGTTTTACTCATAATTACACCTATTCCTCTGACTCATCACTATTTATATTTTCACCGGCATTTATTCTTGCAATATCTTTAAGAAATTCATCTCCATCTTGAGGGAAGTCTATCAGAGCCGTTGTATATACTCTTACTTTTTCTTTTCCCTCATCTTCTCCATAAAAACCTTTGGATTGAATAAATTTAATACCGTGCATTTGCATATACTCCATAGACTTTACAATGCTTCCCTTTGTCCCCTCTAATCGCATACCAACCGTAAGATGAGCCATAACACACACTCCTAATATTATTTTATTTTTTTAATTCACCTAAAATATAATCGCTTAATTTCTGTGACGGTGTTATTTTAACTGCAATATGACCGTCACGCTCAAGCTGTTCCAAGCGCTCGGCTCGCAGACGTTCCTGCTGCAGCTCGGCAACTATTTCATCATAGTATTTAATAACCGTATTTCTATCTGCTCCCACAGCTCTTGCTATTGCTGCCTTTTTTGTTATACCCGGATTTTCTCTCATATACTCCATTATAACATTCTTTTTACTTTTTCTGCCGTTCCCAGCTCTCCAATTCACATTGCCATTTATTTCATCACGCACAAAATTCATCAGCTTAACGTGTTCAGCCTGTTTTCTGCCGTTTCTTTTATTTTTTTCAATCTGCAGACCGGACAATTTTGCAATATCATCTCTTGGGAATGTAACATAGTCCTCATTATACATTTCCAAAGCACATTTTACATCATCTTCGGTAAATCGGTTTATATCCTCAATACTCATATCGTCATAAACTTCTAAAAGAGAATAAGCATCCCTCATCAGCTCGCCTTCTTCGATACAACATTTTTTTGCATATATAGCCAATGTCATTATACCATAAAATCTATGACCGACTTTTATTTCAGTTTTAATTCGATTAAGCCACCAATCATATAAATCTCTTTTTATAGTCCATCTGCCCCGGCGCTCTTTTCTTACTATCCGCTTTTCATACCAATCAGGATATTTTTCTTTTGCCTCCTCGATTGATAACCGGCTTTTCATCATAATACTTTTAACGTGCTGCTGTTCTCCGTTTGAATCAGGAATAAAAGTTAAAAGTTCATCTAAAGAAATTCTATCTCCAACCGAATAAGCAACAACAGGGTATTTTTCTCCCAGTTTGGTACACGTTCCAATCACTCTGAAACCCTGCATTATTCCCTGCATTTGCGGTTCTTTAATCGTAGAAGTAAACCTATTCCATATCTGCCGAGTCAAAGCATATTTCAACTCTTTCATATACAACTGATTTTGCGGATACATAGGAACAGGCTCATCCAAAACATAATATAAATGCAACCCGGTACCACTATTTACGACAAAGGTAGCCTTTGGCAAAATATCTTTATCCATCTGATGAAGCACGTCCCGGAGCTGCGGCATATCTACACCATCAAGGTCAAACACCAAAGCATACAAATACCGAGCGTTTTTAGCATTTCGCTGTTTTCCGTAATACGAAATTGGAGACATAATAGTAAATTCAGACTTGTTAAGCTCATTCAACTCTTCGAGATTATCCGTAATTGTATATCTTTTCCCTTTACCATTTCTTTTAAGCTCAACCGCAATACCGTTTTCTTTATACTTTTTTTCAATCGTCACAGCAATAGCATTAGGTTTATTATCTTCATAGTGTCCTTTTCGCTCAAAAGCTCCTTCAGGAAATATGTATCTATAAAAATCATACGGCTCAATCTGCTCATAAAACTGATTAAGCAACGCATTTTTATTTATATATAAAAATCTTTGTTGTTTTAACAATTCAGACCTATCAGACAGCATAAAAACACCTCCCAACAATAAAGGGGGAAAAGGGAGAGCAAAAAAGCGGTCGCTTACGCTCCCTTAAAGAAAAAGTCACCTCTCCCTTTTCCCCCTCGCTCCACCTATGGAAAGCGTGGAAAACTCCGCTGGAGTTTACGCACCCTTACCACAGGTTACGCTCACCCCCATATTCCTCTCCGACTTTTTCCATAGATTTATAAAAAATATTTTTTTATTTTTTTTAGTAGCCCTAAAGGGCTATACGGGGCATATATTATCAATGAATTTTTTCAGCACTTTTATAATACCATAAATTTTCTCAAAATACAATATATTGTGATAAATTTTATTATCCCCACAAAAATATTTTTTATAAATCTATAAAATACCATTGACAAATCCGCAAAAATCGGATATACTATGTATATACTAATAATGGAGGTGTTCTAAATGACAACAACCATTCAGAAGTGGGGCAATAGTCAAGGGATCAGAATCCCAAAGTTTCTGCTCGATGCAGTTCAATGGAGTGACGATGAGCAGCTTGTATTAAGCGCCGACAAAAACAAAATCATAATTGAAAAAGCAGAGCCAAGAAAAAACATCATGGAACTTTTTGCTAATTTTGACGGCGAATATGTTCCGGTTGAAATGGATTGGGGACAGCCGGTAGGAGAAGAAGTATGGTAAGTCAAGGAGATATTATAAAAGTCAGCTTTGATCCCCAAAAAGGACACGAACAAGCTGGCTACCGCCCGGCAGTAGTAGTAAGCAATGATTTTTTCAATCAGAAAACCAATCTTGCTATAATTTGCCCCATAACAAACACAAACAATAAATTCCCTTTGCATATCCCTTTAGATAACAGAACGCAGACAACCGGTGTTATTTTATGTGAACACGTCAAGGCATTAGATCTTAATGCAAGACCGCACACGGTTGTGGAGCAGCTCCCAAAGGAGATTTTGACAAAGGTAATAAATGTTGTGTTTTCAGAAATCGAACAAATTTAGAAACAAAAGCGGCTGTTACAGGCCGCTTTTGTTCGTTTTAAGCCTGTTTAATATAAAACCCCACACGATCGCCTTAAAAACGATTTAAGAGCCGTTTTTGAGCCTCTGGCAACCATCAACACATACGCATATCTTTCGGAACGCAAGATAACGGTTTTGTGTGATAAAAGGCTATTTCCCAATATCCCAATCGAAAATTCATTCTTAACTTTCTTTCAAGCATAACATTGTATTTTTTATGAATTTTTGACCATTCATTATCTTCTATCATAGCAGCATAGCCGTTTGAATAACCGGCAGTAATTCCTATTTTTGAAATAAAAAATTGTCCGTTTTCATCTTTTACAAATAATTCATCAATTATCTGCTTTCTTGCCTGTTCCTCTGTAAAATCTATCGTGTACGGACTCTGCAGAACCGTCTCCCATAAAACAATTTTATGGTTTTTTCTGTTTATTCTGAAAGTATAATCTTTTTCTGATGAAGAGCATACAACATACCCTGTATGCTCCTTTTTTGGTTTTAATTTTCTGTCGGCGTTCGCACGTTCCCGGTTAATTCTCAAAAGATTTTCATTCAGCCCACGTTGGTATTCGATTTCAGCATTTGCTGCAGCAAGCTCCTGTTTAATCTTTTCCACTTGCTCATCAGCAGCTTTGTATGCCTCATTTATTTCTCTTTTTGCTTCAACATTTGCTCTATCTATATTTTTTCGGGCTTTTTCTTCTGCTTCACTTTTCCCGGCTTTTGCTACCCTTAATTCTGTTTCTTGGTTGTTATATTCTTTCCTGGTTAATATCACATATTCCCATTCAGAGCTTGAATATCCCCCTTGCACTTCTTTATATCCGCCAAAGGGTGTTTTTTTAACATATTCAGACATTTCCGCACCCCCTTACAATCCTCTAAGGTAATTTGTAGCAAAAACTTCTGCTCTATTATGTCCGAGAGCTTTACTGCACATTGTCATCGCAGCTCTATCAAGTTTTCTCTTTACCTCGTCCTTTCTGCAGGTGTAAACATCACTTTGATATTTTCTTCCTGTTCCCTTGTTAATTTTATCATACGGAATATCTTTAATATCCCTTGCATGAGCTTTATACACCGCAGTTGCATACTCGGCTCTGTAACCGTGTATGTCGGCAGCTCCGTGTATATGCTCCCACACCTTTTTTTCTTCCGGTGTTTTTATAATTCTGTCGGCAATCTGCTTCTGATGTTCTCCGATAATCGGGCTATATCGTTCTCTGCCACCCTTGCCTATACCTTTTCGGATATGCACATAATATTCTTCCTCAAAGTATCTTGTATCTTTCAAAATTCCTAACTGCTTCTCATCGGCGGCCGTTCGCTTGTCCTCTGGTATGCTCTCCAGCTTTGTTATTTCCGCCTCGATTTCGGTTTTGGTTATTATATCCCCACCCTTAATCGAGGACAGCTCACATCTCCTCAAGCCTGTTCCCTTACAGAATTTCACAAGCTCATCATTGTTTTTTTCTGAAAAATGATGGTCTCTCTTTGCCGTTCCTCTGCTCCTCTTTATATCTTCCCTGTGTCGTTTCGGAGGCTGATAATAATTTTCATCATCGGGACTAATGCCATAGAGCTTACCCAACGCTTTCGCCTCAAGGTGCATTGTCGAAGCTGACAACCCCTCTGCCTCTCTTTTCTGCAACCACTCATTTACATATTTTTTTGCACTTTTTAATGTTGTGCATTTCAGATCGGTTTCCTGCACGTACTTAATAAAATATTTTATATGTTTCCAATAACTCTTGTAGGTGTTAAAGGAAAATATTTTGTCTTTCTCCGTTCCGTTCTTCATAGCCTCTTTTTTGCTTTCGCCAAAGGCTTGCATACTTGTCAATTTATCGTATGCTTGCTGATGAAGAGTTTTAGAATAAGCTTTGTTTTTTCTTCCCATCAGAAAAACCTCCTTTCTCTGATGTTCAAATGGTGTTAAAGCTAAAGCCGCCTCCTGCAAGAATTAAATTCTCTGCATTCAGCAAAATACACTTTTTAAGGTCTTATGTGTGACCGGTTTGGAATTAAATTCCGACACTTTTTCTTCTTGCTTATGTGTGCAGCCTTATTTATTATTTTAATCACTTTCTACGGCAGTTAAGGTTCTGTCGGCTTTTTGTAGAGTACAGCATCTCTCCGGCAATTTGTCAGTATGTCCGGCTACATTCAACGATACGTTTGCTTACAATGTGCTTTCAAAAGATTACTTACACAAAGGTCAATGATACATTTTTTCAATTCACAAGGTTACTGCGACAAGCCTATGTATCATATAGGTGTATCAAACCTAAACGGCTTCTACATTATAAAATAATGTACCTCCGGCAATTTCCCGGAACGCTCTGAGCCTAAACACTATTTACCCTCGCTCAGACGAGCCTCTTTTTCATTTTCTATTATACCATACCCGAAAATGTTTGTCAACATATTACACTAAATCTATAACATAACGGTTTACCCGTACACGATATGCGCATACGGGTAAACCGTTATGGCAAAAAAAATAGAGGTCGGCGAATATTGCCGACCTCTATTTTTTTATGTTATGGTCTGTGATCAATGTTGAATGATTCGGTGTCTGACCCCGTTGTATAACTTACAGTTACATTTTCAGGAGATACTTCCCATGCCTGATTTACAAGACTAGAAGACATTCCCCAGTTTTCATATGTAGAGGTATTTCTATTATACCGAAAGACAGCGTAAGTATGTAAGGGATATTGCCGTGCGTCTGAATCTCTCCGAGGGAGATATGCCAGACTTCACGAACTACCACGAAACGGACAACTGGATAAAGCTACATAAGGACTTATGCCCTGCCACAGAGGACAAGGACTATTGTTACAAGAATGGAAATATCTATTCTATTGGGGAGTTCGTGTCTTTCCGTCAAGTCCTTAAAAGCTATTGTGAGGAAATCCGCAAGGTGCTTTGTAGCCGTACAGGGGCAGATTGTAAGCGTGAATTAGCTTTATTCCTTTATCGCTATTTCTTGCGTGAAATGAAATATACCAGTGAGGAAGCGTTGAATCTTACCCTTGATTTTAACGCTCATTTGTCCTGCCCTTTTGATGAATCCTATGTTATCACGGTGACTGCCAGTGCAGACAAAAGGATTGAGAGCGGACTTCCTTACCGTTACAAGAAAGAAACTATTATCAAGCTGTTGGAAATTACCGAGGAAGAATTGAAAGACTTGCCTTTCCTGTCTACGGCAGTCAAGAGCAAGAAAGAGCGTAAGGCAGAAGCTAACCGCAGAGCCTATGAGAAGCGTTTAGAAGCCGAAAATAAGCAAAACAAGGAAGCCGTGATTCTGGAACGCAGAGCGGTTATTTTCGCTATGCGTGAAAGCGGAGCAACCGCAAAGGAAATCCAAGAGCAGTTACATATCAGCAGAGCAACCTATCATAGAGATATTGTTGCCCTTGCCACAGAGAGCGTTCTGACGGCTGTTAAAGCCATTTTGGACAAGGTAAGCAACAATATCAAGGAAGCCACAGAAAAAGCCGTAGAAACGGCTGAAAAGGGCGTAGAAGCGGTATCTGACAGCATGGATTGTTTCAAAGAAAAAGCTGTCAATATCGTAAAATCTGCTATGTCTCATTTTTTCAGTCTCCCTATTATAGAGAGTACAGCGAAGCTGTACCGCACATTTATGTCTGCCCCTACCAGACTGTTACAATACTTCCTGCCTGTTCTCCATGACGGGGGGAGCGGTGATATTGAGGGGGATTCCGACACCGACAGCAGTTGAGTGTGGGGTTTTCCCCGATAGTTGATGATTGTTTTTGTTTTATAGCTGATACAGGACGAGGACGAGGGCGAAGCCACAGCCGTTCCGTTCCGCTTTGAGCCAGTCAAGGTACGGGTAGTATTTCCTTGCGGAAATCTCCACCCTTTCCCCCTTGACAGTCACAATCTGCCCCGTTCCGTAGGCTACGCCGACGGAAACAGAAAAACAAAGTTTTCCCGTTTCCATTCGGACTTGCCATTGTACGGGCAGACCGCTTCACTTACCTTACAGCAGACCGCAGGGCAGGGCATGAGGGGCGTTTGCAACACCCCCTCAAACTCAATTGTCGTTTCTCCTTTTTTTCATAAGTTTCCATTTTTGTTATTACCTCCTTCGCAAGATCATCCATGTGGACTCCAAAAAGAAAGCAGATTTTTTTCAACGTATTTATATCGGGTTCATTGACATCCGTTTCCCTTAGTTAAAGATATTGTTGGGTATCTCAAGATGTGTCATTCGATTTTGCCGATAAAGCGGTAGAAGATTTCCACTTCCTGTTCCCGGCTTCCGTCCTCACTTTTGACCGCTTCATGGACAAGGATTTTTTCAATCAGCGTATTCAGAAGTTCAGCCGTCAATTCTGTGGGATTGACATACTGTTTCATCAGACCTATCCACTTTTCAGCGTCAACCGCTGTCTGGGCGGCGGTCTCCATCGCTTCGTGAAGCCGTTCAATTTTTACGTCCAATTCTCGCTGTTCGCCCTGATACTTTTCGGACAGCATATTGAAATTGTATTCTGTAATGCGTCCGGCAGACCAGTCCTCATACATTTTTGCAAACAGGGTGTCTACTTCTGCTTTGCGTTTTTCCGCCTTTTTCAGTTCGGCTGTCTGCCGCTTCCTTGCAGTATTGCGTTCCTTGTCGCTGGCGTTAAGTAGCCGTTTCAGAAGTTTGTCCCCGTC
>JBGVLZ010000059.1:0-47849 GCA_045124505.1 Eubacteriales bacterium
TTAATTCAAAATGATCCCCGGCAATCATGGTGATTAGACCAATAATTTTTCACTACAGCTTCGCTTTCGCTTCAAAATTATTGGTCGGAAAGTTGTAAACCATGTGTCTTCACAAATTGTAAATGATGTTGCCCTTGACACACAGTTCGCCCCTACCGTGCGTTAGGTAAACTTCCTTATGAGAAGTCCGCTTTTGGATGTTTTTTGTTTTGCCTTTTATTGGTTTGAAGTTGCGCTATTATGTTAAAGTGTCGTAAGCTCTACCGACGGGAGATAACTAAAACAAGGAGCGTCGAAGCCAAGTACATCGAGACGCACGAGGCGACTATGTTTTAGGAAGAGATGACTGTAAAATCTGATGTCGCTGGTTCTGCTTCGCACCGGTCGCCGTCGTGTGTCGTATTGCATCAGCTCGATACACCCGCCTCACACTTTGGGCGACATCACTTGATAAAACGATATTTAATCGTTTTATCTGTACTATCCCGGTGGGGAATCCAAGAAAAAGAATGTTTTGACTGCCTTTTTTGTCCGATTTTATTGTTTTTTCACCGCGTTTATGATACAATACACTTAGAAGGGAGATGATTATATGAAAAAAATAGTCGCATTATTGGTCATTTTAATTCTTGTTTTAGGTTTGTGTGCCTGTTCTGCAAAATACTATGATGAAAACAATATTTCCGAGTTGTATGATAAAGATTGGATAGTCGGCAAATCGCGAGAACAAATCGAAGATAAATATGGTGAGTTTAAGAGAGAATACGTATTAGACACCGGTGAAAATGTTGGTTCATATTATGTCAATTATGAAAACAGAGGAATTGACCCGAGTTATATTCATGATACTTATTTTGTAGTATTTAATGATGAAGATATTGCTGTTGATGCTTATTTTAGAAAAACAAGCAATGGTGGATAAATACAAATAAAATTCTTGGCTTTCACCACCCACTTCTTTTGCATCTTGTTTTGATTTCGAATATAGTGTAGTGTTCGACAGGGCGGTATGAATGAAGTGTACGGTGTACACTTCATTCGCCCGTGGCTTTCCGTAGAAAAGCGATCGCAGAGAGCAACATCACTATGCGAAGCATAACATCACTTTGGTACAGCCAAAACTTCACTAAAAACGCAAAGCCCCTGATTTTCAAGGGCTTTTTGCATTTTTATGGATAAAAAGCTCCTTCGCCGTTGTACCTTTTCCCCGGCCTTTTGGGCTTGAATCTGTCACTTCATAGGGATATATTGAATTTAGAGAATTTTTGTGGTATAATTAAAACAAAGAAAGGCTGTGAGATTTTGAAAAAAGACATTTTTAACGGAAAAATTAAAAAGGAATATTTTTCATACATTCTTGCTTATATGATCTTTTTTATCGTGCTGTTCATGAGTATTGGTGTATTATGTATATATGCTTCAATTTGGGGTATGACAACCAAAACGTCAGGCGAACATTTGTTGATTGCTTCTTTTGGCGTGATTGCATTTTTGCTTGCCGGTGTTTATGCATTTCTTGAGATGCTTGTCATTCGCAGATTTCCTAAGTATAAAAAAATAAGGAGAGTTTTGTTCAATTCTGATATTTATTTTAATGACAGTACCTCTGATGAATATTTCGGCGGGAGCAGAACTATTTGCGAGCAGATGAATAATGCTACTTTTGATTTGGTTACAGCCTTTGCGGAACTGGAAAAAGGCATGGGTAAAAAGAAGCCCATTCGGTATACCATTTATGGTGCTATGTCAATTGTGATGTCGGTTATTGGGCTTGTAGCTCTTATTGTTATGCCGTTTCTGTTTGACAAAGGAATTATTTTTCCAAATATGTCGGATGAAATTTTTGTGTTTCTTTTTATATTAGTAGCCCTTGTTTGTGTTGCTTTAGCTATTTTCTTCCTTTTTAATGCTTTAAAAGCGGGACTCACGGCACAATTTGAAAATCATAAATGGACGTATGAGTTATATTCTGCACTTGTTGATATTTCAGTTCGTCAAAACAGAAAAAAGAATAAATTTTGGTACGACAGAGATCAACTTGAGCAAATTGAAAGTTTAGTTAAATCTTTGTCTGAAAATGCTGAATTAAAACTTGAAACAAGGGGAAATAAAATTGTTTCATTCAGGGTTGTAAACACGATGGATAATAGTGTAAGATTTACGGGATTGTTTACTTAAAAATGTTCAATTCTGTTGGAATAATTTAAAGAAAAGGGGTTGACTCAAGTGAGAAAATTGAGTCAGCCCCTTTTTGTGACAGAAATTTTTTTTAGAGATTCACAAGCCGTGATTTAAATTGTATTGACTGTGTTGACAAATCATATATGTTAATGCTATAATCAAAAGCGAAATCAGTACTATCAGTAAAATGATTAAATTAAGAGGATTATATATTGTGAAATATACTGAAATAAAATGGAATGAATTTTATGGTGTTGAGTTTGTTTTTCAAGGAAATATTGCCAAGGTAATCAAGCCAAATGTTGCACCGAATGGTAAATGGGCGCTGAAAACCGAATATTTCGGTGCATTTCCGAATGTTGAAATTGAACTGTTGAACAGAGGGTTTCATATTGCGTATCAGCAAAACGACAATCGATGGGCGGGTGAAAAGGATCTTGCACGAAAGGCGGATTTTATAAAGTTCGTGAGTTCTGAATTTTCTTTGGAATCCCGTTGCACCATGGTTGGAATGAGCTGCGGCGGGATGTACGCTGTTTTGCTGGCATCACGCTGTCCTGAGCTTGTTGATGTACTTTATCTCGATGCTCCCGTTATGAATCTTTTAAGTTGTCCTTGCGATATGGGTATTGCAACCGGAGGTCTTTATGAAGAGTTTTACAAATATACCGGTAAAACAAAAAGCGAGATGCTTTCTTACAGAAACCATCCGATAGATCATATACCTGTCTTGCTGAAAAATGATATTCCTGTGATTATGGTAGCGGGTGACAGCGACAGAATTGTACCTTATACAGAAAACGGTGCACTTCTTACCGAATACTACAAGGAACACGGCGGACGGATACGTGTTTTTATAAAGGAAGGATGCAATCACCATCCCCATGGATTTGAAAACGGAAATATAATTGCTGATGAAATTATTTTATTAGCAAGGTGATTTTTTATAAAACATCTTAATGCAGAAAGTATTTTTTATATCACGATCAACGAAAAATCAATGGTAAAGAAATACATAGTTTTGTAAAAAATATGATGGCTGCCTCAAAAGGTTTAACCGATATTCTATTAAATAAATTTGTAAATTTGAGGGATAAGGACTGTTTTCTCTTTGGTAATTGTTATCAAAGAGGAAACAGTCCTTTTTAAATAAGTATAATGTTTATAAAATTATGTAAATGAACCGATAATATGCATAATCAATTTGTGCAAAGAGAGAATATAAATAAATTTTCAAAACAGAAAGGTTTATAAAATGAATTTGTTTGATAAGATAAGTGATTTTAAATTATATCTGGAAGCAGAAGAAAAAAGCCTTGCAACTATTGAAAAATATACAAGAGATGTCAGTGCATTTTGCCGTTATATTTCAGACAGAGGGCTTGCCAAAAATGAGGTTATTGAATATAAAAAGAAAATATCCTGTGAATATGCACCCGCAAGCATTAATTCTATGTTGATATCAATTAATTCATTTTTGCGTTTTTTGAAGCGTGATGATTGCTGTGTGAAATTACTGAAAATACAAAGGCAGATATTCGCAAACGAGGATAAAGAGCTTACGAAGGAGGAATACCGCAGATTGCTGAACGCATCTGAGGGAACAAGAATCGGGCTTATAATTCAGACGATATGTGAAACTGGGATAAGAGTAAGTGAATTGGAATATATAACCGTTGAAGCTGTCAATCAGGGTAAAACAACCGTCGAGTGTAAAAGCAAAGCACGTGTTATTTTTATCCCGACTGAGCTTCGGAAAATTTTAAAAAAGTATATAACAGAAGCAAATGTGTCAAGCGGCAGTGTATTTGTAAGTAAAAGCGGAAAAGCATTAAACAGGTGCAATATCTGGCGTGATATGAAATCCCTTTGCAAAAAAGCGAATGTATCAACAGACAAAGTTTTTCCGCATAATCTCAGACATCTGTTTGCACGCACGTTTTATGCCTTTGAACGTGATATAGTAAGGCTTGCCGATCTTCTCGGACACAGTAACATCAATACAACGAGAATATATACTGCAGAAAACGGTACTGAGCATTTATACAGTCTTGAAAGACTTCACAAAAGATTGATGACATAATGATGATTATGTTGTTTTACAGTAATCGATAGTGATGATTGGTTATTTTGAAAAGATACATATACCAATAAAAAAGCATGCAAAAAACACCGAAAACGTAAAGACTTTTTTCGGAATATTTTGCATATTTCTATAGTGTTTTTTTATGAAAATCTGCAGATATCTATTGAAAAAAAAGATTTGTTGTGATATACTTGATAGTAAGGGTAATTATTTTCTATGATTAAAAGCCCACTAATACAGATCGGATTTTTAAAAAAACAACATAATCATCATTATGTTGTCAACTACAGGATAAAACATTAAATAGCGTCATAATCCGATGCTCCGACGCGGGAAGTAAGGTCTAAATGGAAAAGCAAGAAAAAAGCATTGAGGAATATTATACAGTTGATATAGTCCATATTGCAAAAACATTATGGAAACGTGCATGGTTTATCGCTTTGTGCGGATTATGGGCGGCGATAATAGGATTTTTGATATCCGCATTTGTAATTACGCCAACATATTCATCGCACATAAAGCTTTATGTAAATAACAGTTCATTTTCGCTCGGAAATACAAATTTCAGTATAAGTGCATCGGAGCTTACGGCGGCACAAAGTCTTGTTAAGACATATGGTGATATTCTCGACAGCCGCAGTACATATGAGCGTGTTATTGAAAAAGCCGGCGTAAATTATACATGGAAACAGCTTTCGGATATGGTGAAGTATGCACCTTCAAACGGTACGGAAATTATGAGGGTCAGTGTCACATGCACAGATCCGTATGAAGCAAGTAAGATCGCAAACACGATAGCAGAGGTGCTTCCGATGCGTATCTCGGAGATCATTGACGGTGCATCTATGGAAGTAGTTGATTCAGCTATTCCTGAACTGCAAAAGGTTGCTCCGAACATTACACAGCATACTGCGATCGGACTTATACTTGGTATTTTTATTGCTATGATCGCTGTTGTAATTTCTGCTTTGCTTGACGATGCTGTTCATGATGAGGAGTATGTTCTCAGAACTTATGATTATCCGATACTCGGTAAAGTACCTGATCTGTTGAACACAGGAAATAAATCATACGGATATTATTCTGCAAAATCAACAGGAAAAAGGAGGTCGTAAGAATGGGACTGTTTGGTAACAGAAGTAAACGAAAAAAGTTTATGTTCGGCGGAGAAGAGAATAAAAAAACACTTCACCGCAATTTGGAATTTACTGCAACAGAACAGTACAAGCTGATACGTGCCAATCTTGATTTTACACTTCCTCCTAACGAAAAGTGCCCTGTTATCGGTGTCACGAGCTCAATGAGAGGCGAGGGAAAGAGTACAACGGCAGTAAATCTGTCATACGTATTTGCCGAGAAGGGAAGCAAGGTGCTTCTCATTGACGGAGATTTAAGAATTCCGTCAATTGCAAAAAAACTCGGCGTTGAAACATCTCCCGGACTTACGGATCTTTTGAGAGCAAACGGAGCAGAAATATTTGAAATACAGTCGCATCTGCTCGACAATTGGTCTGTTATTACATCGGGTGATATTCCGCCGAACCCATCGGAGTTGCTCGGTTCAGAAAGAATGGAGAACATTTTACAGCAGTTGAAGGAGATGTTTGATTATATCATTATTGACCTTCCGCCTGTTAATATTGTTTCCGATGCGGTTTCTATTTCAAGTCTTATCACGGGCATGATCGTAGTTATCCGAGAGGAATATACTGAGAAAAAAGAACTTGAGCGTTGCTTCAGACAGCTTAAAATGTCAAATGTAAACATTCTCGGCTGTATCATGAATGATGCAAAGTCTGCAAGCGGATCATACGGCAGATACAAGAAATACAAGTATTATAAGTATTACAGACAGTATCAGAGCAATCCAAAGGGTGAGAAGAAGTGATTGATTGGCATAATCATATTTTACCTGAGATGGATGACGGAAGCCGCAGTATAGACGAAAGTATTTCGATGCTTGATATGCAGACATCGCAAGGGGTACATACAGTTGTGGCAACACCTCATTTTTATGCAAATGATGAGTCGGTAAATGCATTTTTGGAAAGACGGAAAAAAGCGTATGAAGAATTACTCTCAAAAATTGCAACGCCGTCTTTAAAAATCATACTCGGTGCAGAGGTGCGGTATTATCAGGGGATCAGCCGATTGGATGAGCTTAAGCTTTTAAGAATTGAAGGAAGCAAATTGCTTCTTTTGGAGATGCCTCAGTCTGCATGGACTGAATACATGATAAGAGAACTTTTGGAGCTTTCCGGTAAAAGCAGTATAAAAATCGTTCTTGCGCATGTCGAGAGGTATCTTGCTTTGCAAAACCGAAACGTTTTTGAAAGACTTAAAGATAACAGTGTCCTCATGCAGGTTAATTCAAGCTTTTTTACTTCATTTGTGACAAAGCGGCGTGCGTTATCACTGCTCGAGGAAGGAAGCATACATTTTGTAGGATCAGATTGTCACAATTTGACATCTCGTGCTCCGAATCTCGGTAAAGCGTTTGAAGTTATCGAAAAAAAGTTCGGTAACGATTTTATAGAGCAAATGAATGAGTATGGGGATTCCATGCTTTCAACAAATAATTAATGTTAACGAAGGGATGAATTTTAAAATGAAAAAGACATTGGCAGTTCTTTTGATGGCGGTAATGATATTAGGGGCAAGCATAAATGTTTTTGCGGACCCCGGCTCATTTCTTATGAGTCCTTCTGTAAATCCCGCACCTACATTGATATCTTCTAAATTTGAAGATGAAGATTGTACGGCACAGCTTGTTATTACTGCGTACACTGATCGTGACAAGCTTGATGATACATTGAAAGAACTTATCGAAAGAGCTTATTCGGACATTGCGGGAACGGATGATTTGACAAAGCTTAACAGTGATCTTGCGAAAATAGCAGAAGAAAAGAATATAAAGGGAAGCAATTTGGCTGTAAGTGACCTTTTTGATATAAGTCCTGTCGGATGTCAGGAGCATGACGGCCATTACAGCTGTGACATCGTTATAGATGCAGATACACTTCACCGCTTTGTTGCGCTTATGCATATGGATGAAAACGGTCAGTGGATAATTGTTGATGGTGCTAAGGTAACAAATAACGGAGAACATCTTGAGTTTACTGTTGACTCGCTTACACCTTTTGCAATAGTTGTAGATACGACCGAAGAGGGCGATCTGCCCAATACAGGCGACAACAGCAACATCCGTGCTTATGTGTGCATGATGTTTATTTCTGCGTTGGTTATAGCAGTCCTTGTTATAAACAGTAAAAAACAGAGAGCTTGACGGTTATTAAATAAAAAAAACGTGCGGAGGAGGAAAATATGAATTCGAAAAAGTATACTAAATATGTCATAATTATATTTGCGGTCATTTTTCTTATATCCGCCGCATTACTGCTTTTGGAGCTTTGGGAAAAACACCGCAGTGACTTTCCCGAATTGTCCGAAAAAAGCGATGTTATAGAATACAACGGGCAGAAATATTCACCTAAAAAAGATGTCGAAACTTTTCTGGTCATGGGACTTGATAAGTTTCAAGGCTCGTCCACGGCAGATTCACACGAAAGCGGAATACAGGCTGATTTTCTGATGCTTTTTGTTATTGATAACGAAGCTAAAAAATGCACAGCACTTCATATAAACCGTGACACGATGGTAAATATCAACAAGGTTGCAATCGGCGGCGTGAAGGTGGATTCTTTTACAAAACAAATTGCGCTTGCGTACAACTATGTTGCAGATGATAACGAGAAGGTCAAATGCAGAAACGTGAAGGATTCTGTTGAGAGTCTTTTAAACGGAGTAAAAATAGATCATTATTTATCCCTTACAATGGATTCCGTGGCGATTTTAAACGATCTTGTCGGCGGTGTTGAAGTTACAGTTCTTGATGATTTCAGCAGTATTGACAACTCACTTGTCAAAGGCGAAAATATTGTTTTGAACGGTCAGCAGGCGCTTTGTTACATTCGTTCAAGATATGGTCTTGAAAACAGTGAAAATATTGCTCGTATGGCACGACAAAGACAGTATGTGAATGCGCTGTACAGTAAAGCGGTATCGTGTATCGATGAAGATAAGGATGCTGTTATCAAATGGGTTGATGCTATGGATGAATATCTTGTGTATGATTCATCAGACTATGAAATGAAGGAATTGGCAAAAAAACTCAGTGAATACGAATTTTCAGGAATAAGAGAAATAGAGGGCGAAGTAAAGAATGGAGAAGAATTTGTTGAGTTTTATCCCGCAAGTGACTTTATTATGAAAACGGTAGCAGAACTGTTTTACACACCAATCGAAGAATGATACATGTTGTGTAGTTTTTAACTCAAATAGTTCTCGTGTAAACGATTAATTTATTTAACTTTTTAGCATTTAGGTTGGCATAGCGTGCCAAGTTGGAGATTTTGATAATATGTATAAACATGTTATAAAAAGATTGATGGATATAATTTTGTCAAGTGTTGCAATTATAATATTGACATTGCCCATGGGCTTGATTGCACTTGCGATAAAAATTGACGATCCCGGTCCGGCGCTGTTTAAGCAAAGGCGTGTGGGAAAAAAGAAAAACGGTGAAATTACATATTTCATGATATGGAAATTTCGCAGTATGAAAATGGATACACCGCATGATGTACCAACACATTTGCTGAATGATCCTGAACAGTACATAACGCGTGTGGGAAAATTGATCCGAAGAATGAGCTTGGATGAACTTCCTCAAATATATCAGATATTTATCGGTGTATTGTCGGCAGTCGGCCCCAGACCTGCTTTGTGGTCTCAGTATGATTTGATAGCAGAACGTGAAAAATACGGTGTAAATGATATAAAACCCGGTATAACAGGGTGGGCACAGATCAACGGCAGAGATGAGCTTTCAATTCCTGACAAGGCAAAACTGGACGGAGAATATACAGAAGCACTCAACTCTGGTAAATTCAAAGGTTTTATTATGGATGTGAAGTGCTTGTTCGGTACAGTTACAGCCGTTGTAAAAGCAAAGGGAATTGTTGAAGGATGCCAAGACAAATCAAACGAACAGAAGAAAGAAGAAAAAGAGAAGATCAAATGAAAATTTCTGTTTTGATGTCGGTTTACAAAAATGACGATCCCATTTTTTTACGTGAAGCTTTAATTAGTATCTATGAAAAACAAACACGTAAGCCCGATGAAATAGTCGTGGTTTTTGACGGACCTCTGAGTGATGAACTATATGATGTGTTAAACAGATTTCAATCTGATAAAGAGGAAATTGTATTTTACTATCCTCAACAAACCAATAAAGGACTCGGGGAGGCACTCAGAATAGGCGCGGAATATTGTACGGGTGATTACATATTCCGTATGGATTCAGATGATATCAGTGTTCCGGAGCGTTTTGCAAAACAGTGCGCGTATATTGAATCAAATCCCAATATTGATGTTCTCGGCACAGATATTGCAGAGTTTTATGAAAAAACTGATGAGGATAATAAACGTGTCCGCATGTGCCCGAAAGAACATAGCGATATCGTTAAAATGGGAAAAAAACGCAATCCGATGAATCATGTTACCGTTTGTATGAAAAAAGAATCCCTGATGAAGTGCGGTAATTATGAATCACTCTTGCTTCTTGAAGATTATTATTTATGGCTTAAAATGATATCTCGTGGATGCAAATTGGCAAATATCAACGAGTCGCTCGTATATGTCCGTGTAGGAAACGGTTTTAACTCTAAAAGAGGTTCAAAGGCGAGAATTGAAGGTTGGAAGGTTCTTCAAAAGTTTATGTTAAAACATAAAATGATAACACGTTTTGAAGCTATGATGAATATGGTGTATATCCGGATATTTGTTAATACACCTACGGAACTGAAAAAAGTACTGTACGAGAAGGTGCTCAGAAAATGAGTTTTTGTAAAAAAGCTATTGATTCTGTGAAAAATATAATTCCGTTGGATGTATTATATTATTTGAAGTACAGATCAAAATTCCGAGAAAAGAAGAGCTTGGATTTGAAAGAAGGATGCCCGAGAATTTTTTTGTTGGATTCACCGCATTACGGAAATGTAGGAGATCAAGCTATTGCGTATGCAATAAAGCGATTTGCAGAAAATTATTTTAAAGATTTTTTGTTTGTTGATATTCAACAGGAAGATCTGCCGCATTATATAAAAGACTTGAAAAATAAGATAAAGCCCGATGATATTATATTCATGGTTGGCGGCGGCAATATGGGGAACAGATACAAAATATTTGAAGCAGCAAGAAGACTGGTGCTTAATAATTTCAAATATAACAAAACAGTTATTTTTCCGCAAACATTAGATTATTCAAACGGTTTGTTCGGAAGACTGTCGATGTTACGGTCAAAGATGATATATAATCGCCACAGACGATTAATAATAATGGCACGTGAAGAAAGCTCATATAAAAAAATGCATTCGCTTTACACCAATTGCCAAATCATACTGTCACCCGACATAGTTCTTTCACTAAAAGAAGATATTTCAAATTTACAGCGCAGCGGTATAGGTATATGTTTGCGTTCTGACTGTGAGCAAAAACTGACCGAAAAAGATAAAACAAAAATATATCAATATGTTCACGCTTCCGGTAAAACGGTACGTGAATTATCTGCATCTTCGAAATATGATTATATTACACCTGATATGCGTAGCGATGTAGTTTTCTCAAAGATAAGTGAGATTTCAAGTTGTGAAATGCTGATAACGGACAGACTCCATACTATGATATTTGCTTTCTTGAGCCGAACCCCATGTATAGTTTTCAACAACAGTAACGGGAAAATAAAAGGTGTTTTTAAATGGATATCCGATTGTAAGAATATCAAATTCGTTGAAAGTGTTGATGAAATGATAAAGTCCGAATCAAACATGGATTTCAATTATGAAGATGCGGTTGATCTTGGAAATATATTCGATGAAATTTCCGAAGCAATCAGGAAATGTTAAAATTATTTAATTCATTAAATTGCAGTACCTTTGTTTTTCGGTTATTTATTGAAAAGGAATAACAATGAAGATAGCATATCTTATATTATGCCATAAAAACCCAAAACAAGTTGCGACATTGATCAGAAAGCTTAATTCTGAAGATGTGGATTTTTATGTTCACGTAGACAAAAAATCGACTTCTTTTATCTTGCCTGAACAAAAAAATGTTTTCCGCATATCGTCTGAAGACAGTATTGACATAAAATGGGGAACTAACAGCATTGTCAGAGCAACGCTGTTGATTGTAGGCCTTGCCCTTTATTCAAATGTTCAATATGATTATTTTTGTTTGTTAAGCGGACAGGATCTTCCAATTAAAAGCAATACAGAAATACAAAGATATCTGGAGCTTAATTCGGGCTATAATTTTATAGATATTGCAAAAAGAGATTTTTTGCAGCATAGAAAATTTTGCAAGAGAAATGAGCTTTATTACCCGTCGTGGATGTTTGACAGGTCGTTTTTTTGCAAATCATTGAAAAAAATTTATATCTGTGTAAGCGGTGGTTATAAAAAAACTTTTTCGTTATTCAAAAGAAAGAAAAGTGCGGAAATCAACTTTGCATTCGGAAGCCAATGGTGGTGTTTGACACGCGAATGTTTACGGTGGATATTTGATTATTTAGAAAAAAACAAAGATATTGTTTGTTTCTTTGATAATGCTTTAACACCTGATGAATGTGTATTCCAGACTGCGTTTATAAATTCACCGTTTTCTGATACCTCAAAAGGAAACCTGACATTTTTATTGTGGGATTCAAATGAAAACAATCCGAGAGTATTGACAAAAGAAGATTATCATATTTTAAAAAGCAGTGAAAAATTGTTTGCGCGAAAGTTTGATGTTGATAAAGATGAGGATATAATAATGCTTTTGTGCAACGAAAATCAGTAAATTCAAATAACAAAATTGCGTTGTCTGTTTGTGCTTTTGCGGAGGAAACATGGTCATTTTACATATCACAAATATAAAAAATGAACTTACATCAGGTGTTGATGTTGCAGTTTCACAGCATATAAAAGCCCAGTCTGAAATCGCACAAGTTGCGGTTATTAATATTAACAATACAACTATTTCGACAGCAGACAAACAATTTCGGTATTACTCAAACTTTGATTTGAATGAATTAACATCTCCGTTTTCTACACCCGATATTGTATTGTTTCACGGTATATATTGTCTTGAATTTGTCAAAATTGCTAAAAAACTTAATCGTCGCAGTATTCCATATATAATTATTCCCCACGGGGGGCTTTCATCCACGGCGCAAAGTAAAAAAATTCTAAAAAAAACAGTTGCCAACTTTCTTTTATTTAATAATTTTTTCAAAAAAGCACGAGCCATACAGTTCCTTTCTGCACATGAAATGGATTCATCAAAATACCGTAATAAAGGATTTATAGGTACTAACGGTATCAATATTCCTGTTGCAAAAAAATGCATTGGCAGCTGTGACAATATTCGCATGGTGTATATAGGAAGGTTCGAAGTACATATTAAGGGCTTGGATCTGATGCTTGACGCCGTAAGAAATGCCCGTGATTTGTTCAGATCAAACCGTATTCATTTGGATTTGTACGGTCCCGATAAGCAGGACGGACATAAAGCAGTCAATGCTTTGATTGCAAAATACGATGTTGCCGATTATGTTACGGTACACGGTGCGGTAACAGGAAATGACAAGGAAAGGGTTTTACTTGACACCGATTTGTTCATTCAAACTTCACGTACAGAAGGTATGCCAATGGGAATTCTTGAAACTTTGAGTTACGGTGTTCCGTGCATATTAACAGAGGGAACGGGATTTTCTCAGATATTTAATGAATATCCGGCAGGATGGATTTCAAAAAATGATGGAATTGAGATTTCCCGTGCTATAGAACAGGCTGTTGCTGAAAGAAATACATGGGAAAGTAAATCTGATATGGCAAAGAGGCTTATTTTTGAAAATTATGTTTGGGAAAAAGTTGCAAACGAAACAATTGCGGAATATGAAAAAATGGTAAAGTGGGGGTAATACGTATTGTTTTTGTTTGAAAGATTGTTTGGTATCGGGTGTTATGTAATTATTTTACTGTTCGTATTTTTGGTTATATATTATAAAAAAATGCGAACTAAAGATGCGCTGATCGTTTATGTTTTTTTGCTTTCGGTAATGGCATATTTGTTTGAACCGCATTATACTACGGATTTATTCAGAACGAGGCAGATCATACAAACAGTTTCACAGTATAGTTTTAATGATTTTGTAGAGATATATTTATCAAACCATTCCGCCCCTGCAGCCTACTGTTTGTATTGGGTGTTCGGCAAGTTAGGAAATGCAAGACTTTTGCCAGCTTCAGTTGCATTTGCTACCTATTCTATTATTTTTTATATTCTTCACAAATCATCTGAAATATATAAACTGAAAAAACAGGGTACTGCTTTGATATTACTTTTTATAATGTCAACAAGTGTGTATATGATGACGATCAGCGGAATCCGTTGTATGCTTGCTGTTGCAGTGCTTTGCCTGTGTTTTTTCAGGGAAAGCATTATGAGAACATTTAAGTGGTGGCACATTCTTCTTTATGTGTTCAGCGCACTTATGCACAATCTTGCGGTTATTTTAATTATAATCAGATGTATCGCCTTTGTTTTTTCTGCTCGCCTGAAAACAGCGTGGAAATTGATTATAACTTCCTGCTTTGCTGTTATTGCTGTTTTTGTCGTAATAAGCTTCAGATGGATATTCAGCGATATATTTGATAAGGCATATGGGTATATCACAGGGGATACATATTCTTATATTTGGGAATATGTAATCGCTTTTTTAGCACTTATGATTGAAATATGTTTGTTGACGGTGATTTGGAGAAAGTGCGATGCCGGAGCAGTTGAAACAAGGACATACTTGCTTTTGTGTGTGCTGACGGCGTGCATATTTGTAACTCAATTTTCAATTTTCCACCGAATTATTACCTATATTTCACCGATACTTGCCATACCGCTTCTTGCGGACGGTTTTTCAAATAATCCAAAGCGTATTATTCTTATCAGAACAGTATCGGTCATATCACTTATAATGTTATGTCTCACATGTGTAAGAGGGGAATTGAGCTCACTGAAATTTTTTGTTTTATAATGTGTTATTGCGGGAGATTTTATGACAGAACTTCAAAAAGCCGAATTTGAACTTTTAAAAAGTTTTTTGGAAATTTGTGAAAAATTGAATCTGAAGTATTATCTTGTTTGCGGAAGCGCTTTGGGGGCGGCAAAGTATCAAGGCTTTATACCTTGGGATGATGATATCGATGTTGCTTTGCCGAGGAGTGATTATGAAGTTTTCTTGGCAGAAGCACAAAAGATGCTGCCTGAGCATGTTTTTTTACAAAATTACCGTACAGAAAAATATTATTATGCATTGGGAAGCAAATTAAGAAATTCGCTCACCACATATATAGAAGAAGAAATTGCACATATACCTATGAATCACGGTGTGTATATTGATATTTTCCCGTTAGACGGTTATCCAACAGATAAAAAAGAGATACGGTCTTTTGAACGTAAAAAAATGTATTATTACAGACGCAGATATGTCAGGCTTCGTCCTCCGCTTCACCGTGACATCGGATTAACTGTGTGCAGCTTGCTTCACTATTGCTTCGGTATGTATGAAAACACGGGAAAATATGTCAGGAAGAATGAGTTACTTAACAGTAGTTATTCTCTTGAAGAAAGTGAATTGTGGTGTAATTATGCAAACTCGAAAAGTTCTAAAGAATATTCCCCGAAATCTTATTATGGCAATGGAACGTGGTTGAATTTTGAAGGTTTAAGAGTATGCGTTCCTGAAAAGTACGATGAATATCTAACACAAAAATACGGAGATTGGCATTCTGCACCTCCGCCGGAAAAACAGATAGGTCATCACTATTATTCGGTTTTGGATCTTAAAAAGCCGTATACCGAGTATATGAAGCACAAATAAAGTATCCAACCATTTTATGGATAAATATATTTTAAATAAAGGAAGGAGTATGAGGAATACAAATAAATACATTGTGCGCTGCTTATTCGGAGATAATTTCGGCCACTCCGCTTAAGTAATATAAATTGTGCCGAAAAGAATATTAAAAGGAGATTGAATATGAATCAAATGTTCAAGAAAAGTGTATCACTTATGCTTGCCATTATGATGGTAGTCGGCGTTTTTGCTACCACGGTGCTCGCAGCGAATGATTACACGATCAACAGCACGGTAAGCACGGATAATTATTACAATCTGATTACTAAAACAGATTGGGATATTGCCCCCGGTATTACCGAATCTGAAATTATTTTGAATAATGATGATATCACCAGACGTCAGGTTATTCATGTAATGGAAGCAAATCTTAATAATCCTTATACAAAGGTAATTGCGAGCTATGCTGAAATGAATACTTCCAAGTATCAGACTGCTACTATGGATGTACAGGCAGCATGGGTTGAAGAAAATTGGGGTTTGAATGTAGTAGGTGCTATGAACACCTGCCTCAGCTGGTATAGCGGAGATTCTGCAGATCAGGTAGGAAGACCTCTTGGATTTATGATGGTTGACGGCGAAGTGTTGTGGGATAGATGCGAAGGCTTCCCTACAGTACTTGTTATTAACAAGGATTTTGACAGCGAAGGAAACGCACGTCCGACATCCATTCCTAAAGTTGAAATGATACAAATCCGCACTACAGCCGACCTTGACGGCTGGGAAGAACAGGTTATTCCTTGTTCCAGTGGTTTTATTGTTAAGGATGGAGTAAATCAGTATACTCCTAACCATTCTGATGCAGCACCCCGTTCTGTTGTAGGTATCAAGGCAGACGGTACTGTAGTTATTATGGAAAACGATGGCAGACAGTCACCGTTCTCAATAGGTATGTCAATGTATGAATTGGCAGAAGTAATGTTAGATCTTGGATGTTCTTACGCAGTAAACTGTGACGGCGGCGGTTCTTCCACTTTCTTGTCACAGCGCCCCGGAGAAGAGCTCGAAGTTAACAACTCACCTTCTGACGGTGGCTTGCGTCCTACAACTCAGGGTATTCTCTTTATTTCGACAGCTCCCTCTGACGGTACATTTGTGCGTGCCAGTGTGGAAGCTGAAAGTCAGTATTATACACCCGAAAGCAAGGTACAGTTTACTGCGAAGGGTGCAGATATTGCAGGTGGAGCAGCGGAAATACCCGCAGAAGCTGTATGGCAATTGTCTGCTGATTCTGCTTCTTTGGGAACAATTGACCAAAACGGTTTGTTTATTTCAAACGGCGCAACAGGTGAGATAACAGCTCAGTTGGTTTATAATGGGGAAGTATGCGGCGAATGTACTGTGAATATTGTCATTCCCGATGCGCTCGTATTCAGTCAGAGTACATTGACAGTTCCCAATGGCGAAAGTACACAATTTTCTGTTACAGCTATGTACGGTCTTATAGAAGTTACAAGCAAGCCGTCTGACTATACACTTGCTTTATCTTCTGCAGATATGGGTACTTTGAACGGTTTTGTTCTTAATGCTACTGAAGATACAGATGTTAAGGGCGGAGCTATTGTTGCTACATTGACGTATGATACTTCTGTAACTGCTACAATGCAGGTAGTATTTGGTAAGGCTTCCGAAGTTATTTTCGATTTTGAAAACGGTTTTGGCGACAGCTGGTATGTAGAACAGGTTCAGAAAAGAAAAAATTGGAGTAAGACTAATAAGACTTCTCACTATAATATTGTTGTCGATAATTATGCAGTTAATGCAGACACAGGTATGGTACACAACGGATATGGTGCAGGTGCAGTTTACACCGATAATACTTATGCTACACTTAACTGGTCCGGTGCAGGAATGTATTGGAACCAAGAGACAGTTACTTATGAAAATGTAAGTTCCATAGGTGTATGGGTATATATTCCTAAGGATGCAGTTGGTTTTGCCGTACGTTTCATTCTTACGGGTATACAAGATGGTAAAAAGGTCTCCATCGATGCATATCCTCATAATTTCGGAGATTCGTTGTATTTTGAAGAGTCAGGTTGGAAATATTGCTCGGTCGATGTCAGTGCATACGACGCCATCGTTCTTGAGAGAGCACCTGCTTTTGAAAATGTAAACAATGACAACCGTTACAATGGTTTCCGAATTGAATTAACATGTCAGCTTAACGGTGGTTCAAGCGGTGAATATGATTGGGTTACAACTCCCGGTGTCAAGAGTATCAATACTTTCTATGTAGACGATTTGACTATTGACTATTCAGCTGCATGTGATGACCGTGAGGCTCCTATTTTCGGCGAAGTTGCTTATGTTGAGCCCGTTACAAGCGAAGATAAATACCTGAATAATCAGCGCAAAGAAACAACAGTAACAAATTACAATAATATTGGATTTAGTGTATCCGTAGCTGAAGATACTACTAAATTGAATGCTACAGGATTGGATGATTCCAGTATTAAAGCATACATAGACGGCAACGAAGTAGACTTTACTTTCAACGGAAAGAATATTGCTGTTGACAGTCTTAATTTGACTAACGGTGTACATACTGTCAAGTTTACAGCTTGTGATAAATCTGGTAACTATGCTTCTGTTGTACGTAAGATCAATGTTAACGTAGAAAATAACGACTGCGGAATAAAGATCGTACCCAAGGTTGACATGGACATGGCATTTACAGGCTCACAGTATTGGGTAGATGTTGTTGTTGACAACGCTGAAAATGTTGATAAAGTTTCTTTAACTTTGGATTTGAACAATGTTAACTTCTGGTTGACTGAACGCATCGAAACGCTTTACGGCTTTGAAATTTCTTACAAGACAGATATTGCAGGCGAAAACTTGCTGTATCTGACAATTACACGTACAGAAAATGCAGAAGCAACAGGAGAAGCGGTTCTTGCATCTATTCCTGTACAGACATGGGAATGGAAGGAAGAAGATTATCCCGGTTATTTACCTTCTGCAGGTGGAGATAATGACCTTAACGGTAACAGTATGTATGACCCCTACGAACAGTGGAAAGAATACGTTACCACTAATATGGATATCATTATAAATCCCACAGAGGGTATTGTTTACTATGTCGACGGAACAAATGAATGGTTCTCCGGCGAAAAGATTCAGGTCGATACAGAACAGAAAATTGGTACATGGTGGGGATGCTCAAAAGAAAACCGTGTTCACTTTGCAGATAAGAGTAGCTGGCACTTGCACATTGCAGGAAATGCACAGAATCTTGATGCTACATGTACTGAAAATGGCTATATCGGACGTGTATTCTGTACTGGATGCGCTTGCGTAACAGAGAAAGAATTCGGTCACGTTTGTGATTCTCACAACGGCTGCGGAGCTGTTCTTGATTGGGGCACAGTTGTTCCCGCTACAGGACACGATTATGATGTTGTTGATGGTAAGCTCGCTTGCATAAACGGCGGAGAGTTGTTTAATGGCACATACACAGACGGAAAGTTCTATGTTGACGGTGTTGTAATCGCTGACGGCTGGAACAGCACAAATACTTCATATTATGTTGACGGTGTCAAGCTTGTAGGCTCACACTGTATCGATAAAACGGTATACACATTTGACGAAAACGGTATTTATGATCCTGACTATCTGTATACAGGCTTTATGAAGACTGAAAACGGTTGGATGTATTTCACTACAAATGTATACAGAACAGGTTTCGTTGTTATTGATGGTGCAGCACATTATTTCAGAAGTAACGGTTACGCCCCCGTAGGACAGCATTCCATCAACGGTGGCATGTATTATTTTGAAGGTGAACAGGGTAAGATCATATACGGTGAGATAACAACGTCCGCAGGTAAAAGACTGTACTATTCACACAGATACTATATGAATACTTGGGTAACAATAGGTGAAAACACATATTACTGTGACAACGGCGGCTATGTTCAGGTAGGAACACGTGCTATTTCCCATTCTGGCGTATATTTGGGCGCATACGAATTTGATGCTGACGGTGTACTTGTAGGTAATATTACAGGTGTATTCAAAGACAGCGCAACAGGTGTTAATCACTATGCAGTAGACGGTGTTCTCTTCAACGGCGGTCTTGTTGAATGGAATGGCGGATATTATTACGCAAGAAGTAACTATTCATTGGCGACAGGTAAATATTATGTTTCCAGCGGCAACGGAATTCTTCCTGCAGGTGCATACGAATTCGATGAAAACGGAAAGATGATCATCGAAACAACAGATGAACCCGAAGTTCCTGCTGTTAAGAATGGTATTGTTAGTGTTAACGGCGTTCTTGGCTATTATGTAGATGATGTTAAGCAGTACGGTACAGGCCTTGTAGAATGGAACGGCGGATATTACTATGTACGCTCTAATGGTAACATCGTTACAGGCAAGTACTATGTATCTAACGGCAACGGTCTTATGCCCGAAGGTAAGTATGAATTCGATGAAAACGGAAAGATGATCATCGAAACAACAGATGAACCCGAAGTTCCTGCTGTTAAGAACGGTATTGTTAATGTTAACGGCGTTCTTGGCTATTATGTAGATGATGTTAAGCAGTACGGTACAGGTATTGTAGAATGGAACGGCGGATATTACTATGTACGCTCCAATGGTAACATCGTTACAGGTAAGTACTACGTATCAAACGGTAACGGTCTTATGCCCGAAGGCAAGTATGAATTCGATGAAAACGGAAAGATGATCATCGAAACAACAGAAGAACCCGATACACCTAATGTACCTGAAGTTAAGAATGGTATTGTTAATGTTAACGGCGTTCTCGGTTATTATGTAAATGATGTTAAGCAGTATGGTACAGGTCTTGTAGAATGGAACGGCGGTTATTACTATGTGCGTTCCAATGGTGCAATTGTTACAGGCAGATACTACGTATCTAACGGTAACGGTTTTATACCCGAAGGCAAGTACGAGTTTGACGAAGAAGGAAAACTTATCGGTGCTATTTAATTAAATTGAAAATTTCAGTATCCCGCAAGGGATACTGAAATAAAACAAATATCGAAATACAATTCGATATTTGTTTTATTTCATGAAGAAATTTTATAGATAGGTGCAATTATGGCTTTTGGACCAAAACGCATTGTGAAAAATGCATCATGGATCATTTCGTGTAAAATAATTCAAGCTGTTCTTAATCTTATTGTCACTATGTTTACCGCACGGTATTTGGGACCGTCAAATTATGGGGTTATAAGTTATGCAGCATCACTGGTGGCTTTTATGGTCCCTGTTATGGAACTTGGACTCAGGAACACGCTGGTGCAGGAATTTGTAAATGATCCGCAAAAAGAAGGGGAAATACTCGGCACTTCATTGTGTTTAAATGTAATTTCAGCAATTTTCTGTATTATATCCGTGTCGGCATTTGCGGCAATTACAAATATCGGTGATACTGAAACGATAGTAATATGTGCGCTTTATAGCACGTCTCTTATATTTCAAGCATTGGAAATGACACAGCATTGGTATCAGTATAAGCTGATTTCAAAGTACTCCTCCATTACAATGCTTTTCGCCTATGTCGTAACATCGGTATATAAATTATACATATTGATAACGGGAAAAAGCATATATTGGTTTGCTGTTTCGCAATCGATAGACTTTTTAATTATAGCGGTTATATTGTTTGTTATATATCACAGGAAAAGTAATAATAAACTCACTTTTTCAAGACAGCGCGCAAAAATACTGTTTTCCGCAAGCAGATACTATATTATTTCGAATTTAATGGTGACAGTCTTTGCGCATACGGATAAGATAATGCTGAAATATATGCTTGGCGAGGAAGCAACGGGATTTTATGCGGCGGCTGTTGTGTGTGCGAATATGACAGGCTTTGTTTCTCAGGCAATAATCGGATCTGCAAGACCTGTTATATTTGAGAATAAAAAGCATAACGAACAGAAATTTCAAAATAGTATGAAAGTCCTTTATGCTGTGATAATTTATTTTTCACTGCTACAAAGTTTGGGTATAACTGCGCTTGCTCCAATCATCATAAAGATAATATATGGCGCTGAATATGTCGCTTCTGTTCCGGCTCTTATGATAATAGTGTGGTATACAACATTCTCTTATTTGGGTTCAGTACGCAATATTTGGATACTTGCCGAATCAAAACAGAGTGTACTGTGGAAGATAAATTTGTCGGGTGCACTTGGAAATGTTATCTTGAATTTTATGTTTATTCCAATTTGGGGGATATGCGGTGCTGCTTTTGCTTCACTTTTGACACAAATATTCACTAATGTAATCATAGGATTTATAATAAAACCTATACGGAAAAACAATTATTTGATGGTAAGCTCATTGAATGTTTTGAAAATTGTGAAAGATAACAAAGAAAACTGAATACAAAAAAACGACAGATTCCTTTTGGAATCTGTCGTTTTTTTGTGGTGGAAGCAGTGGGATTCGAACCCAAGACCTTCCGCACGTCAAGCGGATGCTCTAACCAGCTGAGCTATG
Organism: Eubacteriales bacterium; assembly: GCA_045124505.1. Lineage (GTDB taxonomy): Bacteria > Bacillota > Clostridia > Oscillospirales > CAG-272 > RGIG7213. The sequence continues at coordinate 21,771 of JBGVLZ010000059.1, forward strand.
CTTCCTTACCTGATTATTATAGCAGATTTCTTTTGAAATTGCAATACCTTTTTCGAATTTAATATAAAATTCATATCTGTGGAATATTTTACAATCCCGTCAAATACAATGTAGTAAACAAATTTCGGGAGGATAACAATGGCACAGAAGGGAATATACAAGGATATTTCACAGAGAACAAACGGTGATATTTATGTTGGCGTTGTCGGACCTGTCAGAACAGGTAAATCGACATTTATAAAAAGATTTATGGAAACTCTTGTTTTGCCTAATATAAAGGGCGAATATGATAAGGAAAGGACCAGAGATGAACTGCCTCAGTCGTCATCGGGTAAGACGGTAATGACTACCGAACCGAAGTTTATACCCGATGAAGCAGTAAATGTAAGCCTTGACGGAAATGCCGATTTTAATGTTAAAATGATAGACTGTGTAGGCTTTATTGTTCCGGAAGCACTCGGTCATATCGAAAACGGAGCGCCAAGAATGGTACATACACCGTGGAGCGATGAAGCCATTCCGTTTGATGAGGCTGCGGAAATGGGCACACAAAAGGTTATTACAGACCATTGTACAATAGGAATGCTTGTTACGTGTGACGGAAGCTTCGGAGAAATATCACGTGAAAGCTATGTTATGGCGGAAGAAAGAACTGTAAAAGAATTAAAATCGATGAATAAGCCGTTCGTCATCATTTTGAATTCATCAGTTCCGAATTCCGCAAAAAGCATTGAGCTTGCATTGGAGCTTGAAGAAAAATATTCAGCCCCCGTTGCGCTTATAAACTGTCTTGAACTTAATGCAGAAGACATAAAGCACATACTTGAGCTTGTTTTGCTCGAATTCCCCGTGTGCGAAATATCGGTGAATATTCCCGAATATATAACCGCACTTTCATCCGATCATCCTGTATACCGTTCTATAAATTCAACAATTTGCTCCCTTGCATGCAAAATAGAGAAAATAAAGGATATTTCCCCTGTATTTTCAAAGCTTGCTGAAAATGAAAATGTAACGGCGGTAAATATTGAAAAAGTAGACCTCGGTTGCGGATGCGCAGTAATAAATGCAGAGCTTACCGACGGACTTTTTTACAAGATATTATCTGAAGAAACAGGCTTTGAAATAACATCAGATGAGTCTCTTTTAAAGCTTTTGAAGGAACTTTCGATTTCTAAAAAGAAGTTTGACAAAGTTGCGGGCGCATACGACGAGGTGCTTGCAACAGGCTATGGAATAATTTCGCCTTCTGTAGAAGATCTTGCACTTGAAGAACCCAAAATTGTCAAGCAGCCCGGCGGATACGGTGTAAAACTGCGTGCGTCAGCACCGTCTGTTCACATGATAAAAGCGAATATTCAGGCAGAAGTGAACCCGATAGTCGGAACAGAGCAGCAGTCGGAAGATCTCGTAAAATTCTTGCTTCGTGAATTTGAGGAAGATCCCGCAAGGATATGGGATACCAATATGTTCGGAAAATCACTTTATGAGCTTGTAAACGAAGGGCTCAATACAAAGCTTTCTCATATGCCAAATGATGCCCGTGTACGCCTTTCCGAAACGCTTGAAAAGATAATAAACGAAGGCTCCGGCGGTCTTATCTGCATAATATTATAATGAATATTCAAACCGAATGTGACATCTGTTATGTTCGGTTTTTATTTTTTACGTAAAAAATACAGATTAAATGTCCAAATGCGAATAATATTTACGAATTGTATTCAAATACGATACAAATATTTAGTAAAATGTAGTTTGGTAAATTATATTTTCAATAACATATAAAGGATTAAGAAAATGGCTAAAGAAAAAAAGTTTGTAGAACAGATAACAGCGATGGATGTTGACTTTGCAAAATGGTACACGGATGTTGTCAAAAAAGCGGATCTTGTGGATTATTCGGGTGTAAAGGGCTGTATGATCATAAGACCTTACGGCTATGCAATATGGGAAAATGTACAGAAGCTTCTCGATGCAGAATTTAAAAAGACAGGACATGAAAATATATACATGCCTATGTTCATTCCCGAATCGCTTCTCAATAAGGAGAAGGCACACATTGAAGGCTTTGCTCCCGAGGTTGCATGGGTAACTCACGGCGGCGGTGAAAAACTTACTGAACGTATGTGCGTGCGCCCCACATCAGAGGTGCTTTTCTGCGATCACTATAAAGACATAATCAAGTCTTACAGAGATCTTCCCAAGCTTTACAACCAGTGGTGCAGTGTCGTAAGATGGGAAAAGACAACAAGACCTTTCCTCCGTACAAGAGAATTTTTGTGGCAGGAAGGACATACGATGCATGCAACGGCTGAGGATGCTGAAAACGAAACACTCAGAATGTTGAATATATACGCTGATTTTTATGAAAAACAGCTTGCTATCCCTGTTGTTAAGGGCAAGAAGACAGACAAAGAAAAGTTTGCAGGCGCTGCGGCAACATACACTATTGAAGCACTTATGCATGACGGTAAAGCACTTCAGGGCGGTACTTCGCATAACTTCGGATGTGAATTTGCAAAGGCATTCGGAATACAGTACCTTGACAAGGATAATCAGCTTAAACCCTGTTATCAGACATCATGGGGTGTATCAACAAGAATGATCGGGGCAATAATCATGGCACATGGCGATGATTCAGGTCTTGTTCTTCCTGCGGCTATTGCACCTGTTCAGGCTGTTATCGTACCGATCGCACAGCACAAAGAAGGCGTGCTTGACAAGGCAAATGAGCTTACCGAAAGACTTTCCAAGGTCGCAAGAGTGAAGCTTGACGATTCCGACAACTCACCCGGATGGAAGTTTGCGGAATATGAAATGAAGGGCGTTCCGATAAGAATTGAGATAGGCCCGAAGGATATCGAAGAAAACCAGTGCGTATTTGTCCGTCGTGACAACAGAGAAAAGGTATTTGTAAGTCTTGACAATGTCGAAGAAGCACTTACCGAAGAATTCAAGAAATATACAGAAGCGCTTTATAACAAGGCTCTTGAACGCCGTGCAAATATGACATATACGGAAACAGAGCTTGACGCATTCATCGAAACCGCAAAGACAAAGCCCGGATTTATCCGTGCTATGTGGTGCGGCGACCTTGAGTGTGAGCTTAAGATGAAGGAGCTTGCAGACGTAACATCACGCTGTATGCCTTTTGATGAAGATGCTTGCGGTGATAAGTGTATCTGTTGCGGCAAGCCTGCAACAAAGCTTCTTTACTGGGGTAAAGCATACTGATGCTTTCGGTCGTTTATACCGCAGGTCTTGCGGGAATTGACGGTTATACTGTTACTGTTGAATGTAACAGCACAAATACAGTCCCCGGCTTTGAGATAGTCGGACTGCCTGATGCATCAATAAAAGAATCAAAGGAAAGAATAAAAGCAGCTGTCGCCAATAGCGGTATGCTTTTTCCGTCCTTGCTTCTGACGGTGAATCTTGCACCGGCAGACAAGAAAAAGGAAGGTTCATCGTATGATCTGGCTATTGCTGTGTCAATACTTTCATCATGCGGTGTAATACTCCCGACAGATATGCTTGAAAAATGCTGTTTTGTCGGAGAACTGTCGCTTTCGGGTGATATTCGTCCTGTGCGTGGTGTTTTGCCCATGTGCGTTGCAGCGAGGGCGGCGGGAAAGACAGAGATATTTGTTCCGTTTGAAAATGCCGCAGAGGCGGCTGTTGTGGACGGTGTGAATATTTACGCTTTAAAATCACTCAGTGATCTTATTGTGCATCTTAATACAAACGATAAAATAACACCCGAGGTTTTTGACAAAGAAAAATTCGGAGCGGCGTTTTTAACTTCAAGCGTTGACTTTGCTGATGTCAAAGGACAGGATAAGGCAAAATGTGCTTTGGAAATTGCCGCAGTCGGATCACATAATGTTTTGCTTATCGGTCCGCCGGGATCGGGTAAAAGTATGCTTGCAAAACGGCTGCCGACGATAATGCCGGAGCTTTCATTTGATGAAGCGATAGAAACAACAAAAATACATTCGATTTCGGGTATACTTCCGTCAGGTGTTTCACTTATAACGCAAAGACCGTTCAGATCTCCTCATCATACGATGTCAAGCGTCGGACTGTCCGGCGGAGGACATATTCCTATGCCGGGTGAAATATCACTTGCAAATAACGGTGTGCTTTTCCTTGATGAGCTTCCTGAATTCAGACGTGAAGCTCTTGAAGTGCTTCGCCAGCCGCTTGAGGACGGCAAGGTAACGATAACACGTGTGAACGGCAAGCTTACAAATCCGTGTAAGTTTATGCTCGTGTGTGCGATGAATCCGTGCAAATGCGGATATTTCGGTTCACAGAAAAGAAGATGTACATGCGGTGACGGTGATATTAAAAAGTATCTGGCTAAAATATCAGGTCCGCTTCTTGACAGAATAGATATACAGGTAGAAATGCCGGAGGTAAGGTATGATGAGCTTTCATCAAGATCATCAGGTGAAACCTCGGCGGTAATTCGTCAGCGTGTGAAAGAAGCACGTGAGTTTGCGAGGGCGAGAAATGAAGCACTCGGAATACATTCAAATGCTCAGATGACATCCACACAGATACGCCAGTGCTGTGTTCTGAATGACGGAGCAAAGCAGCTTCTTAAGGATGCATTTGATAAAATGGGACTTTCGGCACGTGGATATGACAGAATACAGCGTGTCGCAAGAAGTGTTGCCGATATAGATAAAAGTGAGCTTATAACGGAATACCATATGGCTGTTGCAATAAATATGCGTTCACTTGACAGAAAATATTGGCACCGATAAATAAATGAATAGGAGAGGTTAACATGAAAGAACTTAAAGGCACAAGAACAGAAGCGAATCTTCACGCAGCATTTGCAGGCGAAAGTATGGCAAGAAACAAATACACATACTTTGCTTCTGCGGCTAAAAAGGAAGGCTATGAGCAGATCGCAGCGATATTCCAGGAAACAGCCGACAATGAAAAAGAACACGCTAAAATGTGGTATAAGCTTCTTAACGGCGGTGTAAATAAGACAGCTGAAAATCTTTTTGATGCGGCTGAAGGCGAAAAGTACGAATGGGTTGAAATGTATGCTGAATTTGCAAAGCAGGCAAGAGAAGAAGGCTTTGATTATATAGCAAATCTTTTTGAAGGCGTTGCAAAGGTTGAAAAGGAGCATGAGGAAAGATACCGCAAGCTTTTAGAAAACGTAAAGGACGGAAAGGTATTCATCAAGGAAGACGTTGTTATCTGGAAGTGCCGTAACTGCGGACACATCCACGTTGGCAAGGAAGCTCCCGAGGTTTGCCCTGTTTGCGCACATCCCAAGGCATATTTTGAAATAAAGAGCGAAAATTATTAATCGAATAAAAAACGGTCGCAAGACCGTTTTTTTGCTGGTTATAAAAATCTATCGTTAGATTTCCGTAGGAAATCTGCGCCATTTGCCTGCGGCGGGGCAGGCAAGGCGCAGTCGTTAAATTACATCTGATGTATCGTTGATTTCAATTGCCTCAAAATCAGATTTATTTATCACCATTGTTCAAGTATCTGTTTTATCACAAGTTCAAAAAATATTAATTGATAAAGTGTATAAAATTCCGTTTTAATTTGGTATACTGTCGAAAGTTTATTCGGGAGATTAAAATGTTTACACAGTTCAGAAAAAAGTACATAGGTGACAGGTTGTTTTACAGAAAGGTAATGCTTGTCGCAATACCTATAATGATTCAAAACGGAATAACGAATTTCGTAAATATGCTTGACAATATAATGGTTGGCAGACTCGGTACGGTGGAAATGACAGGCGTTTCCATTGTAAACCAGCTTATGTTTGTATTCAATCTTACGATATTCGGGGCAGTCGCCGGCGCAGGTATATTTACGGCGCAATTTTTCGGAAAGAAAGACGATAAGGGCATACGTGCCACATTCAGATATAAGATAATCATATCGCTTTTGATAACGGTAATCGGAATACTTATTATGCTGTTTTTCGGTGAGGAACTCATAAATCAGTATTTAAAAGGCGAGGGAAGCGCTGAGGATATCGCACAAAGCCTTGTTTTTGCAAAGCAGTATCTTAAAATAATGCTTATCGGTATTCTACCGTTTGCATTGACACAAGTGTATTCCGGTACACTCCGTGAAACAGGAGAAACCGTGATGCCTATGAAGGCGGGTATTGTTTCGGTGTGCGTAAACTTTACGTTTAATCTGCTTCTCATATTCGGTTATTTCGGTTTTCCGAGGCTCGGAGTTGCGGGTGCGGCACTTGCCACTGTAATTGCCCGATTTGCGGAGCTTGCATTTATCGGATATATAACACATAAAAACAGCAATAAATATACATTTATCAAAGGGGCTTACCGCAGTTTTAAAATACCCCGCAGACTTGCGTTCGAAATTACGAAAAAATGTATTCCGCTTATGCTTAATGAAACGCTGTGGTCGGGTGGTATGGCGATGCTTATGAAGTTCTATTCGGTAAGAGGATATTATGTTGTTTCTGCGCTTAATATAAACTCAACAGTCAGCAACGTCTTCAATGTCTCGTTTATCGCAATGGGAAGCGCTGTTGCGATCATAATAGGCCAGCTTCTCGGCAGAGGTGATACGGAAGAAGCTGTAGATTCTGTGCGTAAGCTTACGGTATTTTCAGTACTTCTTTGCTCCGCTGTCGGTGTTGTTATGGCACTTTTCTCACCGCTTTTCCCGCTTATATACAAAACGAGCTATGAGGTGCGTGACCTTGCCGCACAGTTTATCATGTGCTCCGCTTTGTGTATGCCGATACACGCCCTTGCAAACGCATGCTATTTTACACTTCGTTCAGGCGGTAAAACATTTATAACTGTCATTTTTGACAGTTGTTTCGTGTGGGCGATCTCCGTTCCGCTTGCGTTTATTCTGAGCATGTATACACAGCTTCCGGTTGTCCCGCTGTATTTTATTTGTACGGCGATAGATATAATTAAATGCATAATAGGACTTTTGATGATAAAAAAAGGGATCTGGATAAACAATATAGTTGATAACCAAAAGGTTGAATAACGAATAAAAATGGGGTTGGCATATTTGAACCAACCCCATATTTTATTATTTGTTTTCAAATATCATATTTAAAAGCAAAGCCGCATTCTCACGTGACAGCTGACGTTTTTCTTCCCCAAAATTACCGGTCTGGATAACAGTATTATCGAGGAAAGAAAGCGTTTCATCGACATTATCGGGAGAGATAATAGAGGAAATTATTTTTGAAGCGTCATATTCGCTTATAGGTTCATTGACGCAGAATACATTTTCGCCATCTGATGTGCAATCAATTCCGAGGTTCATAGCCGTTATCACATATCCTTTTATATGCGAGGGTATAGTTTCATCATCGTCAAAGCCTGTGTTTGTTTGTGTGTAGATGTTGGGACTATATCCTGCACATTTCATAGCCATTACAAGAAAATCACCGCGTTCAACCGTGGATGACGGAGAAAAATACAGTCTGTCGCCTATTTTTTCACCTACAAGTATATTGTTTTCAGCAAGCACGAGCGATGCATACTGTGCAGGATTTTCCGCCATGTCGGCGTATATCATTTTAGATTTGTTTTTTGATGTTTTGACTGTGACCGTGGAAATATCACTTAAGTTGCCGTATTTGTCACATACTCTGTAAGTGAAGCTGTCAGTTCCTCTGAACTGTGATGACGGTGTATATTTGAAAATTCCAAGTTCTTTGTCGGTGATCGTAAGACGTCCGTTTTCAGGCTGTGAAACAATGATAAAATCAAGCTCATCACCATCATTGTCACTTCCCTTTAAACGTGAAAAAACGGGAATGTCCTCGACTGTATTTACTTTGAATGACTCGCCGACGGGGGATGAATTTTCACGGTCTATCACATACAAAAGGCATTTGATATCCCCTTCGTTTATCACAAAATCAAATGTGCAGGATACGTTTGATGAAGCAGGCTCAAAGGTGAGAAATTCAATTCCGCCTGCACTTATCACCTGATTTGCAAATGCATCGAGATTTCCGAATTTCAAACGCCCGTATTTCGCATCTGGAAGGGAAGATATCGTTATACTTTTCAGCTCATCCTCACCTAAAACATCCGCAAAGTCAGCTTTGGTAAAGCATATTTTTTCACCGTATGAGCCCATTTTAATAACCTTAACATCCTTTTGTATTATCTGCAAGCCGGGTGATAAGATATTTCCGTTTACTGATATAACAGTCGATATAAGGATAAACGCAGAGGTTAAAACGCAAAAGATTTTTTTAAGCATAGCACAACTCCATTCATTTTAATGATGATATTTTATCCCGCATAGTGACCGTTATTCGGAAATATTTGTTTGTTGACAATTATTTAATATTATTTCGTTTTTTAATATTGACACAGCCATTTAATTTTGGTAAAATTAGGTGATTATAAGAAAAGAGGTGTTTTTTACGGCTAACAATATATTGAAATTTTCAGCTGTCGATTTTGCCGACGGCATGATATCGTGCGAGGTTGATTATTCTGTCGGCGAATATCCGGCAAGTATGATTATCAGAAAAGATAAGGAAGACGGCGAGGCAATTGCAAAAGCAACACTTGCTCTTTACAAGGGTGCCGATACTGTCAGCTTTGAAATACAGCCGACAAGCGGTGTTCACGATATATATGTAGAGGTCGATCAGAATGCGAAAATAAACGATATTCGTTTTTTGAAAACTTCACCGTATGAAAATAAAGATTACGTACCTGCAAAAAAAATAAACGCAAACAGCTTTGGCTTTGATGGCTGGGAGGCTGTTGATATGCTTGGCAGAAAAGTTTTGTCAAGTGATGACGTCGGTGCTAAAAACGGCAAAAAGGTCGGTATTTTCTATTGGACATGGCATGAAAGGGCAACGGGTGCTCCCGCTATAAACCTTGTCGATACGTTCAGAAAATATCCCGATGCGGAATACAACGACAACCATCCCGTATGGCAGGGCAAAAACGGCTGTTGCCATTGGAATGAGCCGCTGTTCGGATTTTACCGAAACTCTGACACATATGTTTTAAGACGCCACGCTGTTATGCTTGCAGCCGCAGGCGTTGACTTCGTTGTGTTTGACTGTACAAACGGTGCATTCCTTTGGAAAAGCGCATATATGCCGCTGTTCGAAGAATGGAAAAGATGTCTTGATGATGGAATAAATGTGCCTAAAATTGCATTTATGCTTAATTTCTATCCGGGCGAACCGTCTGAAAGAATGTTAAGACATCTGTATACGGATATGTATAAGCTTGGCAAATACAGCGATCTGTGGTTTATGCACGAGGGCAAGCCCCTTGTCATAGGCTTTAAGGAAGCACTTCCTAAGACGGGTGTATCAGAAAAAGATACAGAATTGCTTAATGAAATGAGGGAGTTCTTTACATTCCGTCCTCCGCAGCCTTTGTATCAGACGAATGCTGACTCCTACCATCACGAGGATCATTGGGGATGGCTTGAAATATTCCCGCAGAAAAAGTACCGTGAGCGTCCTGACGGAAGCTGTGAGATGGTAACTGTCGGTGTTGCTCAAAATGCAAACAAAAACAGAATTTGTACTTTCTTTAATGACGAAGGCACATTCGGCAGAAGCTATACGCACAAGTACGGTCACTCAAAGGTGACAGCTGATTCGTATAAATACGGATATAATTTCCAGGAACAGTGGGACAGAGCCATTGATCTTTCTCCCGATATGGTATTTGTAACAGGCTGGAACGAATGGACGGTGCAGAAGTCCAAGGGTGCTCCGTGGGTACTTGATGAAAATTCCACGAAGATAGCATTTGTTGACCAGTACGACTATGAGCACAGCCGAGATATAGAGCCTGACTGTGACGGTTATCTTGACACATATTATTTACAGCTCACTTCAAATATCCGCCGTTTTAAGGGCGCATATCAGCCCGAAAAGGCATCAGGCGAAAAGCACATCGATGTAAAAGGCGGTTTTGCGCAGTGGCGTGACGTTGCGCCGTATTATAAGAACCCGAAAGGACTTGCCGCGAAGCGTGACTGCGAAGGCTTCAAGGGAAGCTTTTACAAGAACGAAAGCGGAAGAAATGAAATAATCGGTGCAAAGGTTGCACGTGACGAAAATAATATCTATTTCTATGCGGAATGTACAAATGATATAACAAAGCCTGAGGGCGATGGCTGGATGACTTTGTTTTTGAACGTAAACGGAAACAAAAACGCATCATGGAACGGATATGATTTTGTTATAAACAGACTGTCACCGAAGTCAGGCAAAGCGTCTGTTGAAAAATATTCGTCCACAAGCGACAGTGAATCGTTCACTTGGGAAAAAATAGGAGCATGCCGTATAACGGTCAGAAAAAACAAGCTCATGCTTGAAATTCCGAGAAGTCTTTTAGGCTGTGAGGGCAGATTTGATATTCAGTTCAAGTGGAGCGACAATATGCAAAATGCTTCCGTTATGGATTTTTATCTCAACGGTTCATCAGCTCCCTTCGGAAGATTTAATTACAGATACAAAATTTAAGTTTATAATTTGAAAGGAAAATAAAAAATGAAAAAAATTATTGCAATTATCATGGCAGCTGTTCTTATGACAGTTTCATTCGCTTCATGCGGCGGAGTAAAAACTCCCGATAAGCAGGAAACATTTGATGTTACAACAAAGGAAAAAGTAAATGTTCAGATACTTCTTAATGACGGAAGATCAATGGATCTTGAGCTTTATCCGAAAATAGCACCTATAACAGTTCAGAACTTTGTAGACCTTGCAACATCCGGCTTCTATGACGGACTTACTTTCCACAGAGTTGTTTCAGGATTCGTTGTTCAGGGCGGCGACCCCAACGGTGACGGTACAGGCGGTTCAGGCACAAAGATCAAGGGCGAGTTTTCCGAAAACGGTGTTGAAAATACACTTTCACACACAAAGGGCGTAATTTCCATGGCTCGTCAGTCCAGCCTTACAGGCGAATCGGAAGACGAAGTAGATACACTTATGGACAGTGCAACATCACAGTTCTTTATCGTGCTCAATAACAGCGCAAAGTCTTCACTTGACGGCAAGTACGCTGCATTCGGCAAAATGACAAAGGGATTTGATGTTCTCGAACAGCTCGGCTCAGTTGCAACAGACAGCAACGATAAGCCCATCGAAGAGATCATTATCAACAGCATCAGAGTAGTTGACTGAAGAGGTGATAAAAATGATTAAAATAACAATGGCAGACGGCGGAGTAATGACACTTGAACTTTATCCCGAAATTGCTCCCAAAACAGTTGAAAATTTTGAATCACTCGTTAATAAAGGCTTTTATAACGGACTTATATTCCACCGTGTTATAGCAGGCTTTATGATTCAGGGCGGATGCCCTGAGGGAAGCGGCATGGGCGGTCCCGGTTATTCTATAAAGGGTGAGTTTTCATCAAACGGATTTAACAATACACTGAAGCATACACGCGGTGTGATTTCAATGGCAAGAGCGCAGGATCCCAACTCTGCAGGCTCACAGTTCTTTATTATGCATGCAGATGCACCTCACCTTGACGGTGACTATGCGGCGTTTGGTAAGCTTGTTGAAGGCTACGATGTGCTTGATAAGATAGCATCTGTTTCAACAGACTGGTTCGACAAACCCACAAAAGAGCAGAAGATAGAAAAAATAGAAATTATTTAAGGGGAATTTTCCTATGAAATACGGTATTCAGCTTTACAGTATACGCGATATGGCAAAAAAAGATCTTGCCGAGGCTGTGAAAACCGTTGCTGATATCGGTTATGATATGGTGGAATTTGCGGGATTTTACGGAAATACCGCCGATCAGGTCAACAAGATGCTTGCAGATAACCGTATTGAGCTTTGGGGCACACACACAGGAATAGATAAGCTTGTGGATGATTTCGAAGGCACGGTTGCATATCATAAGGAAATCGGAAACAAAAATTATATTATTCCTATGCATGATCTGTCAACTATTGAAAAGATAGATGATTTTGTACGTCTTATCAATGAGTATCAGCCAAGACTTGAAAAAGAGGGAATTAAGCTCGGTTATCATAACCACAGTCACGAGTTTATTCTCAATGAGGACGGTTCTGATATATATAAGAATATCGTTGAAAGAACGAATATTTATCTTGAAATAGATACTTATTGGGTATTCAATGCGGGGCTTGATCCTGTTGAAACGCTGGAAAAGTATAAAGACAGACTTTTGTGTATCCATATCAAGGACGGTATTGAAAATTCCAATGGCAGACCGCTCGGTAAGGGTATAGCGCCCGTTGAAAGGGTATACAAAAAAGCCATAGAGCTTGGCATTCCTATGATCGTGGAAAGCGAAACATTGACACCGAGCGGTGAGGAAGAATGCCGTATTTGTTTTGAATATTTAAAAAAGCTGGAGCAGGGGTGATGTTATGTCATTGATAAAAAAATTATCGTGCGGTTTACTTGCAATTTGTACTGTTTTTTCTTCGTTTGCGTTTGCTTCTTGCAATAAGAAGGATGATGACAGTACACCTGTTGTGACCGTAGCGCCGGACAGCAGTAATGAAACGGCTGAGCTTTATCCGGAATATCTTCCCGATGTACTTGATTTCGATGAAAAAGAGATCACGTTTCTTGTAATGGGCGACGGATACAATTCCGCTGATTGGCGTTCTCAGGATATATATGCGGAAACGGATTCAGATGATCCTATCGCATCGGCAGTTTACCGCCGTAATATGTTCCTTGAAGAGGAATATAATGTGAAAATACGTGAGGTCGCATCTGATTCACCCGGTACAACGGCACAGAACAGCATTAAAAGCGGACTTGATGAATTTCAGGTGCTCATGTGTAACACGGCAAGTACGATATCTTTGATGCAGAATCAGCTTTTGCTTGATCTCAATTCGCTTGAATACATTGATCTTACGCAGCCGTGGTGGGATCAGACAATGAGAAAAAATTGCTCTATTGCAGACAAAAACTATTTCGCAACGGGCGATATATCCATTATGGATAACGATGCGACATGGGTAATGATGTTCAATAAGCAGATTGCAAAAAATTACGGATTTGATCCGTATAAGCTTGTTGAGGAAAACAAGTGGACATTTGACGAAATGCATCAGATGATGATGACGGCAGCAAATGATAACGGTGACGGCGTTGTAAAGTGGGAAGACGATACATTCGGACTTTCAACTCACCATTCAACGTGTGAAGCGTTTTTCTATGCTGCAGGACTTTCTGTGACACAGAAAGACTCCTCTGATCTGCCGTATTTTGATTCGACATCTTCTCATACTGAATATGTTATGAGGGTGCTTGAAAAGAGTATATCTATATGGGAAGATGAGTCTGTTTTGTTTGCTTCCGACGGTGTTGTCACACATTCAGAAGAAACACAGCAGGTATTTGAATCAGGCAGAGCACTTTTCTTGGCTGAGGTGTTACAGCTTGCAATAAGACTGCGTGAAATGGATGTTGATTTCGGCGTGCTTCCGTTCCCTAAATATCAGTCATCGCAGGAAAATTACGGTCACTTTGTCCATTCAACAACAGCACTTTTGAGCATTCCGATAACCTGTAAGGATAAAGACAATGTTTCAGCACTCGTTGAAGCGATGGCGGCAAAGTCTATGTATACTCTTACACCAGCATATTACGATGTAGTGCTCACGGGTAAAGCCTTCCGTGATGAAGAATCAAGCGATATGCTTGATATTATCTTGAAATCACGTACATTTGACCTTGGCGGCATACATATGTTCGACTGGGGAAATGTCGGAAGTATCTTCCCGGAAATTGTAAGAAGCGGAAATAATAATTATTCATCACTTTACAAACGCAGTATCAACAGAGCTACTTCAATGATGAATAAGGATATCGACAAAATTCTGTCAGATAACCCAACATAAAATTAAAAGCATCTTGATGAAATGCTCAGATGCTTCAGACAACACCCCCGTCTGTTTCAGACTGGGGAGTTATGTCAAGAAAAATTTGAAATAAAACAGACAAAAATGCAAGCTCTTTTTTAAAGGATGCTTGCATTTTTTGTATTATTATCGTTACAGCATTATTCCGTTTTGATGGTGTTACAATATGATAAAATGGGCAGACTCAAAAATCATTTGAGTCTGCCCACTCTTAACTGCACTATAAAACTTTTCAGTTTGTTCTGCGCTTGTAGATCAACAAAACACCTGCAAGGGCTATGAGTGAAATACCAAGAACAGTAAATATTGTTGTACCGATACCGCCTGTTTCGGGTAATACTACACCGGATTCGTTTTCGATAACGATTGCTTTGTCGTCATTGTGGCTGAGATCGTTAATTGTCAATTCAACCGTGTCTCCGATCTTGTTATATCCTGCGGGTGCATCTGTTTCGAGCAGGTAATATGTACCGTATGCAAGACCGTATATAGCAATCTTACCGTTTTCATCTGATGTTACAGTTGTTACCTTTTCACCTTCGAGTGCTTTGTTATCGAAGAAGGAAACCTTTACAAACTTTCCTACAAGGCCGGGAAGCTCTGTAAGTCCATCGATTCCTGCACCTACTTCATCAGCCGTAGCTGTGCGATACACTTCAAATACAGCGTTGGGAAGCACCTTACTGTTGTCTTCAGAGTCTACCTTCAAAAGGTTGATACCGCCTGTGTATACATAAGGCTTGTCAGATTCCTTTTCAAGGACTTCTTCAGCAGCGTTGATGTACTCTACTGCGGCTTGGTTAGGTATTTGTGTTGCCATTGTTGCATTTGCATTGATCTTTGCATCAAAGTAAATGCGGAGCATATAATCACTGTACTTGTTATCACCGATAGCGTTGGCAATTTTTGCCATGCCCTCAGCTGTAAGCTCAACCTTGAATGAGTCAGAAGGCTTGCCGTCGGAAAGTGAATCAACGTCTGTCAATGTAACATTGTAATCAGTACCGAGTGTCAACTGCAAAGGATTTGCAGCCGTTTCTTTGTTTTCAAGGAATGCTTTGAGATTTCCTACGTAATCAAGACGGTTGTCAAGCGTATCTGTTACAATGTACGATTTACCGTCAGCAATGTCTTCGGGGATTGTTGTTCCGATGATCCATGTGTGATCCTCATAAGCATTTACTGAAGCTTCATTGTTGCCGATAGAAATAACGTCTTTTTCTATCTTTATAGTGGGCTTTAATTCATTCTTCGGGTTGATCGTAACTTCATATATAGTCTCGTTTGTAACGGGATCTCTGTCAGGAATAACGACATAGAAAGGATCAAGCGGTTTAACTATCTTCGGGCTGTTACGCTCAACAAGCAGATATACACCGTCAGGAAGTCCGTGGTGGAGAAGATTCAATGATGCGTCTCCGTTTTCGTCTGTTATGAGAGTATATTCAGCTTTTTCGGGATAATCATACTCTATAGCATCGGGCAGTTTAACTGCGCCGGATTCATATTCTTCCTTTGTTGCAACGAGATAAATGTCAAATATGATATCGCTGATAGGCTCGCTTCCTTTTTCCTTGCTTGTTGTCTTGTGGATGTTAAGGATGCGGTCATCAGTAGCAACCGCTTCTGCATAAACAGGAAGTCTTCCGTTGCTGTAGCCTACCATTGACTGAGAGGCTCCACGTTCACCCTCGGAATCGAAATAGTAAAAGCCGGTAGATGTCTGATAGCCTGAAATTGAGAGAGTAACTTTCTTTGAAGCAACAGACGCAGGAACGTTGCTGAGTGTCAATGTAACATCTTGCTTTCCGTCTTTAAGCTTAGCTGTTGCGGAATAACCTTCGTTGATCTGCGCCTTGATAGTGAGCGAATCACCGTCTTTGATGCTTACGTCAACGGTAGTTGAAACGGATACGTTATATGTACCGTCTGGATTTTTTGTAAGCACGGGATCATTTAAGTTTTCGAATGAAGATGCTGAAAGTGTTTTTTCTGTAGCTTGCATAGGTTCGAGTGAAATGAGATACTCATATACCGTCTTGATTGTATCTTCTATGAGGTTTTGATCCTTGTATCTCAGAACATCGTAGGAACACATGCTTGCGTACTTTGTTAGTGTAGGCTCGAATACATATCTGCAAAATTTGGGAAACGAAACGATAGAACCGTGCGCAGTTCTCCAGATGGCGCACTGCGTTGCGGCGATTGCTTCACCTACCGTCAAATTTTCAATTCCTGCCGCATTGCCCAATTGTATGGCTTTTTCGTTGACTCTTTCAGCCAATTCCGCCTCGGATTCACCGTTTTCGGGAAGAACGTAAAAGCCTTCGGTAAGTATCGCACGGATAAGTCCTGCTGAACTGCCTGCAAAAGGAGAGTCTTCAAGATTCAATCGGCGATAGTTAGTACCTGGATTTGCGGTAGTGTTGATATCACAACAGTATGTAGGTATATAGATGTTGTTGATAGTATCATACATAGTGTAAACAAATGCTTGTATTGGAACACCGGGGCTGCCGTACTTGTTATCTAAATCATAACCGATCTTCGAAGGGCTCTGGAATTGGTACAAGTGGTCTCCGTTACTGTCACGGTTTAAAACGTATGTGCTGCTTTCCGTTACATCTGTGTCAGCTGCAAAAACTGTTGATGAAACAGCAGACACGATCAAAAGAACAGAAAGAATAAAGGAAATGATTTTTTTAAGTGATTTGATTTTCATTTTTGAATGTCCTTCCTGAATTTTTCCTTATTTTATCAATTTATTATTTTATCATTGTTTTTTCACTTTGTCAAGTATAGAATATTAATTTCTATAATAATAATATTTATTTACATTAGTAACAGTGTAAAGGCGCTTTTGTGCAAAGAAAGCAAAAAGATATTTTTACAGTTTTTGCGTATGAATTCGAACTCTCGCAGTTTTTAGTGAAGTATCGGCTAACGCCGAAGTGAAGTTATGCCTTACAGCATAATGAAGTATTATGCTTGCGCATAAAATGAAGTTAAGTGCGCCACTCACTTCCGCAGAAACTTCACTGTCCGCAGGACAACTTCACTTGCGGAGCAAACTTCACGCGCCGAAAGGCGCACTTAGTTGAAAAACCGACAAGTCGAAACTTGTCGGTTTTTCTGGTGCGGGTGACAGGAGTTGAACCTGCACGAATTAACACCAGCTCCTAAGGCTGGCGCGTCTGCCAATTCCGCCACACCCGCTTATTAAATTGAAAACTAAAAACTGAAAATGGAAAACTATTTGTTTCGTTTAAATGTTTGTAGAGATTAACTATTCTTATTGCGAACATAAAAGATTTTTCTTCAATTATGCTTGCTATATTTTATCTCCTCATTTTCAACTTTCAATTTTAAACTTTCAACTTCATTGCTCTGCAAAGTTGTTTGCATAATTAATTATACTACATAATTTTTGATTTGTCAAGTATTTACAAATTCGAGAAGTATTTCTCTTGCAATTATTTTTCCGTTGTGTATAATGTTATTATCTTGAAAGGATAATTGTATGAAAAATAAATGTTTGCGTTTTACATCTAAACTTTCCGACATCGGCGTTATTTGCGTCGGAATTATAATTTTGCTTATTGGTGCTGTTTTGTTTTTTGGGAGCATTACAGGTACAGCTGATCTTGCGCTTGACGAAATGATAACATTCAAGTCTGACAATATATTTTTAAATATTTTTTACCTGCTTATATGCTGTTTTTGCGGTACGCTTTTTATCATTTTTGTAAAGAAAAAGAGCTGGTACACACGCATAAATGAAAAACAGCTTTATACCGCTGTATGGGTTATTACGTTCATTGTCGGGGTGCTTTGGATAATACAGTCGCTTTCATCCCCGACAAATGATTCACGCATTACTACGGAAGCGGGAATAAAGCTTGCAAACGGTGATTATTCTCCGATCGGCACGGTTTATTTCAAACGCTTTCCGTTTCAGCTTGGGTATGTATTCTGGACTGAAATATGCTCACGTCTGCTGTTTTTGCCCGATAAAACGTGGGGAATTTTGCTTCAGGTCGTAAATATTGTCTGCCTTGCATTTTCAAATGTTGCGCTTGTGCGTGTTTCAGACAGGCTTTTCAAAAATAAAGCTGTTACGTTTGCAACTGCTGTAATGCTTATTTTATTCTCACAGTCCGTTATTTTCTCATCATTTATGTACGGAACAATACCGGGATTTGCATTTTCTACATGGGCGGTATATAATTTCATAACTTATGTGCAGGAGAGCAAAACAAAAAATCTTGTACTTGCATCTGTGTTTGTCACGATTGCGGTGTGGATAAAGCTCAATAACCTGATATTTGCCGTGGCAATGATAATAATACTCGTTCTCCGTTTTTTAAGGGGCGAATATTTGAAAAGGCTTTTGTCGGTTGCCATTATGGCACTTATCGTTTTTGGGGCAAAAAATTTACCTGTTATGCAGTATCAACTGCGCACAGATAATGATTTCGGCGACGGTATTCCTATGATATGCTGGCTTTCAATGGGACTTGGTGACTCTGTTTTTGCCCCCGGCTGGTATGATTCGGAAGATACGGTAGCCCTTTATGACGGTCCCGAGGATGCAGAATATGCAAGTGATACAGCGAAAGAGCGAATAAAAGAACGAATTGAATATTTCAAAGAAAATCCCGATAAAGCGTATACTTTTTTTAAAGACAAAACATACAGCCAATGGAACGAGACTACGTTTTCTTCGATCTGGAACAATAAGGTAAGAGGGCAGTATGCCCCGAAATTCGGCTTTGCCAAGCTTGTTTGCGGTGTCGGCGAAGGCTTTACGAAGGCTGTAATGGACATAAATGTTCAGTTTTTGTACTTTGGTTTTATGACTGCATTTGTATTTATGTTGTATGATAAGACAAAGAAGAAAAATGTAAATGATGAATTTATTCTGATTCCCACGGTAATTATCGGCGGATTTTTGTATCATCTTTTATTTGAAGCAAAGTCGCAGTACGTGCTTCCGTATGTTATTATAATGATCCCGTACTGCGTATGGGGCATGTACCGCATTACGGTTTTAACGAAAAATTACATTAAAAACAGGTGAAAAATATCCGCAGGTGACAGATCTGCGGATATTTTTGAAAATATTTTGGAAAAATGTGCAACCGAATGTATTTAAATCCGTCTTATAGTATGAAGGCGAAAGGAAGAAGAAAATGGATGACAGCGTAATTGTTGAAATGTATTGGCAGAGAAAAGACGATGCTATTACAAAAACCGATGAAAAATACGGTAAAATGTTAAACGGTATATCTATGTCAGTCCTCGGCTGCAGAGAGGATGCGGAAGAATGTGTCAGCGATACATACCTTAAAGCGTGGCACAGCATGCCAAACGAAAGACCTGTATATTTAGGAGCGTTTTTGTCGAAAATAGTACGTCATTTTTCAATTGACCGATACCGTAAAAAAACTGCAGAAAAGCGTGGAGGCGGTGAGGTGTGTGACGAGCTTACCGAATGTATTCCGTCGAATACCGATGTGTTTGACGAGATAGAAAATAATGAGCTGTCACGTATAATCGACGGCTTTTTATCAAAGCTTGATGAAGAAAAACGGATGATCTTTATAAGAAGATATTTTTATAACGATTCCATTGAGGATATATGCAAAAGATTTTCCGTGTCGTCATCAAAGGCAAAATCCGTGCTTTTCAGACTTCGTGAAAAGCTGAAAGAACAGTTGGAGGTGCAGTTGTATGGTGAATAAAAAGAAATGTGCCGAAAAGCTGTATGACTGTATAGGCGGTATACGTGATGATTATATTGCAAGTGCTGAAAGCTACACAAAGATAAAATCATTTTATCCAAAAAAACTTTTGGCGTCATTGGCGGCTTGCGTTGTCATACTCATCATGGTAACTACATTTTCAGATGTTTTCCTTAAAAGCAGTGACAGCTCGGTAAACGATGCTGAAATATCACTTCAATACGTGCTTGAAAAATATGAAACAGAGCCGACTGAAAAAATTGACCTGTTTTCGGACAAAAAGCTCATCTGGTATTCTGACGGTGAATACCGTGAAAAGGTGCTTACGCAGACACAGTACACATGCCTTACAAGCTATATACAAAGTGGTTTTGAAGATGTGAAAGAAAGCCGTGATGAAGAATGTCTTGTCTGGATATGTGACGGGCGTGGAAATGTTGTAACACCGTATCTTAAAACATCATATGGAAATGTATATGTCAATCTGTTTTCTTATAGAGCCGAGGTTATGCCGAGTAAAGCCTTCACAAAGTATGTAGAAAAAATACTTACATGAAAGAGGTAAAAGTTATGAAAAAACGTATTTTGGCAATTTTGACCCTTTGTGCCCTTATTCTGTCGGGGTGCGGTGCCAAATCGGGAGACGGTATTAATATGGAGGGAAATGCACCTAACTACGGTATGCTTGGCGACTACGATTATTCAGCTGATGCAGAACTCAAGGAAGAGGCTGACGGCGGTGCAGCCGGTGCGCCGAGTGATAGAAATGATACTATGAACATTGTGATTCCCGAAATTATTGAAAATAAGTTTATAGATACATCAATTGAGCCTGTATCAACATTTTCATCGGATGTTGACACAGCATCGTATGCGTATTTCCGTAAGCTTGTAAATATGGGATATAAGCTTTCACAGCTGAAAAATACAGGAAAGTATGCAATACGAACGGAAGAATTTGTAAACTACTTCAACTATTCGTATAATGAGCCGAAGGACGGTGAGCTTTTCGGAATAACAGCATCAGCCTCCGTCTGTCCGTGGAACAAAGACAACGTGCTTTTGACAGTAGGACTTAAAGCGGATGATGCTGTTGAAAAGACAAAAAACAATCTTGTATTTTTGATTGACGTTTCAGGCTCTATGAACTCCGAGGATAAATTACAGCTTTTACAAAAATCGTTTACACACCTTGTAAAAAATCTTTCCGAGGATGATACAGTTTCAATCGTAACGTATGCGGGAAGTGAAAAGGTAGTGCTTGACGGTGCAAAGGGAAATGAACACAGTAAGATACTTTCCGCAATTAACAATCTTGAATCAGGCGGCTCAACAAACGGCGAATCGGGACTTAAAACAGCATATCAGATCGCCGAAAAATATATGTCAAATGATGCGAACAACAGAATAATTATGGCATCTGACGGTGATTTGAACGTGGGTATTTCATCGAGCGATGAACTGAAAGCATTCGTTGAGCAAAAGCGTGATTTAGGTGTTTATCTGTCAGTTCTCGGTTTTGGTACAGGCAACTACAAGGATCAGAATATGGAGGCTATTGCCGACAACGGAAACGGTGTTTATTACTACATCGACGGCGAAACGGAAGCTGAAAAGGTGTTCGGTGAAAAGCTTTTCTCAACACTTTATACAGTTGCAAAGGATGTAAAATTACAGCTTACGTTCAACCCCGATAATGTTTCAAAGTATAGACTTGTAGGCTATGAAAACCGCTTGCTTAACAAGGAAGACTTTGAGGACGACACAAAGGACGCAGGTGAGCTCGGTGCAGGACATACCGTTACGGTATGCTATGAGCTTGTCTTGACAGACTCCGCAAAAACATCTGACGGCGAGTGGATGACACTTTCGGTAAGACACAAGAAGCCCGCCGAAACAATGAGCAATCTTAACGAGTATAAGCTTGACAAGAGCATATACACAGACACACCGAGTGATGATTTCAAGTTTATCGGTGCTGTTATCGAAACAACGATGCTTTTGCGTGAAAGTAAGTATATAGGCAAGATAACATTTGAAGACGTACAAAAAACGCTGAATGAGCTGACACTTACAAATTCTCCCGACAGATACGAATTCCGTGAGCTTATAAATAAATTAACTGATTAAATTTATCCTGCTCATCAGGTGCATTAACTTTAATTTGACAAAGGAGTGTGATCGTATGAAAAAGAGACTGATATATTTGATACTTCCGATAATTACGTTGATTTTGGAGCTCCTACCATGCGGGAGGATGGGTATCTATTACAATGGTTGCGTGGGTGCGTTGTATATAGTTCCATTTTCTTATTTCGATTCATTTCATCCTGTATATAATTATTTCGTACCGTTTATTACCGCAGTGATTACATGTATTATTCTCATTTTTCTGTTGGTTTATCTGTTTACAGACAGCCCATATGCAATAAACATCGCAAAGGGTTTTCTTTACATCGGCTCGGTGTTTTCGCTTTATACGTTAATTTTTGATGTTGTCAGTTTATCTGATTACGATATTGATTATTTTCCCGTTGTCGGGGTGTTGATTACGGTAACTTTAATCGGGGAATTGATTTTTACGGTTGTTACTGTAAAAACGAATAACGAAATAATATTTAAGCGTATGAAAAAGAAAAAAATCATTATATTTGCCATTATTCTGATTTTAATAATTCCGTTTGTGCCGATACCTGCAGGAAGTTTTGATGACGGCGGCAGCCGTATGTATCGATCGCTGACATACACTGCCGTCGCATGGAATCGCTTGTATAGTGAAGAGGATGAAAACGAAAATTCGGATAGCGGTGTATATAAAAAATTGTCAGTTTTTTGGTATCCGGACAATCAAGAAAATATAAACCTGCTTTGGGAAATGGAGCTTGAAAGTAAAGCTGATTAAATGAAAGGTTAGTTGTGAAAAGGATATTATTAGTTATTATCACGGTTATACTTTTAACATCATCAATCTTGATCGGGTGTTCAAATTCGCACGATAAAATAGAACCGTTTAATTACGATCTGTTGCTACAGATGCCCAAAAACTATATTGGTGAGGCGGATAGTGTAGAATACGAATCTTTGGAACAGTTTAAAAAACACGTCTTTTCGAATGATATTGTCAAGGGAGCACTTGCAACTATTGAATGTATTGATACTGTTTTCTATATAACAGTTCGCCACGATGACGAAGATGTTATGATTTCGGGCGAAGCAGTATCAAAATGTAAAATTGTGACTGTCGGAGAAACTTTCAACAGTTATAATGCAAAAAGCGATACAGTTGTAGAGCTTGTTCAAGATTATTATATTATTCCGACTGATGAAGAAGACTCGGTGGATATGTTTGAATCTTTCGGTGCAAGCTTTATCAAAGATTCCAAAGGTGCAGTTATCGAAATGAAAATAGAGGACGGTGACTATCTGTTGCAAATTAAAGAGGGAGTCGGTTATACATTGAAAATCCGTGATGATGTGCTGCCGATGGAATCCGGAATAAAATATACAGGCGCTATTATTTCTCACGAAATGATAGATACTGTGCAGTATTTAATGCCGGTAGAAAATACTCAGAGATATGAGACTTTTAAAATGCGTGAATCGGTTGTGAATATTGCAACAGAGCTGAAACGGACTTTAGAGGGCTGAAATCGAGTGAACGAATGGAATTAAAATGAACAAAACCACAACTCGTTATGAGTTGTGGTTTTATGATTTTCACTTATCGGAACAGAGGAGTTGAAAGGTATCTGTCGCCTGTGTCGGGCAGGAGGACTACAATTGTCTTTCCTTCGTTTTCGGGGCGTTTTGCAAGCGTGAATGCGGCGTGTGCGGCGGCGCCTGAGGAAATACCCACAAGCACACCCTCGCTTTTTCCGATGAGCCTGCCTGCTTCATAGGCTTCGTCCTCGGTGACGGTTATTATCTCATCTATTATGTCCGTATTCAACACTTCGGGGATAAATCCTGCACCGATGCCCTGCAAGCCGTGCGCACCTGCTTTTCCACCCGAAAGCACGGCACTTGACGCAGGCTCAACACCGACAATTTTGATGTTGGGATTTTTAGATTTCAAGTATTCACCGACACCGCTTATCGTTCCGCCCGTGCCGACACCTGCAACGAAAATATCTACATTTCCGTCTGTGTCATTATATATTTCAGGACCTGTTGTTTCAAAATGAATCTTCGGATTTGCAGGGTTTGTAAACTGTCCTGCAATGATGCTGTTCGGAATTTCACGTGCAAGCTTCTCGGCTTTTTTTATTGCTCCAGCCATGCCGAGTGAGCCGTCTGTCAGCACAAGCTCAGCCCCGTATGCTGTCATAAGCTGACGGCGCTCAAGCGACATTGAGTCGGGCATAACAATGATAAGTCTGTAATTTCTTGCCGCACAGACCATAGCAAGTCCTATTCCCGTGTTGCCGCTTGTAGGTTCTATAATTACCGATTCGGGCGTAAGTATTCCTCTTTCTTCGGCATCGTTTATCATCGAAAGTGCGACACGGTCTTTGACCGAGCCTGCGGGGTTGAGATATTCGAGCTTTGCCAAAATATTTGAGGAAAGCTTCAATTTCTTTTCTGTATTTTTAAGCTGTAAAAGAGGGGTTTTTCCTATAAGCTCATCAGCTGATGTATATATTACGGCCATAAATAAATTCCTTTCGGGGATGTATTTTTACTTCGAATGACATTATACACTTATTTTTGCTGTTTTGTCAATTGCTTTAATATATTTCTTCTGTGCGAATGTATGTTAACATTTAAAAAATAAAATGTAAATAAAAAAATGCGATGCAATATTTTAAAATAATTTATGATATAGTAAAAAGAAAAAACGGTGATGCTTATTTATGAATAAAATAAAAACAGAAATAGATAGCCTCGTTGAAGAATTGAACAGATATGCGTATCTGTATTATACGATGGACTCACCTGAGGTGAGTGACTACGAATATGACAGGCTGTTTGAAAAACTGAAAAAGCTTGAAGAGGAGCACCCGGAATTTGTAAGGTCTGATTCACCGACCGGGCGTGTCGGCGGACGTGTGCTTGAAAAGTTTGAAAAGGTCACGCACAGATACAAAATGGGCTCACTTCAGGACGTTTTTTCCGAAGACGAAGTATATGACTTTGTAAGGAAGATAAAGGAAATACACCAGGATGCCGTATTTTCGGTCGAAGCTAAAATAGACGGTCTTTCCGTGTCGCTTGTTTATGAAGACGGAATGTTTGTAAGAGGTGCAACACGTGGCGACGGGGAGATCGGTGAGGATGTTACAAACAATCTCAAAACGATATATACTGTACCTATGAAGCTTGAAAACGCTCCCTCATATCTTGAGGTGAGAGGCGAGGTATATATGCCGAGGAAAAGCTTTGAGGAGCTTAACCGACGCCGTGAGGAAAATGAAGAGTCAACATTTGCCAATCCGAGAAATGCGGCGGCAGGCTCACTCCGTCAGCTTGACTCGGCAGTGACCGCACAGAGAAAGCTTGATATACTTGTATTCAATATTCAAGGTGCTGAGGGTATTGAGTTTGCTTCGCATACACAATCCCTTGATTATCTTGAAAAGCTCGGCTTTCACACGGTCACACCGAGAAGATGTGTATCTGATGCTGAAGGCGTAATGCGGATGATAAACGAAATAGGCGCATCAAGAGGGGAATTGCAATACGATATTGACGGCGTTGTTATCAAGGTCGACAGCCTTTCACAACGTGCTGATATCGGCGAAAATATAAGTACCCCGAAATGGGCTGTTGCGTATAAGTTCCCGCCTGAGGAAAAATATACGGAATTGCTTGATATAATCGTTCAGGTCGGAAGGACGGGAGTTTTAACACCGAATGCAGTACTTGCCCCTGTAAGGCTTGCAGGTACAACAGTCAGCCGTGCAACACTACACAATGCCGATTATATTGCAAAGCGTGACATACGCATCGGCGACACGGTGCTCGTAAGAAAAGCAGGGGATA
This sequence comes from Eubacteriales bacterium, assembly GCA_045124505.1. GTDB lineage: Bacteria > Bacillota > Clostridia > Oscillospirales > CAG-272 > RGIG7213. Next base: position 47,412 of record JBGVLZ010000059.1, read on the forward strand.
TAATCCCAGAGGTCGGCGGGGTAGATACATCAAAGCGTAAAGCTGATGCGGTCCCTTACGAAATGCCGAAAATATGCCCATCATGCGGCGGTATGACCGTTAAGGATGAAGAAGCGGCAACACGCTGTACAAATGCACTTTGTCCGGCACAGGTGGCAAGAAATATAATACACTTTGCATCCCGTGATGCGATGAATATTGACGGTCTTGGTCCTGCGGTAGTTCATTTGCTTCTGGATTCGGAGCTTATAAAAAATGCTTCAGATCTTTACAAATTAACCGTAGAAGATATAGCTCCGCTTGAAAGAATGGGCGAAAAGTCAGCTAAAAATCTTATAGATGCAATAGAAAGATCAAAGCAGGCAGGACTTGAAAGGCTGATGTTTGCCCTCGGAATAAGAAATGTCGGTCAGAAGGCGGCAAAGGCTCTTGCAGGAC
>JBGVLZ010000060.1:0-14443 GCA_045124505.1 Eubacteriales bacterium
AACGGGCGTTTCTCCCGTTGGATGTGGGGTAATTTTATCACAAAAATAGGATTAAATACTAGTGTAATTATAAAATAATTGTTGACAAAAATCGAATTTTGGCTTATAATGGTAATAATAAATCTTGAAGAGAGATGTATTATGAATTTATATTCGCTTTTAATAGTCAATTGGTATTTAAGCTTAGGAACTGAAACGATGTTGCTTATCAATTGGATTTGCACTGGCGTTTTTCTGTTAATGGCAGTATTATTTGGTTTCTTATGGATTCGTTCCGAAATGAAATTGGCGCGCCATAATGAAAGCAAGTTGTTTAATAAAAAACAAAAACCTAAAAAATAAGGAATATTTTCCCTTACGTATGAGAAGATAGAGTGCAGGAACTTTATCTTCTCTTTTTTTATAAATTGGGTTAAATTTAGTTTCAATCTTTTCAAGAAAAGTTTCAAATTTAATAAATTATTATCTTTTTTCAAAGCGTTCAAAGTGTTTTTACTTTGGGCGCTTTTTCATTTATAGATTCCAGGGCTTTCGCTCTATAACCACCTTTTAATCGGAAAATTGTATTTCCGTTGCAATATAAAAAATAAACTTACAGGAGAAAAAAATGGATTTAACAGTTGTAGCAAGAACAGATGTAAAAGATTTGGTGATTGATTACATCGACGTAATAACTCAAGACGGGAAAGTTCTTTCCTTGAATTGGGAATGGAGCAGTATAACCCGTGTGGTTGGCGGTTTTATGGCGGAATACGTAGGAGTATGTTTTGGCGAAGAATCCGCAGAAGGCAAAATTAAGGAATTAGAGAATATGAAGGTGTATCATATTGGTCTCTATTCCGAGAAAGAGAAAAAGTTGGGAGTGACCATTGATGCAATGTCTTTTTCAGAAGGGGAAGAAACATTAGAGTTTACGTCCGTTTATTCGACGGATGATGATAATGAGCTTTCCAAGTTCATTATCGATGTGGAACGGTTTTTAAAAGAGAATCTTCAATCAGGAGAATGTGAAAGATTGGATGCATACTCGTTGGACTTTTTTGGTGATGATAGTGGGTTATACGATATTGCCTACGATATGAAGTCGTTAGTGCAGACCAGCAATCTTAATCCGTTTAATCAAAGAAAATCGATTGACGATTATGGTGTTATGTTTGACGATTGGTACGACGAACTCGTTGAAGAGATGCTTGTTCCTTTCTTAAAGAGGATTTCTCGTGAACGTTGGGAGGAAAAGAAATGTGCGAAGAAGTAGAAGTTCAATCAAATTTTTGCCCGTATACAATTCCAACGGTTAACGATATAATCAAGCGGATTGATTCGGCGATATATCGAATTGGGAAGTATCAACTTATCACTGACGTGTTGGAATGTGGTGCAATTTCCATTGCCAACACGGTAGACTTAGCGAACCGTGCAGAACGAGAAGAGCAGTATCTTAAAATAATGGAAAAGTATCACCCTGATGAACAGAAGATTGTAGCCGAGGTTTTTACAATGATTTACAAGTTGTTGTCTTCGGTGGTGTACGATAATGGACGATTTGATGATTATCTTGGCGAGCTCTTTATGCGATGTAATCAAGGAAACTCGGGGACAGGTCAGTTTTTTACGCCTTACCACGTATCCAAACTAATGGCAAAGATGACCATTGGTGGCGATGCCCTTGAAAGAGCGGAAAAAGATGAAGTAATTACCGTCAACGATCCTTGTTGCGGAGGAGGCGGAATGTTGATGGCGGCATTAGACGTATTGAAAAACGATTATCATATCAACTACACCCGAAATTGTTTTATTGATTGTGGGGATATAGATAGACGATGCGTATATATGACGTACCTTCAACTTTCTCTTGCGGGCGTTCCAGCAATTGTAAAGCACCAGGACGCAATATCAAGAGAACTTTGGAGTGTATGGCGCACGCCGGCGTATGTATTCCAGTATCCACGTTTTTGTCGATACGAGAATTTGAACTAGGTGGTGGTTACAAAATATTAGAAGAAAGACCAAATAATTATTAAAAAAAGGAGGACCTGCATTATGAATGCGAGTCGAAAAAAAGAAAGCAAAGAAGAATGTTTTGCGCGTATAGCAACCGCGAGGGTAAATAAGATAGCGGCAATGGTAAGACTTCTTGGAAATTGTTCCACCGTGAGCAATTATGCCTTTACGGAAGAGCAAGTAAACAAGATATTCGAGTATTTACAAAACGAGATCAATAAGGCAAAAGCACGTTTCAGTTGCGCCCTTCATAATACTGGACGGTTTAGTTTGGAAGAAAAAGAAGAGATAACAGAGTATCCTACTCTTGAATTGGAACTTCCGAACGGTGGCTGTATGCGAGTGAAGGCAATAGACGACGAAAACTTTCCTGCAATGAAAGTGGAAGTATTTGAAGACGGGGAATGGCACGTTGTCAGCGAAACGGAGTATAACGAAGAAAACGAAAGTCCTATGCATATAGGGGTTTGCGTTTACGAGAAAGGGTATGAAGATTCGGTAGATTATATACCGTATCAAAATCACAAAGGAGAAGAAGAAAATGGATAAAGACATCTTGGTACGGCTTTATCAAATACCTTTAAACGAAAAGACGCGCGGATTGGTGTTTGAGGGGTTGGAAAGCATGCAAAAAGAAACGGGTGGACATATTCCTGTTGAGTTATATGAATGTGTTTACGAAGGAAAACTGAATGTTGAGACGCCTGAAGAGGTATTTACCATATTCAACACGGTATACGCGGAAGGTTATAAAGGTCGCTCGATGAGTGTGTCCGACGTGGTGGAGTTTAAATACTCCGATACACAGGACCTTTTTTATTACTGCGATTCGGTAGGTTTCCAACAAATTCATTTCAAGAAAAAAGCCGAGGGAGACACAGAAGCTAAATCTTAGGAGGAAAAAGAATGAAGAGATGGAAAATTCCTGTAACGTGGGAAGTATGCGGGTATGTGTATGTAGATGCGGATACTCTCGTAGAAGCAATGGAAACGGCAAGGGACGATGAAGGCGTAATCCCTTTGCCAACTGAAAGTGATTACGTGGACGGCAGTTGGCGATTATCCGAAACAGATGCGGAATTTGTGCGTGAGATGTATAACGATAATCAAAAAGATAATTAAATTTTTAGGAGAAAAATAAAATGTCAAGAGAAAAAGAAGAAAACTTGTATCAAATTATTAGGAAGGACGCAAAAAACTGTTTTGTGGAGGTGTTGAACGATTCGTTTGCTATTGGTCGTGCGCACTTGTTTTTTGCAACGTACGATTTAAGTAAGCCTGCAGGGGAACGGCAAACGAATGCGATTCACATCTACTTGCCGATAGAAGAAGTAGTGGAGTTATGCAGGAAACTTGAGTCCAGAGAGTTCAGCATGACGGTTTTGAAACATAAAGAAGAGAAGGATAGTTCGTCTTTGTATGAAAGCCTTGGAGGAACGTCGGCAAAACGTTTGAAAGCGTTAGGAAAATCAAGGAAAGATAAGAAAAGCCTTTCGCGTGTATTGAACATAATTGTTGGCAAGAAGAACGATATTATGTTAATCGCGGAAAGCGGACCGGGCGAAGAGAACGACAAGGGATTGATTGTTCCCAAATTCGGTGATAAGCCCGAAAACAAGGTCGTGGTAGGAATGACGTTATCGGCGTTTAGTGAAATGATGTTGATGACGAAAGTGCATTTTAGCGCTTGGCTTGCCGGATGGTATCAGCATAGAAGCGCGGTGATTAAAGCCCAGCGTCAAGCTCAAGAAAAGGAGCAGGATGTAGAAGATGAAGAAGACTCTTCGGAGGCGCTGGAAGACGCTGACGATAGAGACGGTTACGACGATATCGAATAGTTGGCGTAGGTTATAGAGAGGACGGAAAATATCCGTTCTCTCTTAAAAACCTGAATGATTTACAAAAGAAAGGATTGACTTAATATTTGAAAGTGTATATAATAGAATGTAATTAAAGGCGGAAGTGATAAGATGGAAAAGGAAAAGAAATTATATAGTTGTGAGACGAAGGATTGTAGGTTCTTGTTTGAAAGCGAAGTAGAACCGGAACGTTGCCCGGATTGCGGGAAGAAGAAAATCCGTCTTGCGAATGCCCGTGAAATAGCGGAATACGAACAAAGGAAGAAAGAATTTCATATTTAATACATAGGTGGAGTCAACGGCTCCACTTTTATTTTTGAAAGGAGGTTATAATACAATTGAAAATCTGTAAAAAATGCGGTGTTGTTATAGAGGACGACGCCGTTTTATTTTGTCCCGAATGCGGTGCGGGACAGTTTCAACAATCGCCGCAGGAAACGCCCAAGGCAACGAAAGGGGATACGTATTATGAGGACGTTTTACCTGAAGATGCTGGGCAAGAAGAAAAGAAACAAAACAACACGGGTTTGTACGTAAAAATCTGTTTGGTTGGTTTTGCTGTGGCAATTATTGTATCGGTTTGTGCGGTGGTTGCTTTTATGATGTAAGGAGGTGATACTTGCTTGTTTTTATCGAAGGGGAAGCTTATAAAGAAGTATTCTCGCAATAATATAATTATACAAAAACAAGGGGGCAGGTACGCGTTGAAAGATAAAAAAGCGCGTACATGGCTATATGCAAGAGGCGTTTGCTATGTACCCAAAAGCGAGGATGATTTAATGCTTGTTTGTCAGTTGTGTGAGGATGGGTTAATGGTAGAAGCAGATAAACCTAATCCGCGTGGCTTATACGGTGTGTTGACGTCACACTGTATTTGTGTAAATACGCAAAAAAGCGGACTGTTTCCGTTGCACGGTCTTGAAAGGCAAATAATGCAATGGTTTCAAGGTAATGGACGAAGACTACGAATGGAAGAGCTGGTGTATTTAATCGAAAACGATATAAATCCAAAAGAATATATGGCAGACGAGTTTGGAGTGGCTTTATCTGAACGGATCTATCGAACTCGAATTCAAGTAGATAATACGCTTAAACGAGATATGTCGTATGCAAGGTGTAGAGATGAGGTTATGAACGCAGTCTTACGGCTGTTTGAGAAGAACCGTTTGTATTTAGCGTAGGGAGGCGATATGAAAGAAAAGTGGAAGGAAACACCGAGTGCCTTAAAGAAACAAACCTATAAGCGTTTGTGTATTGGAGTTTTGTTGTTGGTTTTAGGGATTATTACGTGGGCAGTATCCAAAGATTTTATTTTTGCAATTCCTTGTTTTTTCGGGATGATATTTTTCGTTCTGAACGGACTTCAAGTTTTAATGGCAACGCTACTTGGAAAATACGTTGTATTGTCGGGTGTATGCGAACGTTTAGAGCAAACGCGGATTTTTAAGCGCACGAAAGCGGTGTATTTAAGAACGGAGTATGGAATGGTTAAAGTAGCAGTTAGAAGGAATATGCGAAGATTACAAATAGGTAGTCAGTTGCGCTTTTTTATATCCGTCAAGGCATCGGTTTATCAATATGATGGAGTGCAAGTCGTGAGCGATTATTACGCTTTAGACTTTATAGGATAGCAAAAACCATCTTGCAGAAGCAAGGTGATTGGGACGCTTGAAAAAGCGTGAATAAATTTGTTTTTCAGTTTTTTAGTGTCTTTATTTTTTAGGAAATAATAGTTTCATTTTTTGTAAGTCGGTTGTAGGATTAACCGACCGTTTTTATTTTTCATTGGTTTCAACCGCGAAAAGCGGAAGGAATAATAAATTTTAATCGCAGGGAAAAGGACCCTGCAAAGGAGTAACTTTATGAGTTATAACGTATGTATAACGAAGGCCGTTGTATCCCCTGGATACGACAAAACTGAAGCGCTCAAATTCTCTGATAGCGGAGAAGCTGTGCGTTTTCGCGTAGGTATTCCGCATTACGATGCGAATGCCGAGAACAACACCTTTTGGGAGAACGAAACGGTGAAAGCGTTTGGCGCTGTTTGCGAACAGGTCAAGAAGATGAAACTCAAAGAAGGTTCTTTGGTTTCCTTTGTCGGTGAGAAAATCTACGACAGTTGGGAAGACGAAGAAACGGGTGAAATCAAGCACGCTTCCGCAATCAAGCTCTTTAAGGTGGAATATGCAGGTAGTGGCAAGAAGTCGGATTCGGATGACGACGATGAAGAGGAAGAAACTCCTAAATCGAAACCGAAGGCGACGGCAAAGAAAGGCACGACGGGTAGCGCAAGTAAGAAATCCGCTTATTCGTCGGTAGCTGGCAGCGACGAGTTCTATTAAGATTTAATAGACCGTAAAACAAAGGGCGTACGTAATGAACGAAAGGGATTTGCGTGCGCCCATTTTTATTTTATAACGGAGGATAAGACAATGGAAAACGATAGATTTGTAAATTTATCAGAAAAACAAAAACGGCAGAAACTCAAATTCATTCTAAAAGAAAAAACGCAAGGTCTTTTAAGCGACGCGGAATTGAGCGAGATTATTAGTAAAGTCAAGCTTGGACGTCAATATGGGATAAAACTGTATTTCGAAACGGAAGACTTTGAAAATGCGCTCATTTTGCCCAAAACAACGCTTATTGAAGTCGTATTCGGCACGATTGTATTTGACGAAAAAACGGGCATTAGACGGCTCGTAAACAGGGAAAACCCGTCGGCGGTGATTGTTAGATATGAAATGTATATTTATATTCCAAAGAATCGGCGCCCAAAAGGTAAAAAAGACAAGAAGACGGGAATGGTATTATGCGGACAAAACTGTGTAGATGAAAAGTATATTTGTCAACACGTAGAATACAGTGAAAGCTGTTTATTCTGTTCGTTTAATCCTCCGAAGGAGGGCATAAGTCATGCGTGATTATCAAGCCCGTACGAAGGATATGATTATTGCACTTGCGATAATCTGTGTTTTCTTGTTTATGTTTCGGTTATGGCCGTTAATTTTGGTGGTTTTATTCGTTGGTGGGGTAGTATTATTCAAACGTTGCGTTTTTCCTAAAAAGAATGAACAGGAAACGCAACCAGTGATAATAGAACCTACCGTCGAAGTGTTTGACAACCAAGATTTATGGGAGAAAAAGTACGAATTTGCGAGTGAAAAGATTTCGTGTTTGGTCGAGAATGCATACCCGAACGCACGTTGGGTTTGGGAGAACGTAAACTGGCGTGAATCGATTCAAAAGAATGAAGACGTATATATCCGTTTGAATAAAGAAGGCGGATATAAAAGAGCAAAAATTACGTTGCAAGACGGATTTGTTTCCAGTATGGAAATTTTGCCTGAGGAAGAGAATGTACCAGCGGTTGAAACGACACAACAGCTAGTCCCGAAAAAGAAGAAAGACGATAGCGCACGTGTTGCTTTTGAATGGGTGGAAACGCATTTGTTGGAACTCAATACAAGGTGCAATGAAATTATTGGGCAAGGCGAGAGTGAATTAATGGTAAGCGTAAGCGAATTGCCCGAAGAAAAGTATTGGGAGGCTATATGTAAAGAACTCCAAAAAGAAGGTCTTGAAAATATAGAGATTATTCCCGGCGAAGGTATAAAAATAAGATTAAATTAACAAAAGGAGAAAAAGTAAAATGAGTAGTGCAGTAATCAAAAACCTGTTTAATTTTAGGCGTTCTTTGCCGAGCCCATTTACGGGCATGGACAGAAAAGTGAAAGCGGCGTCAAGTTTTGGCGCGAGCGAAGAATCTACGCTGTGTTCTACGGTCATCAAGGGACTTCACGCGGTATGCGCTTGTATGAATAGAACGAGTGATGGCGCAGTAGGCACGCGAGACGGCAAAAATATAGCGGAATACAAATCATCCGTTGACGACGAATACCATTTGATTGTTCACGAACCGCTTACGGGTGCATTAAGCGCAAGTGTCTATGATACAGAATCTGGGCTTATGCAACCGTATATCGTCAACGATTCAAATAGAGACGGCGCGGCGATCATTATGGCTCTATTTCCGAGCTTGAAAGAGGAAACAGAGTTTGCTTCGACGTTTACCGCTTATTTTGCGGAATATCTCAAAAATTTTCCTGATATGGAAATTGCTCGAAATTTGATGGGAATTCTTTGTGATAACGTTTATCGAAGAATCCAAAACGATAAGATAGTCGAACATATTATCGTGGACATAGACGCGGCAGGCAATCTCTTGCCGATTTCGAAAGTCCATTTGGAATCGGGGGTGTATGAACCACAGACGGTAGAAGCGGGCGAGTTTTCTATCTTTATGAAGAGTAAAGGTACGGTGAAGGTAAAATCCGCGAAAAAGATTATGGGCGTAGAAGAGCTTGCGGGAAAATATGCGTTTTCCAAGCGCACATTTAGTACATCGGAAGGTGCTTTGATTCCGAAAATTCCTGAATGGTATATTGTACCGCAATCGGTTATAGAGGTTTGCAATCACGCGAACAAAACGACGGGTAAATCCATTCAAATGCGTAACTTTTTACTTCGCGGTCCAGCGGGTACAGGAAAAACGATGGCAGCGCAAGCGATTGCGGCGGGTTTGGGATTGCCGTATATGAAATATACGTGTTCAGCGAATACGGAAATATTCGATTTTACGGGACAAATCATACCCGATACGGATGGCAATAGCGCGCAAGATCCAATTGTGCAAAAAGAGCTTGACGAGTTAAAGGCAATGGGCGGTATTACCTACGAAAACGTAGCGAGACTTTTGAACCTTCCCGACGTGGAAGAACTTGACTGGGACGCGGCAGGCGTGTATAAGCAACTGACGGGACAAGACAAGGAAGCCGCCACTTCAAAGGAGTGCATTGAAATGGTTATGGACAAAGTAATCACCAAGATGCAAGAAATTTTAAGTGTTTCGGGCGGTAAAAAGCAAGGACAATCTTTTAAGTACGTGGAAACGGATTTTTTGAAAGCGCTCAAATACGGGTACGTTGTAGAAGTGCAAGAACCGACGACGATTATGCAGCCGGGCGTGTTGGTTGGGTTGAACTCGTTATTAGAACAAAAAGGCTCTATCACGCTCCCGACGGGTGAAGTTATTGAACGGCATCCCGATACGGTTATCGTGGTAACGACGAATATAAGCTATGAGGGTTGTCGCACGCTCAATCAATCCATCGTGGACAGAATGAGTATGGTATGCGACATTGAATTGCCGAGCCCTGAAGTAATGGTGCAACGTGCTATGAGCGTTACGGGTGAAACGGACGAAACGTTGGTTTCTGAAATGGTAGAAGTGACGAACAATATGGCGCGGTATTGCAAAGAAAACAGTATTATGGACGGTTGCGTTGGGATGCGTAGCCTTATCGATTGGATATATAGCACGCAAGTAACGGGGAACGTTTACGAGTCGGCGTTATATACCATTTTAAGTAAGGCAACGTCGGACGAACAAGACCGCGAAGCGATTAAAGCGTCGGTCCTTGCGCCTATCTTCTCATCGAGAAAAGCAAGGGGCTTTGCGGCGGCGTAAATAAAATAAGGAGGTTAGATGCTCAATGGGAAGAGCGAATCATAAATTGGTTAGAGAGCGTATGAACGAAAAACGGAGCAAAATAACCGATAAGCAATTCTTCACGTCCCGTCTTTTGGCGGGACACTTTGAAGATATAGCGGACGCGCAAACGAAAAGATACCATTACAACCGTCGGGTTCGCGTACACTTGTATTGGAGTGAAAGCGACGGTAGGGTGGCTTGGACGGACAATTCGGTTATCAGTATCAATACGGGTAATAAGTTAGTTGCAGGAGTAGAAGGACGAGCGAATCGTTACCAAATCGTGTGCGGATTGTTTGCGCACGAGCTTGGTCACGTTCTCTATACGGACTTCTTGATTGCGGGTACGTATATCAATAACTTTACACTCAAAAAATGGTATCCCGTGAAACCGAAATTGCGTGATACGACAGAAGAATTGAACGAAGCGGAGCTTTGGGAATATGCTGTTGCAGACGAGAAAAATTTGCTTATGCTGTTGCAAACGGCAAAGCAAATCCAAAACATACTTGAAGACGGGTACGTGGAAAATCGAGTATTAAAGAAATTCCCCGGTACGCTTGGGTATGGATTGGAAACCTTGCGACGGCTACATTTTTCGCAAATGGAAACGTTGACGATGGCTAAAGAGTTTGAGACGGACGGTAAAAGGCATATCTTTCAAAGTATTATGCAAATAATGCTCTCGTACGTTAAATTTGGTGAAATCAAATACGGTGACGAGCCATTGACTGATGAACGAGTGAAAGCGGTATTTGATTTGCTGATGGTGCTTGACAAGGGACTTTATACAACGGACAGTCGAGAACGTTGGTTGACGGTGAATACCGTACTCGTTCGCCTTTGGCCGTACGTGAAGGATTTTTGTGAGTATTGCAAGCAAAGAAACGAAGAACGCAAAGAAGCCGGCGGAAGCGATGAGCTGGAAGAAGTATTGTCCGAAGTCCTTGCATCGATTGCTGGTGGTTCTACGGTAGGTAGTGGCACTACGAAATCCGTTGACAGTTCTTCGGAAGAAGACGGTGAGGAAGATAGTGAAACCAAAGCCAAACGCGCAAAAACGCACGCAAGTGCAAAAGATAAATCTGAAGAAGACGAGAAATCGGATGATTCGGGTGAGGATGAAGGCACGGAAGGCGATGGTAGTAGCGTAGAAGGTTTACCGAGTGGAGCGGACGAAGAAACGGGTGACGATGCGGAAAGCAAAGAAAAGAAGGATGTAAGCGAAGAAGAAGGCGGACGTATCCCGTACGTGGAAACGGATAGTTTATCTGTTCCTGAAGGCGGAACGGTTGAACGCGACGACGCGTACGAGCGCGAGTGTTACGATAAAGCGGCGTCAGATATAGAACGGTTATTGGAAACAATGGCGGAACGCGCTGCTTGTAAGGAATTGGAAGACGAGCGAAAAGCGGAGTTGAATGATTTTGCAAAGAATATTTCTTACGGAAATATCCATAAAGGCGTCAGTATGCGCGTTAAACGGATTGCGAGCGTGGATGATAGACTGGTACAGCAGTACAATGCTATATCAGGACGATTGTTGACGATATCCAAGCAGCTTCAAAAGAGTATTGCAAGGCAACTGCAAGACGTGCGGCAAGGTGCAAAGCAAACGAATTTACTGTTCGGTCGTAGGCTAAATACAAGCGCATTACACCGTAACGACGGAAGGGTATTTTACAAGAATAAACTTCCCAATGAAACGGAGCTGGCGGTTGGATTATTGGTGGACGAATCAGGCTCGATGCGGTATGGGGACAGAGCGACTTCGGCAAGAGCAACGGCGATTATATTACACGACTTTTGCACGGCGCTCGGTATTCCTGTAATGGTTTGTGGTCATTCTACGGATTATCCCAGCGGTAAGCATATCGTAGATTTATATGCGTATGCAGAGTTTGAATCGTACGATAAAGACGATAGGTACCGTCTAATGGATATCCAGGCACGTTCCAACAATCGTGACGGTGCGGCGCTTCGGTACGTGGCCGAGCGGTTATGCACGAGAGCGGAAACGACAAAACTTCTGATACTCATTTCGGACGGACAACCAGCAGATTGTAATTATGCGGGAAGCGCGGCCGAAGAAGAGCTTCGCGGAATTAAGCAAGAATATCAAAGAAAAGGAATTACGTTTGTCGCGGCGGCAATCGGTGATGATAAGGATTGCATCGAGCGGATATACGGGGATTCATTCTTGGATATTACCGACTTAAATCAATTACCTACGAAACTGACGTCTGTTGTTAAGCGTCATCTTCGTGTATAAAATACCTAAAAGCGCAGATGGCAATGAAAACTATCTGCGCTTTTAAAAAAACGAATTACAGGAGAAAAACTTATGAGTATTAAAAAAGGAAAAGTGGTTTTTGAAACAACGAAAGTAGACGTCACGGACCCCGGCTATGATAGGAGTATATGGTGTCGATTAAGCGTGGATATTGTTCCAGGGGAATATATTTACAAGGCGTATATACGGAAAGTAAAAAATTGGGGCAACAGAGTAACTCAATTAAGTATCATCAACGTTTCCTCTAAAGGCAGAGCTAGATTGGGGAAATGCGTTGGAGAAATCGGCGTGGATGCAGGGCTTGCTGGATTTTTTGAAAACAAACCTGATTACGGTGATAAAACTTGGTGGGAAATCTGCGATACGCTCAATGACTATCCAGGAGTTTACGAAGCGAAGAAAGATAATGCATTTAAGTGTAACGGTGTTTTATCGACTTCGGGGGTAGGCGACGGTTTTTATGCTGTCTACGAGCTTCTGGATTGGAAAGATAACCGTTGCGGTTATACTATCCTTTTTATTTAGGAGGGGAGTATGGTAATTTTTCGTAATATGTTAGAAACGGAATATGCTGACCTTAACTACGGTTATTTAAGCGCAGACGGTACAATCTATTGCCTGTGTGGTTGCGGTGGAACGTTCGAGCCGTGTGATTATTATATCATTTGTTCGGACGCAAACATAATTGATGCGAACGGTTTACCGAAAATTGATGAGCCTATCATTATGGATGAGACTGTAAATAAAGTGGATATGCACGAGTATGGCTACCATTGGGATTATATGTATCCTTTGGAAAAAGATAAAGCGCGAGAACTGTATTTAGCGGGTGATGAAATTTACCGAATTTATCCTGACGATACGGAGGGGTGCGTGATGGATTTAGAAGATTTAGAATCGCACAACGGTTTATTCGGTATAGAACTATTACCCTAAAAGAAATAAGAATAAAAATTACTAAGGAGAAAAAAGTATGCATTATTTAACGTTTGTGGCGGTAGATATTCCGCCGTACGTAGAAGATTTCGAAGAAAATAAAAAAGTGGAAAAGGCAATTAAAGAATTGCAAGTGGACGAGTCCAAGGATAAAATCATGAAAGATATATACTTGGAATGCTTGTTTGAGCATAAAACTACGTTTGGGCGTTTGGTGGGCGACGCTGTTGAAGAAGCACTTGCCCCGTTCGGACAAGATTCCGAAGATTATCAAGAATTTATGGATATGACGGAAGAACTTCAGCACGATTACGAAAACGGGACGGATGATTATTTCAAGACGCCTGACGGACAGTTTAAAAAGAACTTTGGCTCGGTCGGTAAACGTCAATTTATTATTCGTAATAATTTGGTGTATGAGGTTGTAGGAAAGGGATGGAAGCGCAACGAGCTTCGCACGAAATTAGCGAAAAAAATGAAGGCGTATCCAGACTATCCAAACAAAAAGGTCTATAAATCATTTAAGGATTATTGCGAGAAGGGTAGATTCCTTGAACTCGACAAGGTTTTTAAGACTTATGGTTATTACTGTAATCCAAATGCAGTATACGATTGGTATGCAATCGGCGGACGTTGGTTTGATTGTCTTTTGGTAAAGGACTCTTGCACAGAAGTATTTTCTTGCGATAAAAAGCGAGAGGATGAAAAACCTGCACCTGAAGGATATAAATGGGTAGCTGGTGCCCGTATGAAAGATATTGAGTGGGATTTGATGCTAAAAATAAAAAAAGACCGCTTAATAGAAGAATACGAGCAGTACAAAAAGTGGTTCGCAGACGGAATACTTCCTGAAAAAACGTATTGCACCTTGCGGGGCAATGGTATAAGTTCTTGGAACGGTATGGAGTATTACGACGGTGATACTTTGGAAGTGTTTATGGCGCGAAAAGGTATTGCAGATGGCGTAAAATATCCGCCAGTATGTTATGGGTATTTCCACGATGGTATGTATCATGAACAATGGTACTTTAATCCTTCTGAGAAGAAAGGTGGTAATATTGAAGAGACTACTTGGCAAAAAGAAGTGGACGTATACCTTGACGGGTTAAATCCTGACGACGTTCTTGTTGGCGTGGATATCCATATGTAAAGAGGTGGGCTATGCACGTTTTACACAAGATACTGGTTTATAAGGAAGAAGGCTTTGATGTAACGGAATTGGAGCAGGAGCGAATCGATGAGGCTCGTTCATTGGCTGAATACGATACTGAAAAATACTTCGAAGAAGTTTATGATTGGCGAGAAACCGAAACGGCAGGCGCGTGGTCGGATGAATACCCTAAACAAGTGTATTTTGCGTCGGATGATATCGATTGGTTTATCAACGAAATAAAAGAAGCGGTTGAGAGCCAAAAAGCTGAAGCGGAAATGTACATGAAAGAAATTAAGGAACACGGCGGGATAAACTTAGAGGATATTGTATCCATTTTAATGGACGACAATCTTAAACCCGAAGCGCCAAGTGCGCGCTTTGCCTCGGCGACATCGTTTGCGCTCTTAAAACTTTCAAGGCTACTATACGGCGATTATGATATCGATTCGGGTATTTACAACTTGGCCAGTAGCTCGGCGCGGATTTACAATGAGGATATCGAGCAAATAAAACAAGAGCCTGATAAATGGGCGATGGTAATGTTCGATTATCACTTCTAAGGAGGTAAATATGCCGAATTGGTGTGAAAATTGTCTTTTAATCAAAGGCACGAAAGAACAACTGAAACTCTTTATCAAAAAGAATATGGG
>JBGVLZ010000061.1:0-137858 GCA_045124505.1 Eubacteriales bacterium
CCTGTCTTATCAATTACTCTGTAGAAATCAGCATCTGTAGCAATGTTAGATACAAATGTTTCAAGGCTTTCACCTCTTACAGTAGCCATTCTGACAAGAATCATACCCTGTGCCTCATCAACAGTATACTTGCTGCCGGATACTACTGTGATAGCTTCGGGAGCAGTTGTGCTGCCGTCTGAATAGTTGTATGTAATTGTTGTTGTTTCTGCTGCAAGAACATCATTACCACTCTGAACAGAAACTTTAGACCAAGCTTCTTCAGATGTTCTGCAGTAGATATTTTTAAGAGCTGCGCAATCAACGAATGCATACTTACCGATAGCAGTAACACCGGGGATATTTGTTGCTGTGGGATCCTCTACTGCCAAAGTTGCGTTGGAATACTTGCCCATGTTTGATAAAGCATAGCATCTGATATCTTCTCTCGCATTTGCCTGGTCAGCAGCAAGGAATCTGTTGTTTGAACCGGGAGCAAGCCATGCTTTGTTTGTTGCATCATATGTCCATACAGTGGAAATTTCATCGCCCTGTACAGTTTCACCTGTTTCAGCATCTGTTGTTGTTTTGTAAAGCGGAACTGTTTCTGTATACTTGAAACCTGTTGTGCTTGTACCTTCATGATACAAATAATTCTTTACTCCTTCATAGAAGTAGTAAATACGGTATGCGGGAGCACCGTCAAGCGTTGTAGCTTCTTCTATGTAAAAATCACGTGCAATAACGGGGTTGGAAGTTGCTTTCAAGCCACCGGATACAGTATTAGCATAAATAGGAGCATTCAAATTGTATGCCATCAACTTATAGGGCTTGTTAAGCTCAAAATTCTCAACGGGAACGTAGGGAGCATAAATACCTGCGGAAAGTACAACAGTTTCAAGTGCTGTACAAGCTTCAAAAGCATTTTCGCCGATGGAGTTAACATTTTCGCCGATAACTACCTTCTTGATATCAGCGGCGTAGATTACCCACGGAGCGGAAAGATCAGTAACAGTACCATCTGCATTTTCCTTATCTTTGTTGGAATAATTGTACATAAGACCTGTACCGTCGATGGTAAGTGTACCCTCGCTGTCAAGTGTCCATGTAAGATTTGATCCGCATGTACCGTTTGCAACTTCTGCAGCGCTTACAGCGGAGACGGAAAAGATTGCAGTTGCGATCATTGCAACGCAAAGAACGAGTGATAAAAACCTTTTCATTTTTTAATTCTCCTTTTCTGGTGATATTTTAGGTTTCCCGACAGATTATACCATCATAAGCTTATAATACGTATATACTAACTGTAAACTTTTAGTTAATATAAGTTATAGGTATAATTATTTATATTCGATAAGCACTGAACCGTTGCTGTTATATTTGACCGCATCGCAATCAAGCGATATGGAATCTACCGTTTTGAAATAGTCATCAACGGAATTGAAAACAGGTTTATAATTTGAAATGATACTCTCAGCGTTTTCCGCATTTCCCTTTAAAAGCTCACAAGCTATCAATATCTGGGCACATGCAGAATTTTTACAAAAGCACCAGGGATCGGTCATTCTGAAATCTATACTGTGGCAAGTACCCAAAGCGCCCGTACAGTTAAACTGCACCCCGGGCATAACGGTAGTTATATCACCGAAATCAGAGCACGACGTTCCCCATGCATCGTAAGTAAATTCGACTTTATCAGCTCCAACCAATTCAGAACAGCACTTTTCGCAAAGCTTCATAAGATCCGCATCATGGTATTCAGGAGATGAACCGTGTCTGTCATGAAGCTCCACACATGCGCCAAATGCCGCCGCAGATGCAGCCAGTGCACGGTTAAGCTTTTTATTTTCATGTATTATACCGCCAAGCGTCTTCCCTCTTACATAGCTTTCGATAACTATTTCATCGGGAATGATATTTACCGACGTCTGCACTCCCTTTACGATAGGATGGAATTTTGTACGCTCGCTGTCCACAAATGTTTCACGCAGAGCATTACATGCCTGAAGTCCGAGCATAGCGGCATACTGCGCATTCACACCGAGATGTGCGGCACAGCCTGCATGACTTGCGACACCTTTGTATTTAACCGTTTTAAGCACACAGCCGTGAAAGCCGAGCGCCGCTTTAAAAACAAATCCGTCGTCGTTTGTATTTGTATGTATCATGATGGCAACACCGCGCTCATTGAAAAATCCTCGTTTCATAAGCTCGGCCTTGCCTGCCATATAAGTGATCGCACCCTTTTCCCTGAGAGATTCACGGTAATCAAGCTGTATCATTTCCTCGGCGGGTACCGCAATAAGACGTATCTTACCGCAGATACCGTCAAGTATTTTTTCTTCCTTGAGTGCCCCTGCAATTCCCAAAAGCGCCGATACCTGTGCGTGGTGTCCGCAGGCATGCGACATTCCGCAAACCGCCTCGGGATGGTTTGCTATATCAAGCGCATCAAGCTCACCCATAATATAGACCGTCGGTCCGGCTTTGCCTGTGTCAATATCGGTATAAAACCCCGGAATATCACCTGCGCACGTTACATTGTAACCCAATTCTTCAAATTTTTCTTTCAGATAGCCGTGTGCCTGCCACTCCGTATATCCTGTTTGCGGATGCTCCCACAGCCATCTTTCCGCCTCAAGCATAAGATCTTTATTCTGTTCAACAGCACGGATTATCAAATCTTTTCTTTCCATATTTACTCCTCATGTGTAAATAAGTATGAACCGTATTCAACAGTCTTTGACTGACCTTCAAATTCGACATCAGCCGTAACACCGAATGGGATTGTTGCATACAGGCACTTTTTACCGTATCTTTTTACCCATTTAACCTCAATATCGCCGTAAGGCGTTGTAACTGTATCACGGCACGAAAGAAGCTCGCTCGGTAAATACGGTTTGATCAAAATACGTTTGAATCCGCCGTCAACCGGTCTTACACCTGCAAGATACGCATGCATGAAATAATCGACCGCACCGTACATCGGATGATTGTGAGAGTTCATATTGGGATTCTTTTTAAGCTCCCATCTTTCCCAGACGGTTGTTGCTTCATTGTTTATTTCAAATCCTATCGAAGGATATTCAATTCTGTTCAGAAGCTTCCATGCAACGTCTGTATATCCGTATTTTGCAAGCATTTCAAGTAAATATCTCGTTGTAAGGTTTCCCGTTGTTATGCGGTAATTATTCCCTTCAAGATCATCTTTCATTAGCTTTGCCGTTTTTGCTTTTACATGATCGGGCAAAATATCAAGCCAAAGCGCAAATGCATGCGCCCCCTGTGAGCCTGTTGATACCTTTCCTGTTTCGGCATCTACCCATTTTTTATTAAACGCTTTCTTTATTTTTTCGGATATTTCATCATAATACCCTACTTTATCTTTTCTGCCCGTTAAACGTGCAAATTCAGACAAAAGCTTGCAGTTATAATATGAATATCCCGTAGACATAAGTACACCGGGCGTAACGGAGGAGCCTGCATCCTCATCACCCCTGCATGCATAAACAGGAGATGCCCAGTCACCGTAATAAGAATAATTTACTATATAATCATCGGATCTGTCAAGCAGACACTTTTCCCATTTCTCAAATCCGTCAAAGCATTCATCGATTATTCCTGCGTTGTTATAATGCAGATATGACTGATATGCAGCAATAAGATACGATGAACACACAGGATCCGCAGGATTACTTCCAAAAACATACGGCACAGTGCATGTCACCGCACCGAAGATCTTCTGGCTTTCGTATATATCTCTTACGATTTTAGGAAACATTCTTCCCATATCAAAATTATACGGAGTAAGCTCAAAACGTACAGTAGCATCGTTAAGCCATGCCATACGTTCATCTCTTTGCGGACAGTCAGTAAGTATTCCGTGTATATTTGCCCTTTCTGTTTGCACGGCATTTTTGTGTATACGGTTTACAAGCGGATTTCCGCATTCAAAATCAGATGAATTATCCACATCCGAATAGATAGCCGCCGCGTGGAAAAGCTCTTTTTCCGGATATTTTCCGTATCCTTCAAGCTGCATATATCTGAACCCGTGATACGTATGCTCAGGTATCCATGCATCATCAAAAGTTTCCTCACCGCTTGCAATATACGTATCGGTCGCTTTTGCTCCACGCAAGGGCAAATCGTATATTTTTCCCGTTTCATCATCAAGGACTTCTGCATATTTCATTTTTATACACTGTCCTTTTTTAATTCCATAATATAGAGGAAGCATACAGACACCCGCAATATTCTGACCGAAATCAAACACATAAGTATCATCATCGGCACGAAACATAGAAACAGGCGTATATATTTTATTTGCTTTTATCGGTTGAACTGTCATAGGAAGCATCACACCGCCTGGCGCATCACATATAACTGCATTTCTTTCTTCATAATCATAAATTCCCGCATCATACGTTGTGCCGTCAAAAATATTCGCTTCCACCGTATTTGAATACGATACTTTCCAATCCGTTCCCGTAACGATCCTCTCTTCAGTACCGTTGGTGTATTTCAGATGAAGAATTGCCGCCAGCTGTGTTTTCCCCTCAAATGATATCGGTCTTTGCGTATTCGCCCTTACATGTTCACTGTCTGTATTGCGCCAGCCTGGTGCTGTCTCAAACTCAAGCATCGGGCATCTTCCGCTTTCAAAATATTCATGAAGATCAGTTATTACATTGTAATAACACACCTGTGAATAATCCGAGTGAACAGGATCAAGCACCGAGTCTGTAACAGGTACACCGTCAATCAAAACGGTATTATATCCGAGTCCGCAGACATAAAGGGTGGCAAATTTAACACTGCGTCTGGGTTTTATCTTTTTAGAAAAACGCAACACACGGCGCTGTGTATCACCCTGCATGGTTATCCACGGCGCATCAAAATCCACAACACCGCTGTAGATCACATCATCTTTTGCTGCAGTATCGCCATTTGCGCTTTCAACAGTCAGATCAATAAATATCATTTCCCCTCTTGGAAGTGATTCTCCGTTATAGACAAATGACTGTTCATCGCTCGCAACGATTCCCGTATCAAAAAACTCTCCGTCATCAGTTGAAAGGACTGCACGGTATGACATTTGTCTGTCACCTTTGGCATCGCTTGAAAGAGACCATGAAATAACAGGTGTGTCATTCAGAGTTATATTTCCCGATTCAATGGGACTGTAATCCAGAAAAATTTTATTTATGTAAAGCATATTATCACCTTCAAGCGCCTCTTATTATATCGCCTTTTTTTACTTCAAACGGCATTACGATACTGAATATCATACCGGGATGAGGTGCTGAATCTATTTTTTCGCCTTCGTCGTTATACATTTCACCGACTTCAAACATCACTCCGGGGTGTCCGGGTGACATAAGCTCTGCCATCTGACCGCTTACAACTTTGTTTTTTTGCAAAAATGTTGCCCTTTTTGTTTCAGGATCGTATGAAAGTGCTGTTGCAATATAAGACTTTTCACGCAAATATCCGCCCTCCGTGACGGTTTTTGCGTCTTCCATGGGTTTATCGAAAAAGTATCCCGTGTCATATTCTCTGTGGCTTACAGACGAAAGCTCATATCCCCATACAGGATCATATTTATAATTTTCGGGATCTTTTATATAACTGTCGAGCGCCATACGGTATGTATTTGTAACAACAGATGCATAATATGCACTTTTCATTCTGCCCTCTATTTTAAGCGAGTCAACACCCGCTTCAAAAAGCTCGGGAATATGCTCAATCATGCACATATCCTTTGATGAAAATATAAACGAGCCCTCGTCCGTCTGCATTATCTCGGGCACATCATCAGGACGTTTTTCTTCTTCAAGCCTGTAAAGCTTATAGTTCCAACGGCACGGCTGTGTGCATGCGCCTCGGTTGGCATCACGCTTTACAAAGTGGTTTGATATGAGGCATCTTCCGCTGTACGAAATGCACATTGAGCCGTGTATGAACACCTCAAGCTCAAGCTCCTTCGGAATATTTGCCCTTATTTTTTTAATTTCATCGATATTGAGCTCACGGCTCAGAACAATTCGCTTTGCACCAAGAGCCATATACGCAAGGCACGCTTCGCTGTTGACAACACTTGCCTGTGTTGATATATGTATTTCGCAGTTTGGTATGACACGTTTCAAAAGCGTCATAACACCAAGGTCGGCAACGATGAAAGCATCGATGCCGAAATCCTTTATTTCATTTAAAAAAGCTTCAAGACGGGCAAATTCATCATCACGAGGCATAGTATTCAGTGTAAGGTATACCTTAACACCTCTTTCGTGTGCGTATTTGCACGCCTCTTTAAGCTCATCATTATCAAAATTGTCGGCGGCGGAGCGCATACCGAACATATGACCTGCAAGATATACCGCATCCGCACCGTATAAAATTGCCGCTTTTAATTTTTCAAAATTACCTGCGGGGGATAAAAGCTCCATATTATTTCTCCGATTGTATTTCCTTGATATTTTTGTTATGCTCTGCCAAAGTTGTGGCATATAACATTTCTCCGTTTGCACGCGAAACAAAGTAATAATAATTTGTTTCAGCAGGCTGAAGTGCCGTCAGTATCGCTGTAGCACCGGGATTGCACACAGCACCGGGTGTAAGTCCCGGACGCAGGTATGTGTTATACGGGTGGTCTATCTTGAGATCATCCGGTGTTATTTCATTCTTATGCGTTGCAAAAGCATACTGGATAGTTGCATCGCTTTCGAGATACGGATACGATGACGGTTTTGCAAGTCTGTTATGGAATACGCTTGAAACAAGCTCAAAGTCGGTAGAATATTTCGCTTCTGCCTGTATCATAGATGCAATTATAATATAGTCATCGAGTGAAAATTTTGATTTTTCGATAGCTTCATAGTATTCTTCGTTGAAACGTGCTTCAAATCCGTCAAGCAGTGTCATGATTATTCTTGTTTCGCTCCAGTCCTTGAAAAACTCATAGGTATCGGGGAAAAGATATCCTTCAAGACGGTACTTACGGTCAGGCGAAAGCTTCTTTTCATCCAGAAGCTGTATGAATTTATAATCGCTGAAGTCCCCGTTTTGTATTGCATCTGCAAATCCTTCTTCTGTTCCCATACCGTTTGAAACAAACAGATCTATTATTTCATCAACAGTAAAGCCTTCGGGGATAGTGAGCGTAATTATCTGTCTTTCTGCGGACTGCTTTTTGAAAAATGCAAGAAGTGCATCATAATTCATATTTGATGCCACTTCATATTTTCCGGGTTCAAATCCGTCCGTTTCTTCACGAAGCTGTGCATAATATTTAAATACCGTGGGGTATTTAACAATACCTTCATCACCGAGAAGCTTTGCAAGCTCGCTGACCGTGACATAATTTCCAAGCGATATTTCAGCCGTTACTTCTTTTTTCTGAAATGCAAAAACATCATTGGCAATAGATACGGCAAAAAAACTGCATACACCTGATATAATAAGAACAAATACAATATATACAACAGCCATCACTGCACTGTATACGGAGCTTGCTGTCTTTACTTCGTATTCTCTGCCGAGTTCATCTGTTTTTACCTTTTTGTCTTTTTTCTTTTCTTCTTTTTCCGCCACATCATTGACTTTTGGAGTTTCGTGAGTGTCGGAATGTTTATATTCAAATGTGTTTTTTTCGCCGATGTCTTTGCTGTTATTTTTACTCATAACAATATACCTTTCTTTAAAAGCGGGCTTATCCGTTCAATCTGACGACCGATGCGACTGCAAAATACACAACGCACAGTAAAAACGACGGGGAAAGCACCGATATCAAAAAATCACGTATTACAAGCGTCAATTCCCTTTTAGGAGGATTTTCATTTTCGCTTATTGTGGAAGAATATCTGTACAGAATATCCTCTGCGTGCGACAGACACACAAATAATAGAAGCAGGAATAAAGAACCTATAATAAAAACAAACAGCGGGGCATTATCAGGTCTTACGATCATCTGCCACAGATAATCTTCAAAAAATATAACGAAAGCATTATTGAGAAAATGCATTATCATACACGGAAATACCGATCTTGTTATAAGAGCCACGGAAGCAAGAATGATTCCCGAAATAAAATACAGCAAAAAGTCATTTATCGAAAAATGAAGCATCGAAAATAAAAGCGATGACAAAACGACAGAACACACTATACCGTATTTTTTATATGAGCAAAGCACTATCCCTCTGAAAACAAATTCTTCACAGACAGCGGGGCACACACAGTACACAAGCAGGATAAAAACTGCATTTGACGGCGAAACACCGCCAGTTGAAACCGTCGGCACGTACTGACCGTCTGATAAATAAATACCTGTAAGACGTATCAGTGCTGTTGAAAGAAACATCAAAAGAGATGCAGGAACGATAAATGCAAGAGATCTTAAGCCGAAGGGCTTCAAGTTTATCTTTCTGATATGATCCGCCCCGTTTATACGGCAATAAAACAGCCCCGGCAGAACAAATGTGATTATTTGCAAAATCAGAACCGCAAAAAATGTTTCAGTTCCGTAATTGTTTTCTTCAAGCGTCACCAACCCCGACAAAGAGGTGAGAATATATGTCACAAGAACAAACAAAGGAACCTTGTGATATGTTTTAAATACGGGCAATTGACAATACCCCTTCCTCTGTCACAATGGCGTTTGCACGCACATCGAACTTACCTCTCGGAAGCGGTACATCCGACACAAGACTTTTATATGCAATACCTATGACAGAACCTGTAAAATGCGAAAGATATCTGTCATAAAATCCTTTTCCGTAACCTATTCTGTAGCCATACTTGTCATATACCAAAGCGGGCACAAGACATATGGCACAGCTGTTTGTCCTTTTACTGAATTTTTCGTTTGTTTCCGGCGGCTCAGAAATTCCGAATGTTCCGCCCTTCTGCAATTCATCAAGCGACGTGACGAAATGAAAATTCATCTTATTTGTACCGGGAATACATCTCGGATAAGCCACACGCTTGCCGTCTGCAAGTGCCCTTTCGGCAATAGCATCTACATTAATTTCATCGCGCACGGGCGAATACATAAGTATCGTGTCGCAATATCTGTACGAAATACACGAAAGAAACTTCTCGCATATCTTACTGTCAAGCAGCTTTTTTTCTTCTTCAGATATACTCGCACGTATCTTTCTGTATTTTTCCCTTATCTGGAATTTTTCTTCTCTTAATTCAAATACCGGCATACATTATTTCTCCAAGTATCCTGTCAGCTGTTTTCTCGTCTTTAAGTGTTTTTATTATTGCCGCTGAAAATTCCACGGCACATCCCATTCCCTTTGCAGTTATTATATTTCCGCAAACGGTTACGCTTTTTCCCGTATATTCACATCCGTCAAGATATTTTTCAAATCCGGGGTAGCACGTTGCGCATTTGCCTTGAAGCAATCCGTGAATACCTAAAACCGACGGCGCGGCACATATTGCCGCCAAAACTATACCTTTTTCATGCGCCGCTTTCAGATATCCTGCAACATCAGCACTTTCCGAAAGCGTTTTCGTGCCGACACCGCCTCCGGGAAGTATAAGACATTCCGCATTTGCAACGTCCGATACAGTTATATCCGAGTTCATAATATCAGCATCAAAATTGATACCGTGTGCGCCTTTTATCTTCTTTTCGGAAAGCGATACCGTTTTTACATCAATATCGGCACGGCGAAGCATGTCAAGCGTTACAAGTGCTTCACATTCTTCAAGGCCGTCAGCACAAAGCATATATACCATAATTTTTCCCTTCTCCGCCAAGCGGTTCAATCAAAGTCCGATCCCGTCTGTAAATCAGTCAAGAAAGACTGCCTCATAAATTTCATCTGTTTTTTTGCCGTTTTCAACAGCCAACGCAAATATTTCACGTCCCGATATTCGGTAAAAACCTTCTTCCCGACAGTATATTTCATAAGGAACACCGTCGGACGAAAGCATATAACCGCAAACACTGCCGTCTTTTTTTATAAGCTCAACAGTTCTGTCTGTTTCATTTATATAAAGCTCAAAAAGGTCATACGGCAACGTCACGGGACTTTTGTCTTTTTCGCGGTAGAGTTTGTACAAAAGCTCGGTATCATCTGTAATTTCAGTTACAAAGTCCGAATTTCCCGTAAGCTCGTACACATTTTTATATACTTCCGTGTTCACATCAAACTTTTTGTATATATCGTAATGAAAGCTCTCCTGCGGGACAGTAAATATAAGTTTGTCACCCTTTTGCTTACACATCTTTACCGTTTGTGTAACAAGTACACGGAAAACACCTTTAAGCCTGTACTTACTTAAAACACCTGCGCCGTATATATACGATATATCGCCGCATCTTATGACGTGTATAACACTCACAGGCTCACCGTTGTATTTGCCGAGGATAACATCCACATCGCTCATGTTTTCAACGAGCTTATAAAATTTATCTGCAAATTCGTCAGCTGAAAATATTTCACCGAAAAGCTTCTTGGCAAATCCAAGCTCCTCGGAATTTTTACAGTAGTCAACAGTAATTGCCACTTTTATTCATTTCCTCCATTGATCATTTCATAATATTCCTCTTTTGTCATCAAAAGCTCACGAGGTTTGTTTCCTGAAGGAGCACTGCATATACCAAGCTCCTCCATGCGGTCAATTATTTTTGCCGCACGTCCGTAACCGACAGACAACTTTCTTTGGAAAAGCGAGGTTGACACCTTGCCTGATTCAAACGCAAATTCTATTGCGGGCTGGAGCATCTCATCCTCTTCTGCACCCTTATCGGAATCCAAGGCATCAAAAACAGATTGCTTTCCTGAATTTATCTGCGATGCTTCCCTGTCTATCTTTTCCTTTATTCCTTCGTCAAATGATACTTTTCCGTAAGTTTTCTTTATAAACGATGTAACAGCCTCCACCTCAGAATCACTTACAAATGCACCCTGCAAACGTATCGGCTTTGCAATTCCTACAGGAGCATACAGCATATCACCCCTGCCTATGAGCTTTTCAGCGCCTGCAACGTCGATTATCGTTCTTGAATCGACCTGTGATGATGTTTTACATGCAATTCTTGACGGGATGTTCGCTTTGATAGTACCTGTTACTATATCAACCGACGGTCTTTGCGTACCGATAATAAGGTACATACCTGCCGCACGTGCTTTCTGTGCGATACGGCAAATGGAGCTTTCCACATCATTCTTTGCTGTCATCATAAGATCCGCAAGCTCGTCTATAACTATAACGATCTGGGGCAGATGCTCTTTTTCGGGATCGCTTGCTGTAACCTCGTTATATCCGAAAATATTTCTGCATCCGACTTCTTCTATAAGCGTATATCTTCTTTCCATCTCTTCCACTGCCCAATGGAGCGCACCTGCAGCCTTTTTGGGATCTGTAACGACGGGAACGAGCAGATGAGGTATCTCACTGTACGGCACAAACTCTACCTTTTTAGGGTCAATGAGCATTATCCGCACATCGTCGGGCGATGCCTTACACAAAAGACTGACAAGCAGACTGTTAATGCATACAGATTTACCCATACCTGTTGCACCCGCAACAAGCATGTGAGGCATCTTTGCGATATCAAGATACACCGGCTCACCTACAACATCGACACCGAGCGCACAAGTGAGCTTGCTTTCTGATTTTCTGAAACGGTCTGTATCAAGCAGCTCTCTTATTCTTACAATTCTGATATCCTTGTTCGGCACTTCGACACCGACGGCATCCTTACCGGGGATAGGTGCTTCTATTCTTACACCCGTTGAAGCAAACGTCATGGCGATATCGTCAACAAGCTTTGAGATCGCCGTAACTCTGACGCCGGGGGCAAGCTTAAGCTCATACCTCGTTATTGTAGGTCCGCGTGAAATATGAACGACACTTGCATTTACGTTAAAGCTTGCAAGCGTACTTATAAGCTTCTTTGAATTTTTTTCAAGATCTGCCGAAACATCTATTGATTGTTGATTATCGTCATACTTCAAAAGCGACATAGGCGGTAAACGGTATACGGGTTTACCCGGATCGGGCATTTCCTCCGCAGGTGTTCCCACTGTGCTTTTTTCCACTTCAATAGTCTTTTCATCCTCTACCGTGACGTCAGCTTCTGTTATCGGTACAGACTTTGAATTATCCTCGAATATTTCATCAAGATCAAAATCAAGATCGGGATCGGGAGTCTTTTCCTCCTTTATCACTACCTTTGATTTTTTTTCCTTTTTCTTTTCGTCATATTCATCATAATTAAATGCCTTCTTGGCATTTTTATCGGATTTTTCAACAGGCTTATTATTAATACGTATTTTCTTTCCGTTGTTATCCACCATATCTATTCTTTCGGAATTGTCTATGGGAATATCGGGAATATCTTCGTCCTCATCCTCTTTTAGAGAATGGTCAAGCGGGTTTTTGCGCTTCACCTTTTTTGAAGCTTCTGCAGGTGCTGTCTTTTTATGCTTTGCAGGTGCGGCTATGATTTCTTCGATACCGTCATCATCCTCGGTATCGTCTGTATCAAACGGATCTCCGATGTCGTCCTCACCGTTTCTGCTTGCCTTTTTTTCCTTTGCGAGTTCGTAAAGCTTATACGGTGTAAGTCCGAAAGTGAGTATTCCGCACACAAAAGCAACGATAAACATAAGAAACAGCGCAAATATGCCGATATACTTACAAAGAAATTCCGCAAGCACACCGCCTGTAAATCCGCCGCCGTAAAAGGCTTTGCCCTTTTCAAACATTTCAGAAGCTGTAAGCTCAAGCTCTGAGCCGAAGAAAATGATCGACATGAGTGTTGACAAAGATATTACCGTTACAAATCCGAGCAAACAGCGTATGTATATCTTCATACGAGGTCTTTCCGAATCGGCATCTATAAGCTTCAGATAGAAAATTCCGAGAATTATGAGAAACACAGGTATCGGTAAAGAACCTATACCGAAAGCACCGAACACAGCATCTCTTACAGAGCGTCCGATCGCTCCGCAAGCACTCGGAAATACAAAGCATAAAGCAAAGAATGCACCGATTATGACGAATACAAACGGCAGTATCTTGTCGCACATATTCGGCACGGTTACTATTTTTTTCTGTGTATTCTTTGCCGTACTTTTCTGTGCGGTCTTATTTTTTTCACCTTGTTTTTTATTTTTTGCAGGTGTGGTTTTTGCCATCCGCTTTTTTCCGTCCTTTCATGTTCTGACTTTGTTTAACGTACAAATGTGTAAATTATCGCCGCAAGTCCTACGGCGAAGCAGTAATATGCGAAATATGTAAAGTTTGCTTTTCTGGCTATATAAATAAGGACCTTCATAGCCAGAAATCCGAATACAGCGGCAAACAGCATACCTACACCGTAGTTGATCCACTGTTCAGCGGAAATGGATGCGCTTACAAGATCATCAGCCTTCAAGACTGCCGCGCCGAGTATTGCGGGGATAGAAAGGATAAACGAGAACTTAACTGCATATTCTCTGTTATAATTGCAGAGAAGTCCGCCTGTTATCGTAGAGCCTGAGCGGGAAAGCCCGGGAAGTGTTGCGCACATCTGACACAAACCGACAATAAACGCATTTTTAGGTTTTGCATTTTCACCGTTTACAGTTCCTTGTGAAAGTCTGTCGCTTATCATGAGAACAAAGCCGTTAAAAATAAGTATTCCTCCGACTGCGGCAGGGTAATTCTTTATCAAATCTATCTTGTCTTCAAGTCCCGTCAAGGCAAGGAAAACAAGAGGAATGGTTGCGGTAATTATGCAGATAACAAATCTTTCATTAAGAGTATACTCGGAAAG
Source organism: Eubacteriales bacterium (assembly GCA_045124505.1). Taxonomy (GTDB): domain Bacteria; phylum Bacillota; class Clostridia; order Oscillospirales; family CAG-272; genus RGIG7213. The sequence continues at coordinate 13,763 of JBGVLZ010000061.1, forward strand.
CTTGAATTTTCTTTGAAAAACCTTCTTAAGCATCGTAAAAAATGCAGGTACAAGCGGAAAAATATCACGTCGGTAAACAACGAATACCGCAAGCAAAGTTCCAAGGTGAAGCAGAACATCAAATGCAGGCGTTTCGTCTGCAGAAAATCCCCAGAATGAAGATACCAAAGCAAGATGTCCCGACGATGAAATAGGAAGAAATTCACCGATTCCCTGAACTATTCCCATTATAATGTAATACAGCATATGAAAAATACCCCATTGTATAAAATCATTTATTTTATATATATTATCATATAACGGATAATATTTCAAGGGGGAACAATAAAAAATATGAAAATAAAAAATGACTCATTATTACCACTGTGCGGTGTAATTGCTGTTTTGGGAGGTATTCTTAACGGCATACTCGGTACAGGCGCAGGAATAGTTTATACTTTTTTATTCTCTTTACTGTATAAAAGACAGGCAAAGTACGAGAAAAAGGATGTTTTCGCCTCATGTCTTATCACGACCTTGCCAGTATGCATAATGTCATTTTCGGCATATGTAAAATCGGATATCTCCGTGTTTTCATCGGCTTTGCCTCTTTTGCCGTTTGCGCTTTTTGGCGGTTTCACAGGTGGATTTCTGCTTGATAAGATCAACAATTCGGTACTTGTAAAAATATTTGCCGTTATTACGGGAATATCCGGAGGGATAATGATATGGAAAGCTCTTTGATAGATTTTTTATTCGTGTTTCTGTTTTCTGCCCTTTCGGGAATGGGAGTAGGCGGCGGAGGGCTTTTCGTTGTTTATCTGTCAGTTTTTAAAAATATACCGCAATTCATCTGTCAAGGTGTAAATCTTGCCGTGTTTATTTTTTCATCGGCATCATCAGGCGCTGTGAATTTCAGAAAAAGAATGATAAATTATCCGCTGTGTCTTTTTCTGTCATTGTGCGGCTGTGTCGGTGCTTTACTCGGGAGCGGGCTGGCAGAAATGATAAACGGTAATATCTTAAGGCTTTTATTCGGAATTTTTCTTCTTGCCGCAGCGTCAATGTCGCTCTATATTCACAGAAAATAATTAACAATTTATGTTATTTATATCCTTGAAATACTTGGAACAATGTGATATGATAAATGAAAATTGTGATTTTTTAACACAAATTCTGTTATTTTATACATTAAACACGGTTGTTTATTAACAACACCTGAAAGGACAAAAAATGAATACTGCAAGACGTGATGTAATAAGAAGAATACTGCAAACAAAGCCCTTTGTTTCTTTGCATGAGCTTGAGGATACCTTCCCCGATGTTTCAAGCATGACTCTGCGCCGTGATATCGAATACTTCGAAAAGTCAGGCGAGGCTATCAAGGTAAGAGGCGGCGCAAGAAGCATGAAGTTTATAACAACTTCAATGGAAGATGCCTTCAGCCTGAGATTGAATTCCAATATGACCGCAAAGGAAAGGATCGCATATGCGGCTGTAAACTATATAGAAACAGGAAGATCGATCTTCCTCGACTCAGGTACAACGATACTTAAAATGGCATCAATAATGCCCGATGAAAGGCTTTCCATACTTACAACAGGCCCTAATATCGCGCTTGAGCTTGTGAAAAAAAATCTCCCCATAATCAACCTTGTCGGAGGTATGATAAACCGTGACAATATTTCAATTTCCGGTAATCAGGCGATTTCCTTTATTGAAGGAATAAATATTGATACAGCATTTCTCGTACCTTCGGGCTTTTCACTCGATAACGGCTTCACAAGCGGTAACTACAGCGAATGTGAGCTGAAGAGCCTTATATGCGAAAAAGCACGCAGAACTATCATTCTTGCCGACACTTCAAAGCTTGACAGAAGCTTGCCTTACACATTTGCAAAGCTCTCTCAAATAGACATAATCATAACAAACGGTCCTGTTTCCGAAGAGTTTAAGAATGCCGCAAAAGAAGCCGGTGTTGAGCTTATTATTGCCGACTGAGGGGTGCGACGAAATGAAAAAATATATTGACGAAAAACAGTACACAGGACACATAAATCAGCTTTTCAATGTTAAGGAATACCGCTTTTGCGGAGGCTGGGCAGATGGAGTTCGGGCTGTAGATATTTCAAACGGCGCAGGGCTTTCATTTACCGTGCTTGTTGACCGTGCGATGGACATTTTCAATATGTCGTACAAGGGCAAAAACCTTTGTTATCAGACACCCGTCGGAATCAAAGCGCCGCAGTATTTTGATGCGGAAGGCATCGGCTGGATGCAGAGCTTCGGAGGAGGATTTTTCGTAACGTGCGGACTTGACAATATCGGAAGTCCCTGTACGGATAACGGTGATAAATTGCCTTGTCACGGAAGACTTTCGAATATCCCTGCTGAGAATTTCCGAATTGAAAGAGGTATCGCTGACGGCACACCTTACGTAACACTTATCGGCGATATGGTACAGACAGTAATGTTCGGTACACAGCTTACATTAACAAGAAAGATCACCTGCAGATATATGGAAAACAAGGTTACCGTAGAAGACGTTGTCACAAACGGCTGTGCACGTCAAACACCGCAGATGATACTTTATCACTTTAACATGGGTTATCCGCTTTTCGACGAAAACGCAGAGGTCGTTATCCCCTCCAAGAAGCGTATACCGAGAAGCGAAATTGCCGAAAAAGAGCTTGATTTGTGGGACAAATTCACCCTACCCGTATTCGGATATGACGAAAGATGTTATTATCACGAGGATATGGATTCCGAAAACGGCATTGTCACATTCGGAATGAAGAACAAGAACTCCGATCTTTCCGTAAAGATCGCATATGAAAACAAAAATCTTCCCCATTTTCTGCAGTGGAAAATGACAGGGGTTGACGAATACGTTTGCGGACTTGAGCCCGGCAACGCAACCGTTGACGGCCGTGCAAACGCACGGGAAAACGGAACTTTAAAAACTCTTAACCCCGGCGAAAGCGTTGACTACAGACTTGAAATTTCCGTTGGCGAATACGACAAATTTTAATATAAGGCGGTTAAGGTATGAATATGCACCCGGGAGGTCCTCACGGCAGAGGTAGCCAGGTTAATGACCAATACAGAGTACCGACACCTAAAAGTATAAAAGAGCTTCCTTCATACATAAAGAAGCTTTTTACAACATTTATATTCAGACTTACATACATATTTAAGCTTGTATGGGAAGCAAGCCCCATAATACTTTTTGTAATGGTATTTATGGCGGTGTTCAACGGTGTTATGCCGATTGCAGGCTCACTTATAGGTAAAGAGCTTTTGAACAGTCTTGCACGTGCATATAACGGCGAAATAACAACATTTACAATAATACTTTCGCTTTTGATACTGCAGTTTGCGTATTTGTTCATTTCGGATATTGTAGGCAGAATATCTGCAATGATAACGAGAATCTGCAGTGAAGTTGTATCAAACCACATAAAGCTGAAAATAATTGACAAATCCAAAGAAGTTGATATTTCAAGCTATGACAGTCCTGAATTTTACGCAAAAATGGAAAACGCAAACCGTGAAGCGGGAAGCAGACCTATCGCTGTTCTCTCCTCTTTCTTCTCGGTATTCAGCTCTGTTATCAGCATTGTCGGCTTTATAGCAATTCTTTTCTCCGTCAGTCCTTGGGCACCGTTTGTAATGATCCTCGTTTCACTGCCTTCAACTGTCATAAACTTCGTTTACAGACGTAAAAATGTCGATTTTATGTTCAGACGCAGTAAGGAAAGACGTCAGATGTCGTATTATTCCGACGTTATTGTTAACAAGGATCTTGCAAAGGAAATAAGGATATATAATCTTACCGACACCTTCAAGGAAAAATACAAGGCTGTTTTTGCAAAATACTTCAAGGGACTCAAAAAGCTCATAATGAGTGAGTTCTGGCTGAACCTTTTAGCAGGTATAGTTGCAACTGCAGTCAACTGTCTGTTATTTATATATATCGCAGACGGTGTTTTCAAGGGAAATTATGAGGTTGGTGACTACTCGCTTTACACAGGTGCGCTCAACACAATATCCGCAAAGCTGGCATCTATCATTTCAACAACGGCTATGATATATGAAGGAACCTTGTTCATAAACAATATGATAACATTTATGAATGAAGAAAAACATATCAAGCCCACAATAGATCCTCCAAGACAGCCACAGCGCCATATTGCACACGAAATAAAGCTTGAAAACGTATCGTTCAAGTATCCCGGCACTGACAGATATGTTATTAAAAATATATCCCTTACGATAAAGCCCGGCGATACAGTCGTGCTTGTAGGGCTTAACGGTGCGGGTAAAACAACGCTTGTAAAGCTCCTTATAAGGCTTTATGACCCTACGGAAGGAAGAATACTTCTTGACGGATATGACTTGCGTGAATACGATACAAAGGCGCTTTACGATATGTTCGGTATCATTTTCCAGGATTACGGAAAGTATGCCGTATCGGTAAGTGAAAATATCATGTTCGGTGACATTGACAAAACACCGAATTTCAGCGATATTAAGAGCTCTGCGGAAAGAAGCGGGGCGGACGATTTTATCGCAGATCTTCCCAATGAATACGATACACCGCTTATGCGTTATTTTGAGGATAACGGCATTGAGCTTTCAGGAGGTCAATGGCAAAAGCTTGCAATTGCAAGGGCATTTTACGGCGACTCCGATATTCTTGTGCTTGATGAGCCTACAGCGTCACTTGACCCGATTGCAGAAGCTGAAATATTCAATAAATTTGATGAGCTTCGCACGGGCAAGACATCTGTATTCGTTTCACACAGACTGTCAAGTGCAACAACAGCAAGCAGTATTATCGTAATTGAAAACGGACAGCTTTGCGAAATGGGCAGCCACAGCGAGCTTATGGCAGCAAAAGGAAAATATTACGAGCTGTTTACAACACAGGCAAAACGCTATGCCACAGGCGTTGTAACAGAAGACACAGAAAATTAAAAAGTAAAAGGAAGAAGCTTGTTACTTACAGCTTCTTCCTTTTTTTGCCTGAACATCGGCTTATTTACAGGTATACTTTATGAGAAGTGATTCCCTTTTGTTCGGGATCGTGAGCTTTATGCCGTTTTTGATAAGCTCATCACCCGAAGCTATGATTTTTTCATCCGTGTCAACATTGATAAATTCGTATGTTTTATCCGCTTTGATACCGCCAAGCTTAACATCGGCACTTGCAAACGGACATTCTTCCCTGCGGAATGCGAGGATTATACCGCTGTTACTTTCAGGCTCATCATACTGTGATGCCGCCCACGATATTGTTTCCTTTGAGTTTCTGATAAGCGGGTAAAAATCGCACGTTAAATAATGCTGAACGGACAGATACTCGTTAAAATACTTTCTTGCCCAGTCAAACGGCTCATTCATAGCGCCCACATCCCATTCATCGTCAACGTGCTCCCATGTGCGCACGGTCATACCGGGTGCATATGCACTTCTGAAGCTGTATGTATCGCCCAAAGTCGGACCGTAACCGACACCCGAATACGGATACCACCAGGCGTTTCCTATCGTCTGAAGCTGATAACCCTCGGGAGCATTATCCCAGATACTGCAATAATCGCTTCTCCATAGCGTTATTGATCTTGCGAGTGCTTCAATATCAACCCTGTGACCGCCTCCTGCACAGTTATCTATAAGCAGATACGGAAATCTTTCAAGAAGTGTATCCCAGAAGCGATAAAGGTTATTGATATATTTTATCTCGTTTATACCTTCACGGTTTTCTTCGTCATTGAGCTTCCAGAACGGTATCGGACCTATGTTATAATCCTGCCTGTAAAGTGTTATACCCAATTCTTCGATCAGCTTGCTTATCTTCTCAATGAGCTGATCTGCCACCTCATCCTTACCAAGTGCGATTATGACGTTCTTATCCTCTAAATTGTGTGCAGGCTTCATATATTCCGTCCACGGTTCGACGTCAAGATGGATATGCTCAGGCTCAAACCAAAGCTGGAATTTTATATCTTTTTCACGAAGCCAATCAACAACGTCACGCAAGCCATTCGGGTGATATTTTTTATTTACTTTCCACGTACCGACCTTGCCCCACTGTGCAGACTGCTCGGCACAAGTCATTCCCGTCAAAGGCTCATACCAGCCTGCATCCATCCAGCAGTAATTGAACGGAAGCTTTTCGGCAAGTATTCCCTCCCAGCGTTTACGAAGTACATCTGACGGAACACCGCCCCAGAAAATTGCGGAAAACGGACATTCTTTATCTCTTTGCTGCTTACCTACGGGCGAAACGTATTCCTTTATATATCTTCTCCAAGCGTTATGTGCGTTATTCTGACCGTTTTCATATTCAAGGATAGTGACAGATGATGTTCTGAACCTTTCACCCGGCTTCATATAGAATTTCGTTCCCTCTATTCTTGACAGCAGTCGGACATCCTTTTCGCCTCTTTCAAACTGTGCGTTCCACTGCCCTGTCCAGCCCACAGCCATTAAAAGTCCCTTTTCCTGTCTGTTGAGGTCAAAGAAAGGTGATGTGCCCATTCCGCTTCTGCCCGAATGGTTCGATGCCTTTAAAGTTTCATTCGGCCAAAAACGTGTAGGATATGCCATATTATCATAATCTGTTATATTTGCGCCGTCTGTTATGTAGAGCTTTAAAGTATCTGTCACCCATACAGAATGTTTATTTCTTCTGTTTTTTACAGGGTCCGCATCAAACACTGCCACCGTATCGCAGTCCCAAAGGTCTGTGATGATACCGCTTTCATGATCTGTATCATTATGCCAATAGTTTGTCCATTTGGTGACATTGTATTTCGGAAATCTTTCAATGCTGCATTCTATCCTAAGACCGTCTTCGAGCGTATAAAGTATCCCATTTTCCGTTTCGGTTACCGACTTTTGAAGTTCTTCAAACGGCACACCGTTATATTTAAAAGAAAATCCGGGTGTTATCATATTTTCCTCCGTATTTATATACTGTTATTTTGAATAGGATCAATATACAGTATACTTACAAAGACAATTTTTTCAATAGTTTATTTAATTTTTTAATAAAAATCACTTTATGATATCAAAAAATGGGTGGCTCATTTAAGGAAATATATGGTAAACTTTGTAGGGACGACCATTGGTCATCCGCTTCAAAATGTATAAATATACTAAAAGCGGGAGTGTGCACTCCCCTACAGAATAAATATTAAAAAAGTACACGGGGCGACTTATTTTAGGAGTTATTTCCTTAAATAAGCCAGCCCCCAAAAATTATATTATGTTTCCAGTCAATTCAGCCATTCTTTCTGAATTTATTCAAAATGATATTTGTTATAATTCCGAGGATAAGTGCGCATGCAATAGCGGTAAGTGTAACCTTTCCGATGCTCATTGCCATGCCTCCGATACCTGAAATGAGAATTACAGAGACTGTAAAGAGGTTTGCGTTATCCTCAAGATCGACCTTCTGTATCATTTTCAATCCCGAAACAGCGATAAATCCGTAAAGCGTTATACATACACCGCCCATTACACAACCCGGAATAGAATCAAGAAATGCAACAAAGGGAGAAAGGAATGAAATAAGAATTGCAAGGATAGCAGTCGTTGTAATAGTCGCAACAGATGCGTTTCTTGTGATTGCAACACATCCTACCGACTCACCGTATGTAGTATTAGGACAGCCGCCGAAAATTGCACCTGCAAAAGATCCGACACCGTCACCCAGAAGTGTGCGGTGAAGTCCGGGATCTTCAAGAAGATCTGCATCGATGATGCTTGAAAGATTTTTGTGGTCCGCAATATGCTCCGCAAATACAACGAATGCAACGGGAATGTAAGCAACAGCTATTGTTATAAGATAGCTTGCATCAAAATCCTTTGCGCCCTTGAGCGCTTCAATAAACGTAAATTCGGGCAAAGCGATGAATGTTTTGAGTGTTACACCGTCTGAAACAAGATTTTTAAAAGGAGCAAAATCAATTACCTTTATAGAATCGATATTTGCAGCATAGCCGATGACCGTGAAAATCAAAGCCGTGATATATCCTGCAACGATACCTATGATAAACGGAACAAGCTTTGTCATCTTGTTTCCGTATGTTGCACAAAGCATAACTACCAAAAGCGTTACAAGCGCACATACCAAAGATACCCAGATATTGCCTGTCATGATGAATGCACCGTTGCCGTCCTTAGGACCGTAAGAAAATACATCATTTACAGCCGCAGATGCCAAAGAAAGTCCGATAAGGGCTACTGTCGGGCCGATAACCGCCGCAGGCATGAGCTTATTTATCCATGCGACACCTACAAATTTAACGACTAAAGCAATAACCACATACACAAGACATGCAAAAGCCGCACCTATCAAAAGCCCCAGATATCCAAGACTTACCGAAACAGCACCGGCAAAAGCGGCAGACATTGAACCGATGAAGGCAAAAGACGAGCCGAGGAACACGGGACTGCGGAACTTTGTGAAAAGCTGATAAACGAGTGTTCCTACACCTGCACCGAAAAGTGCTGCGGAAATGGACATTCCGTTACCGACTATTGCCGGAACTGCAATCGTAGCCGCCATGATAGCAAGAAGCTGTTGAATTGCAAAAACAATAAGCTGTCCGAACTTTGGTTTGTCATGGATGCCGTAAACAAGATTCTTTGACATTTTTTGATTCTCCTATTCAATTGTTGATATTTCCCGATAATTTTTCATTATCTACTATATTCTACCACAAATCGCAAAAAAGTCAACTTTTGTAAACAAAAAAATATCAATAAAAAAATCAGTCAAAAAGCTGATTTTTTTATTGATTTTCATGATTATTAAAATTAATTGTTCAAAAGTCCATATTTCAACGTAGTATTTGCCTTATCACTCACAACAGCTACACGTATATCGGCATTTAGGAAAGTTTTTACAGCCGTAAAATTTTCCGTTTTTTCCTTCACGCAGTACAAGCTCTGTTTTACAATAAGGACATAATTTTTGATTTTTCATTTTTTCGATTGAATCTTTATATGTGGCAACGTTCTGTTTATGCTTATTTCGCTCATCTGTTCCTGCATACTGATTATTCTTTATATATTCGTATATTTTTCTTTTTTTGTCGTTATCAAATACTTCCTCTTTATCTTCCGCAATTTTGTAAATACCTTTTTCCATGGCGGTAATTGAGTTGCAAATTACAGTATTTCCGTCATTTTCGCCGCTTATCTTGAAATCGTCACATACCATCGTAATAATTGAAAAACAAGGAACGTCGCCAAAGTCTTTAAGAAATGCTTTAAGATACTCTATGTGCTTTTTATTTTGTTTCAGCGGACTGTATATTTCATATTTTTTACCGTGCTTATAATAACTCCATTTGGATTTTGATATATCTCCGTATATTTTGGCATCGTCAAACATTTTCATTTCAACAACATATAGCCCCATGTTTCCGATGATTATAAGATCTATCTGCGACGTATATTCTTCAGCACCGTCGATGAGCACATCGTGAAGCACAAAAACGCCCGGCATAGTGGTTGCGTATATTTTCGCCAGCCACTCACCAAGACTGCCTTTAATTTCGTTTTTTGTAGGTATTCTTTTTATAAGATCCAGTAATCCCATAACTATTGTTTACCTCTGAATTAAGTAGTAATATTCCAAAATTCTGTATCGTTGTACACAAAATAGGCTTTTCTGCTTTCGGAAAAATTTTCGGTAGGATATCCGCACGGGATCAGCTCTATATACCTTGAAGTTTCCATTGATCCGTCAACGCCGTTTTTGTTCAGAGTGCAACGTGCAAAACGGAAGGTATTTTTAATCATGTAATTTCTGTAATACACTTTATCAAAGCCTGTTTTATTATAACTCGCAGTGGGATTTTCAAATATCGGTTCATCATTCAACAGTAATTCCCTTAAACGTGAAAGTGAAACATAATCACCGTTACTGTCTTTAAAATACAGACGGAACGAAGGATCAAGCATGATCCTCTTTCCCGACGGTAAAAGGCAGTCAACAACGACGTGTAAATCCCCAAACGGTTCTTCATACGGCATACATGTAACATGCTGTGCTTTGATACCGTTTAAGCGGATAAGAGATGACAAAAGGATCGACAATCCTCTGCAGTTGGTTTTCTTCCCATTCCTTTCACAGCATTTGATAATGCCTTTGATATCCGGTTTTTTGCCGTGTCCTATTGAACCGTTGTGATTAAAATTATCACAGACAAAATCAAGAAGTCTGAAAACAATTTCGTCGCCCGTACCGTTGAGCCCTTGTACATATTCCGAATATTTGTACTTTTCAAGTATTTTGGGAATGTCTCCTCCTAAAACAAATTCATCGGTGCTGCCGTATTTTCTCTGTCTGTCATATACTGAATATTGCTTCAGAACCTCAATCCTTGTTTTATCGGTATTCGGAAGGTACATAAAAGGCATACGATACTCGTAAGGCTCATCATCGGGTGTATCGCTGAGCTTTATATATTTAACACGTGTTTTTTTGCCGTTACATGCATAAAAGCCTTTAATTTTTCCGAATGAGTACCGAACATGATAAACACCGATAGCATTTTCGTAATTTATTTCATAGCACAAATAAGTGCCCTTTTCATAAACGCAGTTCGGTTCAAAATTATAATGACCGCTTAACGGAAACGAGATTTTCATACAAAGCGGTAATACATCGAAAATGTTTACCGTTTCGTCCACATCCGTCCTTTGCCATTTTCCGACCAGCCTTTTATCCATAATTGATCGCCCCTTTCAAAAATTCATACCGCCAGCACTTTGAAGAAATATTCCGTTATAATCTCCGGGGACTCCTTCATTCCGTTATCTATCCACCATTTCAGCGTTTCTATAAACGTGGAAACTATATGATTTTTCCAGAATTCTTTCGGCACATCTTCGCTTTTCGGTGATTTAAAAAGCGATATATGTTCTTCTGTCAGCGTTTGAAGATTTCTTTTAAAGTATCTTAAAAACAGCTCATTATTTTGCGACGATAACAAAAGCAGTATGTTGTTATCGTTTTTCTGAAAGTGACGGAATAAATGCAAGAAAACGGAGTCAGAACCATCGCAGACGAAAATATGTCTGTGAGTACTGTTTGCGTCATTTTCTACATCAAATATGTGGCAAAACAACTCCTCGCAAAGCTCTTTAAGTAAAAAATCCTTCGTTTCAAAATGAGAATAGAATGTTGCCCTGCCAACGTCCGCCTTATCAATTATTTCACCGACGGTTATCTGATTAAATTCCTTTTGAGAAAGCAAGTCCGTAAATGCTGTAAAAATTGCTTCCCTCGTCTTTCTTTGTCTTCTGTCCATAACATCTCCGTACAGTTTTTGTAATTTGTTCGGTAATGAATAACCTTTGAATATCGTATATTGAAACTAAATACCATTCCGAATATAATAATACCGAACAATATGTTCCGTTACGAACTTATTATACCACAAATAAATACATATGTCAACGGAGGACCATATGAAAACAGAACGAAATATTTTAATAGCTTTTATCCTTAACCTGTCTTTTTCCGTTTTTGAATTTTTCGGCGGTATTTTCACGGGAAGTGTAGCAATTATTTCCGATGCCGTTCACGATCTCTCAGATGCCGCAAGTATAGGCATATCATATTTTTTAGAGAGAAAAAGCAAAAAGAAACCTGATGAAAATTATACATACGGATATGCAAGATATTCCGTATTAGGCGGATTTATAACGACGGTTATTCTTATTACAGGCTCAATTACGGTAATATACAATGCTGTAGAAAGAATTATAAAGCCTGCCGAAATAAATTACAACGGGATGATACTATTTGCCGTTATCGGTGTATTGATAAACTTCTGTGCGGCATTTTTAACCCGTCACGGTGATTCGCTTAACCAAAAAGCAGTAAATTTACACATGCTTGAGGATGTCCTCGGCTGGGTAGTTGTTTTAATCGGGGCAGTTATAATGCGCTTTACGAGCCTTGCAATTATTGATCCGATAATGTCAATAGGTGTTTCCCTTTTCATCCTTGTAAACTCAGTAAAAAATCTGAAAGAAGTATTTGATCTGTTTTTGGAAAAAACGCCGTGCGGTATCGAAATTTCGGAAATTGAAGAACATATAAAGAAAATTGACGGTGTAATTGATGTTCACCATATACACGTATGGAGCATGGACGGAAATATTAACCTTGCAACGCTTCATGCAGTCACTGACGGTAATGTTCAAAAAATCAAAGATGAAATACGAAAAGAACTGAGCGAGCACGGAATATCCCACGTAACCATAGAAAGTGAAGCGAGCACCGACGTTTGCAAAGAAAAAAGCTGCAGTATTGAGGTAAGCACCCATAAACCTCACAGCCATCATCACTGTCATTAATATTTTAACAAAACAGCCCCCGTCCGCAAGCTGACCTGCGGCGGGGGCGCATACCGCACAGACGGTATTATTACCGATTTAAATTCATAAAAAAGGTTTTCAAAATGGATTTACGCAGGAAATCTGCACCATTTGTCTGCAGGCATGGCGCAGCTACTATAAGATATCAATCACCATCAATGAATTTTACCGTATATCCAAGCTTGGCAAAATAAATGCATATCCGCTTTTCAAGCTCTTTTACAGTATCCTTGCCAATCTTATTTGACTTTGGATAATCCCACATATCGATATGATCGATTTCAGCTGTCTTTAACTCTTCATCAATCTCAACATCCGTCCAGATACCGTTATCATTCCACTTCATGTAAATATATTCATCTTCAAAAATAATGTCTTCGTGCTTCATTTTCTCAAATCGGGATTTGAGTTCCTTATCATGCAAAACGAGATCCTTTTTCAAATTTTTCCAGAATGACCATAATGTTTGTTCGGGATCCAAATCCTTTATAGACTCAAGCATCTCGGAAGAATTATCAAAGGTAAATTTATTGTCAAATAAATACTTGCGTATGATATTTACAGCGCGGTTTTTAACGGCATATTGAAAACCTATATAAGGAATACACATGCTGTCAAAGGTGCATATCTGTTTTTCTGCATCTACCACACAAGGAAGGAATGACGTATCAAATCCGTCACCGGTATTTTTACATACCATATCCGAAAGATCACGGCGAAGCTTTTCTTCAACACGTTTTGCAAATATAACGACAACCGTTGCACGGTTTAAGGGAGCTTCTTTTTGCGCTTTATCAAGAAAACGGTGCTTCGTTTTACCCTTCATTGAATTTGAGTTGGCGTGTGCGGAATTGATTATTGAATGATACAGTTCTTTGTCAAGAAATTCTGTATGGTACGTTAAAACGATCTTTTCAATACCGCTTGAATAAACTGTCATCGGTGCTGTGCTCTTATACCGAAATAATTCGGGAAGCGGTAATATCGGCAAAGGCTCATATCCTAAGCCTATGCGTGAAATCTTATATTCAGCCTCTTGTTCATCAAAGGATGGCGGAAGTGTGAAATGCTTTCTTGCTTTGTTATAACAATGTATCGTTGCAAGTCCTAAATCCAATGCAATCAGTACAGCGGCATTTTTTATAACATATACAAGAAAACATATTACAAAAACAATTAAAGCAATAACTCTTATTATTTCGGGGATAAATGTAAGAATGGGTAGAATAATCATGGGAAGAAATAATCCGCCGAGAACTGAAATACAAACAAGTATCCTGCAAAACAATGCATTTTTTAATTTTGGAAAATTCAAATTAATACACCTCTATCAAAAATAACGATTTAATACATACATCATGTTTTTGTGCTTTGTAATTCTATCAGAACTACCTCGGGGCGATTATTGAAGCGAAGCGGGACAATACTGTTCCCGATACCACGGCTTACGACCATGTTTGTATTTTCTTCTTTAAACAGCCCTGCGTCATATTTCGGAAACAAGCCTTGGTTAGGAGCGATCAAACCGCCGAAAAACGGCAGTCTTACCTGACCGCCGTGGGCATGACCGCATAACACCAAATCAATATTACTGTCACTGTAAGTATCAAACAGCTCAGGTCTGTGTGAAAGTAAGACCGTGAAGGTACTTTCATCGGGCAAAAGCTCCTGTAATTTGTTTTTCATCACCGTTTTGGAGTCACCGAACATATAATCCGTTTGAAAACTCGGATCGTTAACGCCGAGCAAAGTTATTGTTTTTTCGTTTTCTTCAAGCTCAATACATTCATCTTCCAAAATGATGACACCTTGTTTTTTCATTTCCTCTTTCAAGGTTTCATATTCGGATATACGTGCTTCGTGATTTCCTGTTACATAGTAACAAGGTGCGATCTCCACAGCAGATTCTGTAAATCGTAAAGCGGCATCTATATCTGTATTTCGTGAATCGATAAGGTCGCCTGTAATTGCAATAATGTCAGGTTCTGCTTTTTTCAGTACATTAAGCAAATTTTCATTGTTTTTGCCAAGCTCAGTATTATGCAAGTCAGAAACGTGCGCAATACGGTATTCATCAAACGGCGTCGGCAATTTGTCACTGAAAACGGTAAATTTATTTAATTCAAGTGCTGTGTTTCCCCATATAGTCCAAATGATAAGCGTCAGAAAAACGGCTGATATAAGTGATGACACTATTATTCTTTTTTTCTTGATACTCATAAAATCTCCGAACCTATTAATATATTTGCAGACGTAATGATCATTTTTTTGTTTCGTTGGGTACATTATATACCGACACCGAAAAATTGTCAAGTTTATCAAGCACTGTTCATATTTATAACCGTGGTTGAAAAATTCATAAAACGGTGATATAATATGCGATGCTTAATATATTTATCAAAAGGAAGGAATACGCTTGTGATACTGACGGTAGACATCGGAAATTCAAATATAACACTTGGCGGTTTTGAAGGTGACGAGCTTTCCTTCGTGGTACGCATTTCGACAGAAACAAAAAAGACGTCTGATGAATATGCAAGCAAAATACTCGGTGTTTTGTCAGTTCATGATATCGAGAAACAAGACATCGAAGGTGCTATTATTTCATCGGTCGTTCCGCCCTTGAATTCTGTTGTAAGGGATGCTATCAAAACCGTCTGGGGGATAGAACCTTTAACTGTCGGTCCGGGCATTAAAACAGGTATCAACATTCACTGTGATACACCGTCGTCCGTCGGGGCTGATCTCATTTGTGCATGTGTCGCAGCTCACAATCTGTACGGAAGTCCGTCCCTTATTGTCGATATGGGAACTGCCACTAAAATGACCGTAATAAACGAAAAAGGAACTTTTACAGGCGTTTCTATCATACCGGGTGTTTTGATGGGGTTGAATGCACTTTCCGATAATACAGCACAGCTTCCGAAGGTTGAGCTTGAAGTACCGAAGTTTGTTGTAGGAAAAAACACATCTGACAGTATGCGCTCGGGGGTTATTTTCGGAAACGCCTCAATGATAGACGGAATGATCGACCGCATCAACGGTGAGATCGGTACATGTCTTCCTGTATATGCAACGGGCGGAATTGCCAATCTTGTAATCCCGCATTGTAAACACAAAATAACAATTGACGAAAACCTTGTTTTAAAAGGTCTTAATATCATCTATAATAAAAATAAGTAAATATCTGTTTGTATATTACCCTTTCAAGGGCGAATATAAATTTTATTATGCGTTGTACCGCATAAGGCGGACGACAGCAAGGAGGAAAAACTCATGAAAAAAACAGAAAAACAAAGCGCACACACAAAAAAGCTTGTTCTGCTTGCGTTGCTTACGGCAATAACAGCAGTGCTTGCATATTACGGCGGATTCATTAAGATCGGAAGTCTGGCATCTATCTCGCTGACACTTATTCCTGTTGTAATCGGTGCGACTTTATGCGGTCCTTGGGCAGGTGCATGGATCGGAGGGGTTGCAGGTGCTATATTCTTCACGACACCGGATGCGGTTTTCTGGCTCGGACTCAGTATTCCCGGAACGATAATCACTGTAATGATCAAGGGTATAATTTCGGGACTTTGCGCAGGTCTTGTGTATAAGCTGCTTGAAAAGTTCAACCGTTATCTTGCTGTTTTGGTAAGTGCGGTCGTGTGCCCCGTTGTAAATACAGGCATCTTTCTTCTCGGTTCTCTGGTGTTCTTTATGGACACAGTCAGTGCAGGTGCACAAGCTGAAGGGATGTCGGTCGGAATGTATCTTATCATCTTCTTTGTAGGACTCAACTTTGTGTTTGAGCTTATAGCAAATATCGCTTTAAGCCCTGCAATCGTCAGAATTCTCGACATAGCAAAAAAGAAAACATATTAATCATAATAACTGCAAAAAGGGGCAGGCTCATTTTGGGAAATTATTTCCAAAATTTGCCGCCCCATATATTTTTTTTGATATTTTTCTGTAGAGGGTGCAATCAGTTCGCATACGAACTGCGCGCTCCCGTTTTTAAGCAGTTTATCCATTTATAGGCGGACGACCAATGGTCGTCCCTACAAAGTTTACCATATATTTTCTTAAATGAGCCACCCCTTTTACTATGATATTAAATCGGTTACATTGTTTGCAGGTTTCAATAATCCGTATGTCGGCATAAAGCAATTCGATAAAGCAGAAATAAAGCTTATCGGGAAAGTATGTCATTTATCAATATCCTATCGAATCATTCTAAAATTAAACAATTTGTGTCTTTTTCAGAAATCCTATTGTATTTTCATAAAATCGGGTGTATAATCATTGACGAAATAAATACAGGGGAGCTTGTAATTGCAGGCTGAGAGGAAGTAACCAAACTTCGACCCTATAACCTGATGCGGATAATGCCGCCGTAGGAAGTCATATTCAGAGATTTTTTACAGGAGGCGTCCGAGGGGCTGTCTCCTGCTTTTATTTAACAATCAAATAATCGGGGAGCTTGGCAGCAGATACGTCTGCTTACCGGCTGAGAGGAAGGTGAAGCCTTCGACCCATATACCTGATTTGGATAATGCCAATGTAGGGACTTTTAGTGTGCGCCACGGGAAATTTCCATTTCAGGAAGTTTCCCGAATTTTTATTTTCAGGAGGTACATAAATGGTAAAAGTAAACGGTACAGAGCTTGATATTGCGGGCAAAACAGTATCGGAGTATCTGATGACAACCGACTACGACCCGAAACGTATCGCTGTGGAGCGAAACGGCTAAATTGTATTCAAATCGAAGTATGATGTCACCGTCATCGAAGACGGCGACAGCTTGGAGATCGTCAGCTTTGTGGGAGGCGGTTAAGTGATTCCCACTGAAAAAGAATGGGTAGATGCGCTTACTGACCGCCACGGAAGTGAGCTTTACAAGCGTTTTTCTTGCGCAACTGTTGCAATTTGCGGTCTTGGCGGTCTTGGATCAAATATTGCTATTGCTTTGGCAAGAGCCGGTATCGGTAAGCTGTTGCTGATTGATTTCGACCGTGTGGACATAACCAATCTGCACCGTCAGCAATACAAAGCAAATCAAATCGGCTTTTATAAAGCGGATGCGCTTGCGGAAAATCTGTCAGAAATTGCGCCATACACAAAGGTAAGGGCTGTGACAGTAAAGCTCACGGAGGAGAATTTTGCCCATCTTCTGAAGGATGCAGATATTGTATGTGAAGCATTCGACAATGCAGAGGCTAAGGCAATGCTCGCAAACGGCGTGCTTGAGCAATTGCCCCATCGTTATCTGGTTGCATCTTCAGGTATGGCGGGAATGGACACGCCCAACACAATCCGAACACGGAAAATCGCAAAACGATTTTACCTATGCGGCGATGAAGTCAGCGATGTGGCAGACACCATTGGACTGGTAGCCCCTCGTGTAATGCTTTGTGCCGCACATCAGGCACACACCGTCCTGCGTATTCTGGCATGCGAATATGAAGTTTAATACGCTTTTTTTGCCTAACAGCAATATGAAAGGTGTTGACTTCGTTTTTTATCGAAAACTCGTATAAGAAAGAAGGATTCATTATGATTAACAACGATAAACTTATTATTGGCGGACACGAATTCAATTCACGTTTTATTCTTGGCTCCGGCAAATATTCCATGAAGCTGATCGAAGCGGCTGTAAAGGATGCCCACGCTGAGATCATCACCCTTGCAGTTCGCCGTGCAAACACAAAAGAACAGGAAAGCATCCTCGACTACATTCCTAAGGGTATCACGCTTCTGCCCAACACATCCGGTGCAAGAAATGCAGAAGAAGCCGTCCGTATTGCACGCCTTGCACGAGAGCTTGGATGCGGTGATTTCGTAAAAATTGAGATCATGCGTGACAGCAAATATCTGCTTGCTGACAACACGGAGACGATCAAAGCCACCGAAATCCTCGCAAAAGAAGGCTTTATTGTCATGCCTTACATGTATCCCGATCTGAATGCCGCCCGTGATATGGCAGACGCAGGTGCCTCAGCTATTATGCCTTTGGCATCCCCAATCGGCTCAAACAAAGGCTTGGCAACCAAAGAATTTATTCAGATCCTCATCGATGAGATCGACCTGCCCATCATAGTGGACGCAGGTATCGGCAGACCGTCACAGGCTTGCGAAGCGATGGAAATGGGCGCCGCCGCCATTATGGCAAACACTGCGCTTGCAACTGCCGGTGATCTTCCTTTGATGGCATCTGCTTTCCGTCAGGCAATCGAAGCAGGCAGAAAAGCGTATCTGTCAGGGCTCGGCCGTGTGCTGGCACGAGGCGCTTCCGCCTCCGACCCTCTGACCGGATTTTTGCGTGATTAAGGAGAAGACTTATGGAAAATCAATTCTTTGTAGATTCCGAGCATCTGTCACCGACAACACTTGAGAAAAAACACAAGTTGGAAACAGATCCATCAGTCCGTAAAAACCACATGGAATATTTACCCGGCATGGAGATCATTGAATCCGATATCTGCGAACATGTACTGTCGCAGATGAATTCTTTTGATTATTCCATGTATACTGCCCGTGATGTCCGTAATGCCCTCGACAACGATACTTGTTCTGTCGAGGACTTCAAGGCACTCTTATCACCTGCGGCAGAACCTTTTTTGGAAGAAATGGCGCAAAAGGCACGGCTTGAAACAAGCAAGCACTTCGGTAATACAGTTTACTTGTTTACCCCTTTGTACATCGCCAACTACTGTGAAAACTACTGCGTTTACTGCGGCTTCAACTGCTATAACCATATTAGCCGCATGAAGCTGAATAAAGAACAGATCGAGCATGAAATGAAAGTCATCGCCGACAGCGGTATGGAGGAAATACTGATCCTTACAGGCGAAAGCCGTGCGCAGAGCAATGTGGAATACATCGGTGAAGCATGCAAGCTGGCAAGAAAATATTTCCGCATGGTCGGCTTGGAAATCTACCCTGTGAACACCGATGAATATAAGTATCTGCACGAGTGCGGTGCTGACTACGTGACGGTATTCCAGGAAACCTACGACACAGACAAATATGAACAACTTCATTTGCTTGGTCACAAGCGTGTGTGGCCGTACCGTTTTGACGCGCAGGAAAGAGCGCTGCGCGGCGGTATGAGAGGTGTGGCATTCTCTGCACTTCTCGGTCTGTCCGATTTCAGAAAGGATGCTTTAGCAAGTGCACTGCACGTTTATTACTTACAGCGCAAATACCCGCATGCGGAAATGTCACTATCCTGTCCGAGACTGCGCCCGATCATCAACAATGATAAAATAAGCCCCATGGATGTTGGCGAAAAACAGCTGTGTCAGGTGCTTTGCGCATATCGTATCTTTCTGCCGTTTGTCGGGATCACCGTATCTTCACGTGAGAGTGCCGAATTCCGCAACGGCATCGTGAAGATTGCCGCAACCAAAGTTTCTGCAGGTGTTTCCACCGGTATCGGCGACCATGAAAGCAAGTACACCGGGAAAGGATCGGATGCAGTACAGGGTGACGAGCAGTTTGAGATCGACGATGACCGCAGTCTTGATAAGATGTATAAGGACATAGCAGATGAAGGTTTACAGCCGGTTCTTAATGATTATGTGTATGTCTGATATTATTTGTGTAACAAATCGAAAACTGTGCCGTGAAGATTTCTTAACAAGGATAAAACGAATTGCCGCCTGTCACCCTGCAGGAATCATTCTCCGTGAAAAAGATATGTCAGCGGAAGAATATAAGACGCTGGCATTGGAGGTCATGAAGCTATGCGATCGATATGATGTGAATTGTATCCTGCATAGCTTCACAGATGTTGCAATCGCACTTCACGCACAGACAATACATTTACCGCTACATCTCCTTCGTGAAATGACTCAGGAACAAAAATCTCATTTCACAAGTTTGGGCGCATCATGTCACAGTGTGGCGATGCTGAAGAAGCACAGGCATTGGGCTGTACATATATTACTGCAGGTCATATATTTCAGACAGATTGCAAAAAAGGCATGCCAGGAAGAGGAGCGGAATTTTTGCAAAATGTGTGTAATGCTGTGGACATTCCGGTGTATGCAATCGGCGGAATTGATTCGCACAATATTGCTTTAGTACGTGATACAGGTGCCGACGGTGCTTGCTTAATGAGCAGTCTGATGGTAACCGATGATGTAGCAGGACTTCTGAAAGTCATGGAGGTATAAAATGAAATTCAACGAAAAAATGTTACTGCTGTATGCCGTAACAGATAAGGCTTGGGTCGGCAATAAGACCCTTACAGAACAGATCGAGGATGCGCTGAGGGGCGGTGCAACGATCATTCAGCTCCGTGAGAAGAATCTGGATGAGGACAGCTTCATCAAAGAAGCCATTCAGGTTCGGGATCTGTGTCACAAATACAATGTTCCGCTGATCATCAACGATAATGTTGACGTTGCCCTGAAAAGCGGAGCAGACGGTGTTCATGTAGGTATCGATGACACACCTGTAGCGGATATTCGAAAGCGTGTTCCTGCCGATTTTATCATCGGCGCTACCTGCAAGACGGTGGAACAGGCAAAAATCGCCGAAGCTGACGGTGCTGACTACATGGGTGTGGGCGCAGTATTCCCTTCTGTCACAAAAACCGATGCAGTACGGATCACGAATGAACAGCTTCGTGAAATCGTTTCTTCCGTATCCATTCCTGCTGTTGCCATAGGCGGTATCAGCTATGACAATGTCTGTGAAATCAAGGGCAGTTCCGTTTTCGGTGTTGCTGTTATATCTGCCGTTTTCGGAGCAGATGATATTGAAAAAGCGACTGCACTTCTTAAGGAGCGGGTAAAGGCTGTGATAGAAAAATGATTCAAGGTATCATTTTCGATTTTGATGGAACGCTGTTTGATTCCATGTTCATATGGGATACCGCAGGTGAAGTATATCTGCGCTCTATTGGAAAAGAACCGAAAGGTGATTTACAGAAGATTCTGAAGCCGATGAGTTTGCTTCAATCAGCTGAGTATATTCGAAAGAAGTACTGTATTTCGCTATCCGTGGAGGATATCATGGACGGAATTAACCGAACTGTTGAAGAATTATATTTTCATACAGTTCAGCCGAAGACGGGTGTAATTGATCTCTTGGAAAAACTGCACCGCAAAAATATAAAGATGTGTATTGCAACTGCAACCGACCGTTACCAGGTCGAAGCAGCATTACAGCGTTGCGGAATGAGGCACTTTTTCTCCGAGATCTTCACCTGTACCGAAGTCGGAAGCGGAAAAGACAAACCGTATATATTCCGCAAAGCAATGGAGCATCTGCAGACAAAGCGAAGCACAACTGCCGTCTTTGAAGATGCATACCATGCTGTATACACAGCCAAGCAAGACGGATTTACAGTTATTTGCGTATATGATCCACACGAGAGCAAGCAACAAGAGCTATTGCAGCTTGCAGATGTGTATATCTCGGACTATTTCGATATGACAAACTTTTGGAAGTTACAGGCTGGCTCATTTAGGGGAAATATAGCTCCATTGTAGAGATGGCCACCGGTCGTACGCTTCAAAATGTATAAATATACTAAAAGCGGGAGTGTAATGCACTCCTCTGCAGAACAAATGTAAAAAAACACATGGGCGACTTATTTTGGAAGTTACTTTCTTAAATGAGCCGACCCCATCAAGCGGTAGATTGGGGGCACCACCTTATGCCGCTATATAAAACGATGCTTAAAAACGAAAGGAGTAAAAAACAATGAAAATGAAAAAAGCATTGACCATTGCAGGAAGTGACTGCAGCGGAGGCGCCGGTATTCAGGCAGATATCAAAACAATGACCATGAACGGTGTTTATGCAATGAGTGCGATCACCGCACTGACGGCTCAGAACACAACCGGCGTAAAAGAGATTCAAGAGTCAACACCGAATTTCTTGAAACAACAAATTGATGCGGTATTCCAGGACATCTTTCCCGATGCCGTGAAAATCGGCATGGTATCGTCAAGTGAGCTGATACGTGTAATTGCGGATAGATTACGGTATTACAATGCAAAGAATGTGGTCATTGACCCTGTGATGGTGGCAACCTCCGGTTCTGCTCTGATGAAAAACGATGCAGTACAGACCCTTATCGAAGAATTGCTGCCCATTTCAACTCTTGTGACACCTAACATTCCCGAAGCGCAGGTTCTTTCCGACCTGAACATTGAAACAAAAGAGGATATGATGACTGCCGCAAAGCAAATAGGTGATAACTATCACCGTGCTGTGCTTCTCAAAGGCGGTCACAGCATCAACGATGCAAATGATCTGCTTTATGCAAACGGAGATCTGATCTGGTTTGAGGGCAAGCGAATTGACAATCCCAACACCCATGGCACGGGGTGCACACTTTCCAGTGCCATTGCATCGAATCTTGCCAAGGGATTTCCCCTTACTGAATCTGTACACAGAGCAAAAGAATATATCTCAGGTGCTTTGGCATCAATGCTCGATCTCGGAAAAGGTTCAGGGCCTATGCATCATGCCTTTAATTTAAATGGTGAGTACGCAAAGGAGGTACAATAAAATGGAAGAAAAACGCACTTCCGTTTTTGAAAACGGATTGATTTGGTTTGGTGCGGCGGTATCTATCGCCGAGATCCTGACCGGAACATATTTTGCCCCTCTCGGATTCACAAAGGGCTTGCTTGCAATATTTATCGGCCATGTCATAGGCTGTGTAATGCTCTTTTTCGCAGGACTGATCGGCGGCAAAGCACGCAAAAGCGCAATGGAAACAGCCAAAATGAGCTTCGGCAGTAAAGGCGCATTGCTGTTCTCGGTGCTGAACATCATCCAGCTTGTGGGCTGGACAGCTATTATGATCTATGACGGCGCACTTGCGGTAAACGGTATCTTTGATATTGGAAGCTGGATGTGGTGCATCACGATCGGTGCATTGATCATACTGTGGATCATGATCGGTATTAAAAATCTCGGCAAAGTAAACACTGTCGCTATGGGAGCATTGTTTATCCTGACGATCATTCTCAGCTTTGTGATTTTCGGCAAAGACAGTTCATTGAGTATCAGCGGCGAGGGCATGACATTTGGCGCTGCCGTGGAGCTTTCTGTCGCCATGCCGCTGTCATGGCTGCCGCTGATCAGCGACTATACCAGAGAGGCAAAGAAGCCCGTCAAAGCTACAGCCGTCAGCACTGTCACATACGGTGTGGTGAGTTGCTGGATGTACATTATCGGTATGGGTGCTGCTATATTTACCGGTGAATCCGATATTGCACAGATCATGGTGAAAGCAGGTCTTGGAATTGCAGGACTTCTGATCATCGTATTTTCAACAGTTACAACAACATTTCTCGATGCATATTCTGCAGGTGTTTCCGGTGAATCACTGTCAAAAAAAATAAACGGAAAGGTGATCGCAGTTGCAGTGACCGTTATCGGTACAATCGGTGCAATATTCCTTCCCCTTGCAGATATTACAGATTTTCTGTATTTTATCGGTTCGGTATTTGCGCCGATGATAGCCATACAGATTGCAGACTTTTTTATTCTTAAGCAAAACAAGGAAAAAAGCTCATTCAACCTCAGCAATTTGATTATATGGCTTGCAGGCTTTGCGGTTTACAGGCTCCTTATGAGAGTGGATATTATCATCGGAAATACCCTGCCCGATATGCTTATCACAATTGTGCTCTGTATCGCGGTCAGTAAAATTAAAAGGAAGAGATAAGTAACATAAAACTCTGCGTGATTGTCGCGGCACAATTATCTTTTGAAGCGCAAAGAAAACAATGGGGCTGACTCATCTATGGAATTGTTTCCGAGATGAGTCAGCCCCATACATTCATAAAACAGGGCTTCTTCCCTGTTTTTTGCGTTTGGCGGTAAGAATTTTTGTACCGATGCTATAAAAATCATTTTTATAACATTTCAGAAACAAATCACCAACAAAACTAAAAAATCAGCCTCCTAAAATATAGTCACGATAAAACGAAAGAAACGGAAGTATTACAAAAAACAATCAAAAACAAACGGTTGTTATAATACAGACACGAAATCAAAAACAGATAAAAAGAGGTAATTTATGATGAACAAGAACGATCAGCAGTTTATGGCACAGAAAATCCGCACACAGTATATGGAAAAAACTCCCTCAGAGCTTGACGAGCTCCGTAAGCTTGACACAAAGGTAAAACGTCCCGCAAACGTATTTGCTTACACATTCGGAAGCGTTTCCGCTATCATTATGGGCACAGGCATGAGCCTTGTTATGACCGATATAGGTAAAATTATCGGTATCACAAGCGCATTGGTTCCAGGAATCGCCATCGGTACCATAGGACTCTGCATGGCGCTTCTCACCTATCCGATGTATAAAGGTATTCTTAATTCGCGCAAGAAGAAATACGGCGCTGAAATTCTGAAGCTCAGCGATAAGATCATGAATAAGCAATAAAAAGGAGATAAATTACGATGGGAATCAAGGCATTTTTCAAGAAATCATTCGGCGACATGAAGGAAAACACTAAAGCACAGCACGAAGTCGACCGTGCAAACTTTGCAGCAGCAAAAGCAGAGGCAAAAGCTAATTGGGAAGAAGCAAAAATGTCGTCTTCGCAAAGGCAGAAAAAAATGCAGGCTGAGCGTGATGCTCAGATCACGGCGGCTAACGAGCGCAAAGCGGCAGCCGATGTACGTATTGATACAGCGAAGAAAAAATAAAAAGCATAAACAACTTCGGGCTGGCTCATTTAAGGAAAATATAGGTCACATTGTAGGGGCGACCACACTGGTCGTCCGCCTCGAAATGTATAAATATATTAAAAGCGGGAGTGTGCACCCCCCTACAAAATAAATATTAAAAAAAACATGGGGCGACTCATTTTTGGAGTTATTTTCTTAAATGAGCCATCCCCTTTTTGTTTACACGTCAAATTAAAAAATACTAAAATATATTGAAGATTTTTTAAAAACGGTTAAAACGCAAACAAAACTTTAACATTTCTATGATATACTATACGTGTAAAAGTCAAAATACACCCTCGGAGGATGAAAATATGTTCAAAATTTTAATTGTGGAGGATGACAGAGATCTGAACCGTTCTGTTTGTTCATTTCTCAATAATTCGGGATATGATGCTGTAGGTTGTCTTGATGCGGAAAGCGCATATGACGAAATGTATAAGACCACATTTGACTGTATCGTATCTGATATTATGATGCCTGACATAGACGGATTTGAGTTTGCCAAGACTGTGCGCTCCCTTAACAACGATATTCCTATTCTATTCATGACCGCACGTGACGACTTTGCATCCAAACAGAGAGGATTCCGCATCGGTATAGATGATTACATGACAAAGCCCATCGACCTTGACGAGCTGTTTCTGCGCATCGGCGCACTGCTTCGCCGTTCCAAGATCGCATCAAGCCGCCGTCTTGAGGTTGGCAATTTCATAATGGATGCCGACGAGAGAAGCGCAATGCTTGACGATGAAGAAATACCCTTGACAGCAAGAGAGTTCGATCTTCTTTATAAGCTCTTGTCGTATCCCAAAAAGACATTTACACGCACACAGCTGATGGACGAATTCTGGGATGTGGATACGCAAACAAGCACCCGCACGGTCGACGTGTATATGACAAAGCTTCGTGCAAAGCTCTCAGATTGTGATTCCTTTGAGATTCAGACCGTGCACGGACTTGGCTATAAGGCGGTGATCAAATGAAAAAGCTGACATTTCATAGAGTAATTCAGGAGTTCAACAGTTTTCTGTTGTTCTTTCTGTCGGTAGGGTTTGTGGTGTCATGCTGTATGATGCTCTTTCTCAATGTATTGTCAAAGGAACTGGGACTTGTTTATACCGCTGACAATATCGCAGATGCGGCAAAGATCACCTTTCTCAATGTTATCATTATCACCGTGCTTTTCAAAACCGCTGATTTTATACGCCGAAGGATCATGGTGGACAGACCCGTTAAGATGATTACAAATACCGCGGAAAAAATCATGAACGGAGATTTTTCTGCCCGTGTTAAGCACATGCACGGCTCTGGTATGGGTGGCTTTAATCAAATCGGAAAATCGATCAACGCCATGGCAGAGGAGCTTTCGAGTGTTGAAACGCTTCGCACCGATTTTATAGCCAATGTATCACACGAGATGAAAACTCCGCTTGCCGTGATGCAGAACTACGGAACGCTTTTGCAAACTCCCGATCTGAGTGATGAAAAGCGGATCGAATATGCAAAGGTAATTACCGATGCCTCGCGCCGTCTTGCAGATATGATGACGAATATTCTAAAGCTCAACCGTCTTGAAAATCAGCAGATCTATCCAAATCTCACCACCTTTGACCTTGGAGAGCAGCTTTGCGAAAGCCTTTTGCAATATGAAAGCACATGGGAACGAAAAAATATTGAAATCGAAACAGATATTGATGAAAGTGTGCTCGTTTCTGCCGATGCGGAGCTTTTATCGCTTGTGTGGAATAACCTTTTCTCCAACGCATTTAAGTTTACAGATGACGGCGGTAAGGTATCACTCACACTTACGGCGGACGAAAAATATGCTATCGTGAAAGTGAGTGACACGGGATGCGGAATGAGCGCAGATGTCGGCGCACATATCTTTGAAAAATTCTATCAAGGCGACACCTCGCACCGGATGCAAGGAAACGGACTTGGATTACCTCTTGTAAAAAGAGTGGTTGACATTATGCAAGGTGAGATCGGTGTGGAAAGCGCCGTCGGTGTTGGCACGACATTTACCGTTAAGATCGGGAGGATTAATGATGGATCTGAAAAGGATAGGTAAGGCTCTGTTGTTTCCGCATATAGCGATTATGATATTGCTTGTTCCGATCGCTGTCGTTTTGCTTGTCGGTTCAATGATATTCATTGGTACAAAATCACCCATCGCTATCGCATCTTACGTAATAGCATCATACACATTGACGGTTTGGTGCTTCAAAATCCCGTATTTGATACGATTTTTTAAGACGTTCAAGAACGAAAATAAGTATGCGCGACGTTGGCAGGAGGATACCCGATTGCGTGTGAAGGTGTCGCTCTACGGCTCATTTGCATGGAACGGCATGTACGGAATCTTTCAGTTATGGCTCGGATTTTACCACCGCACATTCTGGTTCTATTCACTCGGCGCATACCATATTTGCCTTAGTGTAATGCGCTTCTTTTTGGTGCATCACACAAGAAAATATGCTCCCGGCGAGAGAATGCAGACCGAACTGAAAAAATACTGCGTCTGCGGCATCGTATTTCTTGTGATGAACTTGGCAATTGCACTGATCATCTTCTTTATGGTCTACTTTAACAGAACATTTGAGCATCACATGATCACAGCGATCGCAATGGCAGCATACACATTTACAGCACTCACAATGGCAATTATCAATGTCATAAAATACAGAAAGTATAACAGTCCCGTTTTTTCCGCCTCAAAAGCCATCAGCTTGGCGGCGGCACTTGTGTCTATGCTGACACTTGAATCAACAATGCTCACAACCTTTGGCAACGAAACGATGACATCTACCGCGCAAAAATGGATGCTCGGTGCAACGGGCGGTGTTATTTCCGTGCTTATCGTTGCCATGGCAATATATATGATCGTAATCGGAACAAAGAAACTCAAAGAATTAAAAACAGAGGTTGAAAATGGAAAATAACAATAAAGAGCAAAGCAGATTTTCTTATACCTACTCAGCAAGTGAACAGGCAGAGCTGAAACGTATCCGTGAAAAATATACAGCTACGCCAGAAACCGAGGACAAAATGGCTCGCCTGCGCCGACTTGATGCAAGCGTAAACAATACCGCACAGACTGTAGCACTCGTTTTCGGTGTGATTGGAACACTGATCCTCGGCTTTGGAATGAGCCTTATTATGACAGATCTTGCATCCATCCTCGGTATTTCAAATAATGCGGCTATGATCATTGGCATCATAGTCGGAATGGTCGGAGGAATCCTCGCAAGTCTTGCATACCCAATCTATAATGCTATCGTGAAGGCAAAACGCAGGAAGCTCGCTCCCGAGATCATTCGTCTGACCGACGAGCTTATGAAATAAAATGTGAGTATGTCACAAGGCATTCCACCAACAAGTTCCAGGTTGCCATCGGAGGTATGCTTTTCCAGCTCACCGAGCCCCCGCTCCGCCCATCGAGTTTGACGAAAATTTGTGGCACACCGTGGTTGACCACGTAACTGTCTTGTGCGACGGGTGCCTTGTATTCTCTCTGAAGAACGGCAGCGAGATAACGGTCACGCTTTGAGAGAGAATAGAAAAATCCCTGAACGGCACCCAGGTGTGATGCTGTTCGGGGAAAAATTTTTAGAACTATAGTATCACTTCATTTTTTTGCTTATCAATGTTCCAATAATATAAAAATCGGAGGTGACTCCATATTGATTTTCCTCATATACAAGTTCTCCCCATTCATATTCTTTTCTAAAGTCTTTATCTCCGTCTGTTACTGCTCTATGAAGATACTCCCAAAACCGAAAAGTCTAAAAGATTTGTTACTCTGCCGATCGAAACAATAAACGAATTAAGAGTATATAAACAATATCAGGCACAGGAATTTATCAAAAATGGTATTCCATATAATTTCAATGGTTTTGTTTTTTCACAGATTGACAGAACGGCTATGCACCCGACAGCGTGACAGATTACTTGAAAAAGTTTTCAAAGAAATATAATTTACCTCACATCAACGCTCACGCATTCCGTCATACTATGGCAAACCTTTTATACTTCAACGGAGTTGATAGTGTTTCAATCTCAAAAAGATTAGGTCACGCACAGGTAAGCACAACCGCAAATATATACGCTCACATCATAGAAGAAGCAGACCAACGAAACGCAGATATTCTATCTGATATTTTTCTCAAAAAAGCGTGATTTTTATACCGAGTTGAATTATTGTTGAATTATTGGCATATTTTGATCATACAAAGAAAACCTTGTATCTGCCGAAAATGGCTTAAATACAAGGTTTTTTCTTGGTTGCGGAGGAAGGATTTGAACCGACGGTCTTGTCACCTCTCGGCTCTGACAGTCCACAGGGCTGTCATTCACTACCGTTCGGCCATTCGCTTCACTCTCTATCTTCGTCTATTGCCTGACAGAGATACAAAGCCCCCGGGTCCCTGTCGCATCGTTTTCCTATCGCCTCGATATGTTCGGCTCAGAAAAATCGTGCTTTGAGGGACACCACTTGTAAAAACGATTATCAATCGTTTTTACTGCGTTAACCCAACGAGCAACGCTCGTCGGTCTCATAACATAAGCTTCGATTCACCACTCGGCAACGACCAAAACGAAAAAAAGCAATCCTTCCGGACTGCTTTTCGTTTTGAGTAGTGGTGCCGAAAAGAATGCAACTGTTTGTTTCTGTATTTGGTGAAATATTTTGCCTTGCGGCAAAGTGTGAAATAATTTCCTTACGGAAATTGTGAAATATTACTCCTTCGTCGCAATGTGAAATGAAATTTGCTCACATTTGCGAAGCAAATATTTCACAGCGAAGCTATTTCACTTGCCCGAAGGGCAAATTTCGTTGAAAAAAGCACTTGCTTTCGCAAGTGCTTTTTTCTGGCACGTCAGACCAAAAAAGATATCGGCTTCATTATTCACCTAACGAAAGAAACTCTGCATCCTCTCGGATAAAATCGAATACACTATTTTTCATGTGATTGCGTATATCATCTTCGAGAGTTCCGGTATAATTTGTGGATGTTTTTGACGCATCACAGGTTGCAGACTTTACAAAAATACTTGTGAAATGTTGTTCACATTTTGGAAGATTATCGTAACACTTCGCGTGATAAAGCGCTTTTTTTAATGCATCGATTGTATTCTCTCTTTTTTCGAGTTTAGCATAAGACTTGGCGAGTATAACGCAGATTGATACAATTCTGCAATGATAAAACAGATAATTATCATCATATATCAAAGTTTCCCATAAATTCAACGCTGCCTTGCAGGCATCAATTTTGTCATTCTCGTCTTCATATTCTCCATAGTACATGTTCATTGTTAGCTGATCCAAATAATAAAGAATATTGCTATGCTTTGTGTGTAAGCGTTTTCCCTTGCTTTCCTCTGTAAAGTAAGCATGCTCTAACAAATCTTCACGGCAAACATAATGGCTTCCTGCCATCATAGCATATTCTACGGCTTTTTCTTCACTTGTCCATGAAGCACTTTCGAAAGAAACAGTATTTTTTTCACTTGACCAAATGCCTTCTTGATACGAGAATAGATATACCAACGACTGAATAGCGGAATTTCTTATATCATTATCGGTACAGTCACGCAAAATACGTTCGCATATGGCTATACACTCTTTGGCATTACTTTCAACGACAGCTTTTTCCATACCGATATACATAGTAGAAAATAAAGCGTGAGCAAGGCTGCTAAGGCACTGAAAATCACCGGGATATTTTTGTGTTGCTTCTCGCCATAAGGAAAGTTGTTTCAATACTTCACCGCGATTGGCATATTCAGAATTCAGCTTATTATATTCCTCAATCGCTTTTGCTTTATCATTAGAGGTACGATCAAATAACTCATCCAAAGTAATATCAAAAAAGCTTGCAAGTGACAAAAGAGTAGATACATCGGGGACTGTCTTGCCCGATTCCCATTGAGATACGGCTGAAACGGATACATTCAGATATTCGGAAAGCTGCTCTTGTGTCAAATCCCGTTGATGTCGGTATTTTTTGATCATCGTTCCAATATTCATATATTTACCTCGTATTGTTGTATTCAAAATCGCTTTTGTAATTCTATTATAACATTTTTTCGGGAATTTACAAGAGAGTCACTCTAAACCGTGGTTTAAGCGCGGCTAAAATTTTCGATGAACGCTTGAATTTTAGTTCAAATCCCTCCGATCAGTGATGAAATCTTTTTATTTTAACTGTTTTGCCATTTTCAAAAAACGAGAAAACGGCGAAAAACGAAGAAAACCCGAGAAAATCTCGGGTTTTCGGTGCGATATCTTTTTTGGTCGCACTAATTGGTTGCGGAGGAAGGATTTGAACCGACGGTCTTGTCAAATTCTCTGCGGAGAATTTGACTTCGGTCACCTCACGGCTCTGACAGTCCACAGGACTGTCATTCACTACCGCTCGGCCGTTCGCTTCGCTCTCTACCTTCGAGTTATTCGCCCTCGGGCTCATAACCCGTATTTCATTTTAAACACTTCATACGAAAATGAAACAGCACCCAACAAGGTGCTGTTTCGTTTTGGTTGCGGAGGAAGGATTTGAACCGACGACCTTCGGGTTATGAGCCCGACGAGCTACCAACTGCTCCACTCCGCGATATAAAGTTGTGACCGGCTTAATGAAATGGTGCCGGAAACCGGGCTCGAACCGGTACGGGATATAATCCCACGAGATTTTAAGTCTCGGGCGTCTGCCTGTTCCGCCACTCCGGCACGCTGCCTTTCACTGTTCATTCAGTATATCACAACTTCTTATTTTTGTCAATAGTTTTCAGAGAATTTTTTCAAAAATTATTTCAGATGCTTTTCAAAAGCGGTATAAGCTTTTCTCTTTCCTTCTGCGTATTAGGTTTTTCTTCACCTGTAACCGAATCATAAAAATACTGATAGCAGAAGTATGCAACGCCTGCATAAAGCTTCAGCTTTCTTGCATAATCAAGGCATCTGTACATTACATCTTTATTATTTTTCCATTCGTCAGATGCATCCTTTGCATATTCATCCTTTTCAGCATACGCTTTTCCGAGTGTCATCCCTATGATAAGCCGTACATTTTTATTTGTGACAAGTGCCTGCCAATCATCGCAAAGCTTCATAAACGGACA
Source organism: Eubacteriales bacterium (assembly GCA_045124505.1). Classification (GTDB taxonomy): domain Bacteria; phylum Bacillota; class Clostridia; order Oscillospirales; family CAG-272; genus RGIG7213. Next base: position 45,971 of record JBGVLZ010000061.1, read on the forward strand.
CGTCGGATGCTCTATGCCGAAATAGATCTGCGGGCATATGTAATCAATAAAACCGTCTTCCGCACACCATTTGACAACATTTGCATAGTGCTTATCAAGCACCTGCGATATTACACCTGCCGGGCTTATTCCGAATAAAAGCTTTTCATTTTTGGATTTTGTCATTGAATAAAGTGAGGAAACGAGCTTATCAAGGCTCTGCCGTCTGAAATCAGCAAGTGAAAGTTCTCCGCCCTCTTTTACATACTTACCGTAAGAAAAGCTGTCAAAGCTTTCATCTGTTGTCGGATAAAAATAATCATCCATGTGAAGTCCGTCAACGTCATAAAGATCAAGCAATTCCGATGCACCGTCAACTATCAAATTTCTTACTTCATCATAAGCGGGATCAAGATAGAAATTTTTTCCTACCTGCACTATCATTTTACCGTTTATTGTTTCATCACGGTACCATTTACCGATTGCAAAATCTTCGGAAACACTCTTTATTTCCTCCTCTGTCATACAGCGCAAAGGGTTTATCCATGCGTGTATTGAGATATTGCGTTTATGTGCTTCATCTATCATGATACGAAGCGGATCATATTCCGCTTCCCTGCCGTATGCGCCAACAACATATTTACTCATTGTATAATACTTTGACGGATACATGCTGTCTGCATTCGGTCTTGTCTGCACGATAACAGTATTTATTCCCGTATCAATAAGTCTGTCGAATATGGTTGCAACAAGCGGTATAAATTCCTCTTTCGGTCTTTGCGTACCTTCCTTGCAGTACACTCCCCACATGTCAAACTGCGACAGCCACATCGCTTTTACGTTATCATAATTTATCATAATTATATTTCCTCATCAATATTTTTTTTGTATCCTTCACCAAACACAGATGTTGCGGAGGTTACCACAAGAAACGCTTCCTCATCTTCATGTCTTACGATATCTTTCGCCTTAGGCAAGTTTTTCGAATGTAACACACACATAAGAACTTCCTTTTTGGAATTTGTATATGCCCCGTGTCCGTCAAGAACCGTCACACCTGTTTCAAGCTCAGTTAACAGTCTTTTTGATATAGCATCGGAATTTTCAGAGATTATATATACAAGTCTTGCCGAATCGCTTCCGTAAAGCACCGTATTGATGATACGTGTCTGCAAAAACGATGCAACCGCGGCATAAAGAGCAGCTGAAACATTTCCAAAGGCAAACGCCGAGATCATTATTATCGCACAATCTATACCAAAGAAAAGGCTTCCCGTGCTTATATGTCTGAATTTAGCACGCAGAATTCTTATTATTATATCTGATCCGCCTGTTGTTGCCCCTGATCTGAACACAAGTCCTATTCCGACACCTGTCAAAAGTGCGCCGAATATTGCGGCAAGCAGAACATCATCCGTCAGGATAATATCATACCTTGCAACTGTATCCATAACAACTGATGAAAGTGCGACGGTATAGAATGTTGAAAGAATAAACCGTCCGCCAAATCTGACAGCACCGATAATAAGTATCGGAACATTAAGAATGAACGACCACGTACCCGTGCCTACAATTCCCACCGTTTTATCAAGTATGATAGAAATACCGGAGACGCCGCCGGGTGCGATATTATTACTTTCAAAGAAAAGCATGACACCGACGCCGTAGATCACGGCGCCGAATGTCATCAGCAAGAAATTGTATACCTTCAAAAATTTCGTCTTCATATCACTTCATAAATACAGGACCGATATTTCTCTCTGCAATAACATAAATGACATAATCAGGCTTAAGCTCACGCAGAACGCTGTAGTCCAGCTCATAGTTCCACATTTCCTCAACGTAAAGCTTCGAAAAATGCTCTCCTATCTGAGGTATGAGCTGCATAGCATAAGAATCACGCACAAGGTATGCCGTAGGAAGTTCTTTGTTATTCACCGTGAATTCGAGATCTTCAACCCCTTCGGGACGTGATATCGTATCGGGCTTATCATATTTCTCATTTATCTTACTTTCTTCCTTCAATACAAGATGCGGTACTTTTTCGTTTATCCGCTTGTCGATATCAAGGAATCCTGCAAGGTCGCCGCCTATGTCCTCGTTATATCTGATCTTGAAATCATCAAGCTCATACGGTGCGGCAAGCGGATGCTTTTTAGCAATTTCATTCATAATTGCATTGTATCCGAAATATGCACCAAGCTCCGTCCAGTGTGTATCTGTCTGATAGTAAAGCTTACCGATATCTTTGTTTTCTATCATAACATCGCTGATGTCTATAGCGGTAATACCGTCAAGCTCAGATATCTTTTCTGTAAACCGTTCAAGTCTGCCGGTATTCTTACTTGAAACACGTGATATTATACTCTCGGGAAGCTCATCTTTTCCGTAAACCGTTGCAGGATTAGGCGCACACAGAATTATCATTTCTGTGTCCTTACCTGTAAATTTTCTTATTTCACTGAGCTGTATGTTAAACTGACGCTGTAAATATTTGATCTGATTATCAGAAAACGCATTTTGTTTTGTGAAATCTCTTATTGTTTCGGTATAATAAAGTCTTGAGCCGGATCCGACAATAACAGCTTCACTTTGTGCCAATACATTTGACGGATTTACCGATACAGGCGCTGATGCGCTTTTTCCGTCTTTTTGTGCCGTTACACTTATACCGCGCGATCCGTTTTCAACAGAAACTATAAACAATCCGTCATAGCAGACAACACTCGATGATTTACTTCCAGATTTTGCTTCTATGACCGCACCGTCCTCGGCTGTGCCGAAAATAACGGTAGTTCCTCTTTCAATGCTCATTGATGTATATATCTGCGGCTTCTTCGTTTCCCCTCCGTTATCTTCACCGCCTTCGTATGAAGCTATAACAGAATCGTCAAGAAGCATATCCACTTCATCTTCACGTATTATCTGAACAACAGCCGATAATGATTTTGAAGACTCATAAAGAAATATATCCGGTGTTACTGTAACGTCAGTATAAGTTGAAGCAAAATACGGTTTGAGTATTGAGCGCTCATTTTGTGTCGGTATCTGAAGCAAAACAGACGATGTGCCTGTTACACCGACAGATCTTTTAAGAGTTGTAAGTGTTATACCGCCGTCTTTTTCATCCGCGGTGTATCTTTCTTCAAGAGATGAAACATCTACGGTATATGTGTTATTTTTAACTGTTTTTTCAAGTCCTATGCAAGAAGCAAGTGCTTTTCCGTCCGTTTCAATAAGTGTTATTTCGAGGTCGTTTATATCAATTTCGGATGAATTTTTCTTTATATCACTTGCCATTTTTGATCTGACAGCATCATAAATATAGTACGCACCCACACGGTTTATTTCATTTTCCGTGTTGTGGTATAAAATACGGTCTTCTTCAACCGACTTGAGCTCCTCTGATAAAATATCGGCACTTATTTCCGTGTTTTCGCCCAGATATCGCACAAGTGCGCCTGCACGTGTATTTTCCGATATGCTCTTTGCAAACGGTGCATAAGAATCGTATACAGTCTGGCTGTTCGGGATTATGTAAAGATAATAATCCGCACCGTTCTTTTCGTAGGCTGTGCGTATCTTTTCAAGATTATCTGCGATCTTTTTATGCTGCTCCTCAGTATATCCGTATTCACCGAGAAAATCGGAACGATAATCAAAAGTGTCATTTTTCAAAGGAAACAGAAAACCGTCTTTTCCGTTTTTGACGTTTTCAGCAGACACACTGCCTGTTACATTATAAACCACTTTGCGCCATATAAGCGACGGCGGACCCGAAAAAACATCGGATACGCTGTGTGTGATTTTTTCAAAAGCATTCATTCCCTCGTTTGAAGAATAGTTCTCTCCGCACACAAAAACACATGCAAGAATGAAATACACGATAAGTACTGACAAAACAACGGAAATGCTTGCAATAACAGTAATCTTAATTTTTTTAGACATTGTAACCCCCTTGCGGTATACATTTTATTTCGGACTTTCGAATAAATATAATATGCTTGATATGTTTGCATTTTACCACATGGTTTAAGATATTGCAATAAACAAGATTTAAAATAATTTCACTTTTGGGAGTTTTTTCATGGTAAGATACGAAAATTTCAAAGGACTGTCAACAGAGGAAGTAAAAGCATCTGCTGAGAAATACGGAAAAAATTCCGTAACAAAGCAGAAACGTCATTCATTTATAAGGCAATTTATTTCATCGTTTAACGATCCGATAATAAAAATATTGCTGTTTGCTTTATTACTTAATGCAATATTCTGGATAAGGGATTTTGATCTTTATGAAGCTGTCGGGATCGTGTCTGCAATACTTATCTCGACGCTTATTTCCGCAGCTTCCGAATACGGCTCCGAGGGAGCTTTTTTATCACTCCTTGAAAAAAGTGACAAAAATACATGTACAGTCATACGCAACGGAGTTATGCAAAATATTTCCCCGAAGGAGCTTGTATGCGGTGATCTTGTCCTGCTTATATCGGGAGAAAAAATACATGCAGACGGTGTTATCATAGACGGCAGGACGGAAGTTGATCAATCAGCCCTCAACGGTGAGGCAAAAAAGACCGTAAAGCTTCCATGTAAAGGTGATAAATTAGGTGATATTTCTTCTCAGAACACTCTTTTATCGGGCACTGTAATATGTGAGGGTGAGGGTATCATGCGTGTTATGCGTGTGGGCGACAGTACATATTACGGTAAGATCGCATGTGAGCTTCAGATAAAAAGTGCGGAAAGTCCTCTTAAAGAGAAACTCGGAAAATTGGCAAAGGAAATAAGCAAAATAGGTTTTTTGTCAGCATTTTTCGTAGCATTTGCAGATATTTTCAATGCAGTGGTAATAGATAACTGCTATGATCGTGAGCTTATCACAGCTTTTATATCCACCCCTTCCCTGTTATTCGGTGCAATACTTCACGCTCTGACACTTGCCATCACTGTGGTCGTGGTGGCAGCCCCGGAAGGGCTTCCGATGATGATAGGTGTTGTTCTTTCCGCAAATATCAAAAAGATGAAGGGCGACAACGTGCTTGTGCGCAAGCCTGTCGGCATCGAAACGGCAGGCTGTATGAATATACTTTTTACAGATAAAACCGGGACACTTACATACGGACGTCCGAGTGTTGCTGAATTTATACTTTCAAACGGCAATACGGTTCCGCTATCGCTGTTTAAAGAAACAAAGATATATAAACACTTCAGCATATGCGCCGGCGTAAACACTTCGTGTAAAACGAATAACGGTGAGATAATAGGCGGAAACAGCACCGACAGGGCGCTTTTTTCGTCCGCCGCTTTAAGTTTCGCCAAAGACATTTATGTGACCGAATACACGGAGTTTACAAGCAACCGCAAATTTTCTTCCGCAGTAACAGTTAATAACGGAGAAAAAAGGCTGTACATAAAGGGTGCATATGAGGTTCTTTTTTCGAAGTGCAAAAGAGGGCTTGATAAAAACGGCAATGTGATCTCCATTGATAATAAATTCACAGAAATACTGAAGGAAAAGGCGGAAATGTCTGACCGTGTGGTTTTGCTCGCATATTCAGACACTGATGAAAATGATCTTACTTTGATATGTGCGGCAGTAATGAAGGACGGATTAAGAAATGAAGCCAAGAGTGCTGTTACAAAGCTGCACACAGCAGGCGTCGACGTTGTAATGATAACAGGCGACAGTCCGGAAACAGCAAAGGGTATTGCGCTGAAATCGGGAATCATAACCTCAAAAAGGCGCAGGATAGTTACAGGCGGAGAAATGGCGAAGATGACAGACACAGAGCTCAGAGAAGTTTTGCCGGATATTGCCGCAGTCGCACGTGCGTATCCTGACGATAAAAGCAGGCTTGTGAGAATATGTATGGAGGACGGACTTGTAGTCGGAATGACGGGCGACGGAATAAATGACTCTCCTGCGCTTAAACGTGCGGATGTGGGATTTGCAACCGGTTCAGGCTCAGACGTGGCAAAAGAAGCCTCAGATATCATAATTCTCGATGATAATATTGCATCCGTGGCAAAAGCTGTGCTGTACGGCAGAACTATATTCAGAAGCATAAAAAAGTTTTTGCTTTTCCAGCTTACAATGAACTTCTGTGCCGTTGCCGTTTCCCTTTTTGCACCTCTTATCGGATGTGAAACACCCGTTACCGTTTTGCAGATGCTGTGGATAAACATAATCATGGATACACTTGCAGGACTTGCGTTTGCAGGTGAAGAAGCAAGAGAGGAATATATGAACGCACCGCCTTCAGGCAGAAACGATGCGGTACTTACAAAAACAATGGTACACAATATAATATACTGCGGAGCCGTTTGTGTAGGTATAATGCTTTGGTATCTTACATCTGACTTTGCCGCAAGATTTTTCGGAGGAAAAAATACGGAATTTTATTCCGGATTCTTCGGACTTTTTGTATTTTCCGGAATATTCAACTGCTTCAACGCACGGACTCATAGGATAAATCTGTTTTCGCACATAAGAAAAAACCGTTTTTTCATGCCTATAATTTTACTCGTCATAACGGTACAGCTTGCTTTGATGTACTTCGGCGGTTCAGTATTCAGATGTGCACCGCTTAACACTTACGAGCTTATATTTATAATTCTTCTTTCTTCTCTCGTCATTCCTGCCGATCTTATTCGGAAATTAATTACAAAAAGAAACAAAATATGATTTTCTGCTTGACAATGTAGCATATAAGTACTATAATACATATAGGATATAATGAGGAGTGTTATATCATCCGGACTTTGAACTATGATTTAATTCGAGGTATATCATGTACGCAAAATATTTCAAACGAATGTTTGATTTTATTCTGTCTTTTATCGCCCTGTTGATTTTATCACCTCTCTTTTTGATTTTAACAGCCGCAGGAGCCATTGCCATGAAAGGCAATCCTTTCTTTACACAGCCTCGACCGGGTAAGATCGACGAAAACACAGGCAAAGAAAAAATATTCACCATTATAAAGTTCCGAACAATGAGCAATAGAAAAGACGAAAACGGAGAACTTTTGCCGGATGAAATGCGCCTTAATAAATACGGACGGTTACTGCGCAGTACATCACTTGATGAATTACCGGAGCTGTGGAATATATTAAAAGGCGATATGTCAATAGTAGGACCGCGCCCGTTGCTGCTTGAATCTTTATTGTATTATACGGAAGAAGAACGACGCCGTCACGATGTACGTCCGGGATTAACAGGGCTTGCACAAGTGAACGGACGCAATATAATCACATGGAAGCAGAAATTTGATTACGACATTGAATACGTCAATAACATAACCTTACTCGGAGATCTGAAGATAATTTTAAAAACCGTGTTTATTGTCTTCAGGCGTGAAGGGATAAATTACGCATCTTCTGCGATCATGGGAGAATTCAAGGGCACCGAAGCGGAACGTGAAGATAAAACAGCAGAATCGGATCAGACACCGTAAACTGTTTTCACACATTCTTTCAAAACTAAAAATTAATTCGAGGTTACATATCATGTATGCAAAATATTTCAAACGAATGGTTGATCTGATCCTATCATTTCTTGCTCTTCTGGTTTTATCGCCCATTATTTTGATTTTGACCGTTATAGGGGCTGTAGCTATGAGGGGAAATCCCTTTTTCACGCAGCTTCGTCCGGGAAAAATAGATAAAAAGACAGGAAAAGAAAAAATTTTCAAGCTCGTGAAATTCAGAACCATGAGTAATAAAAAAGACAAAAACGGCAATCTTTTGCCCGATGAAGTTCGTCTTAACAAGTATGGAAAAATATTACGCAGTACATCACTTGATGAATTACCTGAGCTGTGGAACATTTTCAAAGGTGATATGTCAATAGTCGGTCCCCGTCCGTTACTTGTGGAATACTTGCCATATTACACAAAAGAAGAACGCCATCGCCACGATGTACGCCCAGGGCTGACAGGGTTAGCGCAAATCAACGGGCGAAACTTTGTTGCATGGGACAAAAGATTGGTTTTAGATGTACAATACATAAATAACATCACTTTTAAAAATGATTTTGGTATTATTTTTGGCACTGTGTTCAAATTCATCAAGAGAGAAGATATTGCAGTAGATACAAACACAGTGGAAACAAACTTTGCAGAGGAAAGACGTTCAAAATTAAACACTAAATAATGGAGAAATGTTATGAATATTTTAATTCTAAGCGTCGGCACGCGAAACAAAATCGTACAGTATTTTAAAAAAACATTTAATGGTATCGGCAAAGTTATCGCCACTGACATGAGTGAATTTGCACCTGCTGTATACGAAGCAGATAAATTTTACAAAGTTCCTAAGATGAGTACTGACGGATATATAGATATCATACTTGATATATGCAAAAAAGAACATATAAATTGCGTACTTTCTTTGATAGACCCCGAATTATCGTTACTTGCAAAGCACCAAAGCGATTTTGCATCTATCGGTGTAACGGTTATAGGTTCACCGTATGAGCTGTGCGAACGTGCACTCGACAAAATGGAAATGTATAATTGGCTTACGTCTCACGGTTATAACTGTGCAAAAAGTTATACCGACAAAGAACAGTTTTATGCTGATGTAAGCGAAGGCAAAATTACATATCCCGTATTCATAAAACCCGTTTGCGGAAGCGCAAGCATTGCAATTTCAAAGGTTTATGATAAAGAAACGGTAGAATTACTGTTTGCTCACAATGATAACCTTATGATACAGGAATTCCTCGACGGTCAGGAAATCGGTGCAGATGTATATATTGACATGATAAGCAAGGAAGCAGTGTCAATTTTTACAAAAAAGAAAATGGTCATGCGTGCGGGTGAAACAGACAAAGCGGTTTCATTCAAGGATCAAAAGCTTTTTGAATTAATTGAAAAATTCGTTGCGGAAAGCGGCTGGTGCGGACAAATCGATATTGATATCTTTGATGTCGGAGGAGAATATTACATTTCGGAAGTCAACCCCCGTTTCGGAGGAGGCTATCCGCATGCATATGAATGCGGATGCGACCATATGACGATGATCCTCAACAACATCAACGGAAAAACAAATACTAAGAAAATAGGACAATACGATGAAAATGTATATATGATGAAGTATAATAACGTAATGATCAAAAAAATGTAATAAACAGCTTTAGTATTATACAACTGATGAATTGAAAGTGATGGGAAAATAAAATGAACACTATTAAAATAGACAAAAAGGGTGCGCTGATGGTAGCTCACAGGGGTGTCAGCAAGCTTGAAAAGGAAAACACTATGCCTGCATTCGTTGCGGCGGGAAACAGATCTTATTTCGGAATTGAAACTGACGTACACAGAACCGCCGACGGAAAGTATGTCGTAATTCACGATGATGCAACGGGCCGTGTGGCACAGGACAATATCGTTATTGAAAATTCAACATACGACCTTATCAAAAGCGTAAAGCTTTATGATATTGACGGTAAAACTCCACGAACAGATTTACATGTTCCCCTGCTTTGCGAATACATAAGAATATGCAAAAAATACGAAAAGACGGCTGTTCTTGAGCTTAAAACGATATTCACAAAAGAACAGGTTTCAGAAATTGTCGATATCATAAAAGAGGAAGACTATCTTGACGGGGTTATATTCATTTCGTTCCACATTCAGGATCTCATTTTCCTGCGTGAGCTTTGTCCCGATCAGCCTGCACAGTTTTTGACGGGTGATATAAACGATCTCACTATAGGTTGGATGAAGGATTATCATCTTGACCTTGATGCACACTTCCCTTCTATTACGGAAGAAAACCTCAAAATGCTCCGTGACCTCGGAATAAAGGTCAATGTGTGGACGGTTGACGATCCTGCGACGGCTGAAAAGCTCATTTCCTGGGGTGTTGACTACATTACGACAAATATACTTGAATAAAAGTTCAGCAACAAAGACGGCGGTTGATTTCTGCCGTCTTTGTTTTCGCATCCGAATAAATGAGAAAAACGGACAAGAAACGGGATGTCGAGGCGCCATCCCCTACGGCATCACTACGAATAAAGTAACATATAAACACAAGTCTGAGATTTAACAAAATTTACAACATATATATTGAAATTTTTGTTGCATAGCAGTATGATTATGATAAAAATACGCAAGTATATTTAAGGAGAACAGAAAAATGAAGTTCAGACGTTTTATTTCAGTTTTAACAGTTGCTTCCCTTTTGCTTTCGTCAGTACATATGACAGCGAAGACCGATGATGTGCAAGACTATAAAACACAAGCCGAATATACCGCCGAAACTGCAGAACTAAATACACAAAAAGAAGATACGAAAAATGTATCAAGCACGATATCGACTGTATCAAATGCAACAGGTGACATTGTGGCATCGGGCACTTGCGGAGATAACCTCACATGGGAGCTTTTCAGCGACGGTACACTTGAAATAAGCGGTACAGGAAGTATGAGAGATTATTCATCTTCGTCATCTGCCCCGTGGTATTCAAACCGTTCAAGTATTAAAAAAGTTATAATTGAAAGCGGTGTTACAAGTATAGGCGATTATGCGTTTTATAATTGTTCAATCCTTATATCGGTAACAATACCAGACAAGGTTAGAAATATAGGTGATAGGACATTTTCCGGTTGTTCAAGCCTTACATCGGTAACAATACCTGACAGTGTTACAAGTATAGACAGGTTTGCATTTTCCGGTTGTTCAAGCCTTGTTAAGGTATATATCACAGACATTGCAAAGTGGTGCGGTATAAGTTTTGGTGGTGATGATTCCAACCCGCTTTGTAACGGTGCAAACCTGTATCTTAACGGTGAGCTTGTAAAAGACCTTACAATACCCGACGGTGTAACAAAAATAAAAGACTATGCATTTGATGGTTGTTCGAGTCTTACATCAGTAACAATACCCGACAGCGTTACAAGTATAGGCTGGTATGCATTTTCCTATTGTTCAACCTTACATCAGTGACGATACCTGACAGTGTTACAAGTATAGGCGATAATGCATTTGCCTGTTGTTCAAACATTACATCGGTAACAATAGGCAACAGCGTTACAAGTATAGCCCGGTATGCATTTAGAAATTGTTCAAGCCTTACGTCTGTTACAATATCTGACAGTGTTACAAGTATAGGCGATTGTGCATTTGAGGGTTGTTCAAGCCTTACGTCAGTAACAATAGGCGACAGTGTTACAAGTATAGGCGATTATGCATTTGACTTGTGTTCAAACATTACATCGGTAACAATTCCCGATAGCGTTATAAGTATAGGCAATTGGGCATTTGAACATTGTTACAGCCTTACATCGGTAACAATACCCGACAGTGTTACAAGTATAGGCTATAGTGCATTTGACGATTGTTCAAGCCTTGAGTCTGTATACATAACGAGCCTTGAAAGCTGGTGCAATATCTCATTTTATGGTGACTATTCAAATCCGCTTTATCCAAGCAGTAACAGTAAGCTTTATTTAAACGGTGAGGTAGTAACACATCTTGATATCCCATCTGGTGTCAACACGATAAAAGACTACGCTTTTTGCGGTGCGGAATGTATGACCTCCGTTGTTATACCCGAGGGTGTTGAAGTTATTGGTTCTTTTGCATTTTACGACTGTAACAACATTGAAACGGTGACAATTCCGCAAAGTACGGTCAAAATATTTGATAATGCTTTTTATAATTGTTCCTCACTTACAAAGGTTTATTATGCGGGAAGTGCGGATGATTGGGCTGATATTATAAACAGCGGTAACGATTACCTTAAAAATGCAGAGATAATTTACGGTGTAAATATCGAGGGCGGCGGTGATGAGGAAGAAACAGTATCATATATCGCAGTTGGAAATCTCGGTACCGCGGAATGGGCGTTACTTGAAAACGGCACGGTCATCATCAACGGAACAGGCGTGCCGAGCGTTAACGAGCTTCCCTTTTACAAATACCGTGACACGATAACCGCAGTTAAGATTTCAGAAGGAATCACGGCAATACCTGAGGATATGTTCTACAAATGCAGTAACATCACAAGCGTTATTATCCCTGCAAGCGTTACAAAGATCGGTGACTCCGCCTTCTGGCGCTGTGATGCAATAACCGATGTATACTATTGCGGTACGGAAGCACAGTGGGCAAATATACAGATCGATGAATATAACGACATTCTTTCATCATGCACATTTACGTACAATTACAGCCCTGTGACGGTTAAAGCATTCAAAACCCTCACAAAGCCGCAGAAGGTCACGTATGCATACGGTGAGGCGCTTGAGGTTGAGGATATGCATGTCGCCCTCTTCTACTCAAACAACTCATTTAAAGAAGTTGAGGATTTCACAGTATCGGGTTACGACAAATGCACATTCGGACGTCAGGAAGTGACGGTATCATATGAGGATCAGTCATTTACAATGGATGTTTACGTAAAGCCCACAGAGCCGAGTGTTCTGACAACGCCCATGAAAGCGGGAATGACGGTCAAGGAATTTTCAGCACCGTATTCAATGCTTTACACCGTTTGCGTGTTTGACGACAGCATGTGCAAGCAGCTTTCCGATAACGATATTATCACATCGGGCTGTGTCGTTCAGCTTGTGCGTGATGAAAAGCTTATGGACAGCATCGGCATCGTTGTCAGCGGAGATGCAACGTGCGACGGCATTGTAAACGGAAAAGACCTTATAAGAATAAAAAAGCAGATAAATTCGGGAGATGCCGTTGAATATACCGAATATGCGGACATCAACTGCGACGGAATAATAGACAATGCCGATTTAGAGTGTCTTATCGGCATGATGTAAGATTAATTTAATATAAAATGCAACAATTAAAAATCCCCAAAGCGTTCGGAAATCAATTTTCCGCAATACGTTTTGGGGATTTTTTCAATTATTATAAAAGCAATCATTTTTCCACTTGATGGGCTTTTCGTAAATATACTTTGCAATTTTTTCGTAATCCTTTTGATTACGGATAATATGATCGTGAAATGAGCGTTGCCATACTTTTTTATCAAATGGCGGCAATATTCCTTTTTTCACCATTTTCGTATATTCAACGGTTGAATATCTTTTAAAAGATTGAACGATATCAGAAATCGTAGGGGGGTGGCTCATTTATGGAAAAAACTTCCAAAATAAGTCGCCCCGTGTACTTTTTGAATATTTATTCTGTAGGGGAGTGCATTGCACTCCCGCTTTTAGTATATTTATACATTTTGAAGCGGACGACCAATGGTCGCCCCTACAAATGTAATATATATTTTACTTAAATGAGCCAACCCCGAGCTATTGTTATAATAGCGTGAAAATGATTAGGCATAACAATATACACAGGGGATTCGACTCCGTCATATCCATTTATCGTTTCAATAAATGTTTTTTCAATCATTCGGGCGGATATGGAATCCGCCCCTACCGGTCCAAACAGCATTTCTTTATTGCGAGTGCACACCGTTATGAAATATGCGCCATTGGTACTGTAATCAAAATTTTAAAGTCTTGGAGATTTGCGTTTCGGGAATTGTCATTTTTCTTTACAAAACTCATAAAGCTCTGATACGTGTATTTTTTTTATATTCAAAAAGCTCTTTTCTGTGCAGGCTGAAAGGACGATATTGCCGTCGTATAGTGTAATAAGCTTATATTTGCCGTTTTCCGTTTTATTTTCGGAAAAATCATATTTTGTCATTGAGCCTGCTATACCTGTTCCGATACACTTCAAAATACTTTCCTTCAGTGTCCAAATCGTTGTAAATTCAAGGGGTGGATCGTCGGCTGTTATAACCGATATTTTTTCTTTTTCGGTACAGACACGATGCATTACCAAAGTGTAATTTGACACTTTTTTCTGAATGTCAACGCCAACGGGCACATCACCGAGGGCACACGCAACAGCACCGTCAGTATGGCTTATATTGAAGAAGGTTGATGAATTTTCAAAAAAAGGCTTGCCGTATTCGTTGTATATAACACTGTATTTTTCATTATCGCCGTTTAAGTGTAAAGCATACCGAAGCAAAACATACGACAATGCACTGAGGACTCTGTCTTCAAAGCGTCTGTATCTTTGCGCTTTAGCCTTTCTTTCCTCATCAAGTACGCTTAAAAAAACTTCATACTGTTCTTCTGTAACTGTATTTACATCTGTACAATAAAGTAACATAAAATTTCCTCTTACTGTGAAAGAAGTATCTTTCGCATTTTTTCAATTTCGGACGGTGTTATACCCGACGATAAAATGAAATTTTCGCATTTATCATTGACGGTGCTTTCAGGTGTTCCGTATTCATCGAGAATACTTAAAAAGCCTCTGAACTGTTCTGAGTCCGAGCTGCGTTCCCCCCACATTGAAAGTGATGTAAGCTCATAATCCAGAAAGAGATCGTCACACACCACTCCGAGAATTGCGGAAAGCAAAAATATGACCGTTCCCGTTCTGTCAGCCCCGCCCCAACAGTGGATATAAAACGGATAATTTGATTCATCTGCAAACAAAGTGAATATCTTTTTGCACGTTTCTTTATCCTTTAAAAAATCTGAATATGCGGCACACGGAATAAGCGCAAAATTACAGCTTTCACCGATTTTTGAGCTTTCGATCTTCCCTACCGCTTCCCCCCTTAAATCAAGGTCTGTTTTTATACCGAGTTCTTCTGCAAGTACACGTCTTCCCGAATCTTCTATCGTATAGTGGAATTCCATTTCGCATCCGCGGAATACAAGCCCCTGTTTTACTTTTTTGCCGTTATATCCATTCCAGCCGCCGATATCACGTATATTTCCGAGTCCCTGTGCCAAAATCCATCTCGGTGTTTTATCGGATGTAACAAATGAAAAAACATCGGAAAAACTGACTTTTCCGTTTTCCTCTTCACACACACGCCAAAAGTATCTTTGTCCGAGCTTTAAATTAACAAGCTGAACTTCGTTAAAGGCGGCACGGTAAGTTTTATATTCGGAAAAATCATCACGCTCACACAAATGCAGAAATGTATTTTCGCTATTGCCAGATTCGGTGTACCACTTAACCGTTACGGGATTCGGAAACGTTCTTTCTTCCCTTTGCTTTATCAAATTCAAATAGTCAACAGATACATTTTTTCCTTTATTGCCGTTACAAAGCAAAAATTCCGTTTGCATATCTGTGTGCAAACATACCGTTTGACCTTCATTCGGTGATATAACATGTATTTTCATTTGTATTTCTCCTTTTTGTATCTCTTCGGCGCTTGTATATTACCACATTTTCATCAGAAAGTAAATAGTATACGTTTGTTTTTAGTCAGGTTTTACTTGCACGGCAGATTTTTTTCACATAAGTGATAAAACATCCGTTATTTTTATTGATTTTTCTCATTTTATATGTTATTATATAACTAAGTATCTTATTAAGTAAAACGATGAAAGGAGTTTTATAATGAAAAAAAGATTGCTTTGCATCCTTTTGAGCTTTTCTTTCTTATTTTCAACGCTCGGCGCTGTTGTCGCTGAGGAGGTAACAAGTGATTATGTGCTTGATGCCTCAACAAATACCTACACCGTTTACACTTCTGCGGGCTTCAAAGCCGTTGCAGATCTTATAAACGGCGGTAATTATTCATACAACATCTCACTGGCAAATAACATCGCACTTACAGAAGAAGTAAGTATCGGCACAAGTTCCTCGAATCCTTATTCAGGAACGATAAACGGCTACGGCTATACTCTTTCCGGTGTTACCGGAAGCGGAAGCGGTGACGGCCGTGCTTTGATTCTCTACAGTGCGGGAATGACAGTAAAAGAGCTTCATCTCAACGTGAATATAAATGCCGACACAAGCTCATACGTTGCGGGATTCCTTTACAAAAACGTATCGGGCGCAACATTTGAAAACTGCTCCGTTTCGGGCACACTTGCAGGTACAAACTACATAGGCGGTTTTGTTGCACAAAATGCGGCAAAGCTTACTGTCAAAAACTGTTCTTCAAGCGTAAGCATTACGGCAAGCGGCGCAACAGCAGGCGGATTTGTCGCCAACTCAACAAAAGAAATTGTCATAACAGACTCTGATGTATTCGCAGGTACGATATCGGCGACAAGCAACATAGGCGGTCTTGTCGGTCTTACATCCGGAAAGCTTACCGTTAGCAATTCATCCGTGTTCGGTGTTACTTTAACAGCGACAGGTAATTATGTCGGCGGTGTTCTCGGACGTCTTAACGGAAAGACTCTTTCATGTGAAAATGTAGCTGTTGAGGCTGATATTTCCTCAGTATCTCATTCAGGCGGTATTCTCGGCGGTGACGGATATTCTGCATCAACCGCATCCGATGTTTCAACATATCCGAAAATAATTTGCAACAACATCGTAACAGCGGGAAGCTATAACTCATCAACATCATATGCAGGCGGATTTATCGGATATAACGTAAATGTTGATATTACACTTACAAACTGCGTTTCCTTTGCCGATCTTACCGCAGGTGACTATGTCGGCGGATATGCGGCAAATTTAAGGGGCGGTGTATTTAATTTCACAAACTGCATATATGCCGGCGACATGACATCCTCAGGTAAAAACAAAGGAAATGTAACGGGTTATACAGAAATCAAATATGCATCTCAGACAGCGGCTTTTACAAACTGTTATATCTGGGGTGCTACAAAGGTTGCAATGGTGTCACAAATCTCAATTGCAGAGGGTGTAACACCCGTTGTAACAGTTGACGGCACATCTACGACCTGGGCAAAAGCGCAGGCAACACATCTTACGGCGGCAGGTATAAAATCAAGGATAACAAATTACATGAAAGACTTTAATGACGATCTTGTTTCTCTTGCGGAATACTGTCAAAATGAATATACGCATGGTGCCCCCGGCGCTCTTGCGATAAGCGAGATAGCCCATTGTCCTGCGGACAGCAGCTACGAATACATAGAAATCATCAATACTTCCGACAGCAATGTTTCGCTCGACGGTTATACAATAATAAGAAATGCATGTGTTAACTCAGGTGCGGCACAAAGAAATATTATTCAGAGATTTGTCGGAACAAATGACACACTTCCTCCGACAAATATTGCGGCACTTGAGATCAAAAACACAAATATCACCCTTGCACCTAATGAAACAGCCCTTTTGTGGATAGTTTCATATGCGGCAAAAGCTAAAAATGTTTCCGATTTCATATCCTATTGGAACGGACTCGGCAACGATATATCAAGCACAAAGGTCGCACGTATCCCTCAATATAATTCAGACGGTGACCGTTTCCCCGCCACAGGAATACATTCAAAATGCGGAAACGGATTTTTGCCCGACAAATACGGTGCATGTACAATCTCTCTTGTAAATGCTGAAAATTCTTCAAAGAGAGCTTCCAACGGTTCTACTTTGAGCAATATTATCTTGCCTTTAACAACAGCCGATACAAATATGATTCTGGAGCTTTCCGACAGCTTTGCAATGTACTTCACCGGAACAACGGCACAGAAAGGCTCTTCATACAATTATTACGACTTTATAGACGAGGAAGCATACAGACGTTCACTTTCTGCATTTCTTCCCACGGTCATCCACGAACAAAGATCAAATTTCCCCCTGACCGTAATACACCGTTCAATGGTAACGGGTGAGCTCGACGGAAACGGAATACCGAAATCATTCCATTATCCCAATAATACAGATAATTCAAAGACATACACGCCTTATATAGACTACGGCACATTAAAAACAACAGCTACTCCCGGAAAGCTCATTTCAGGACAGCATGTAAATATCAAACTCAGTGATATGACAGTTGTTGACAGCGATACCGTAAAGCTTACAGGATACGCAAAGAATACAAAATTTGCAGAGGTCGGTTTTGTGCTTTATACAAAATCTGCTTCAGGTGTTATCAAGAATATAAACAAAAGGGCTTTGACAGGCACAGTTGCTTCAAACGGCAAATTCACCGTAACATTTGACGGTTTCCCTGTTGCAGACGGTGATATTGTCGGTGTTGTGCCCTGCGGAGTAAGATCAAACGGAGAAATTTCCACAGGTAAGCACACACTTATAAGATATCCTCAAAAATCGGTCGTAATTCATACAGCACGTGCTGATTCAATACGTATCACATATTTCTCTGATACAGAAGAAACTACCGACTACAGAGGTTATTATGAGGCGGCAAAATTATTTGCAGACGATCTTCAGTATTATACAGGAAAGAGTGTGGCGCTTGTTCATTTTGACAAACACGCAAGCTACAGACAGATAGTCTTCTGCAGTCCGACTGCCGCTAAAGAATTTATGCCGTCATCGCTTTCAATCGGCGCAAACAACTATGCGATCTTCGGCAGATACGGCAACATCTATATAGTTGCAGGCGATGCTCTGGCGGCTGAATACGCTTCACAGACAATTATAAGCGCACTCAAAACCTCAACTGCAGAGCTTGATCTTCAGACATTCTGCACAGGTACTGCAAATACATTTAATCCCGGCACACATAATTTGCCCCTTACAGACGGTGCAAACTTCCGTATTATGACATGTAACGTTCTGCGTTATGAGCTTTATCAGAATCTTGAAAGAATTGCCGATTTTGTTAAAACATTCAAATACTATTCCCCCGACGTTGTAGGCTTCCAGGAATACTGTGCAACATTTACCGCACAGCTCACTCCGAAGCTTCAAGATCTCGGTTATACAGTACTCGGAAATGAGATGCGGGGAGGAGATCAGAACTTCACACCTCTTGCATACAAAACATCACGCTTCAACTGTCTTGATAAGGGCTGGTTCAGACTTTCAGGCGAAAGCAACTATCCCGGTCACAACGTAACGTGGGCAGTTTTGCAGGATAAGAAAACAGGTGAAAAATTTGCTGTTTCAACAACGCACTTCTTCCATTTGAGCGACAGAACAAAAGCTGACCCGATACGTGCAATAAATGCACAGGAGATACTTGATCTGTCCAAACAGCTCGTTGCAAAGCACAACTGCGCAGTTGTAAATATGGGTGACTATAACACATATTCAACAGACGTCGGATACCCCGTATTCTTCCAGGACAATTTCTTGCACGATGCAAGATTCGTTTCCGAAAGAGGGCTTTACTTAGAGCGTACATCACACGTACAGGCTGTTCCGAAGCCTGCAGACGGTTCACTTACAATGGCGCTTGACATTTTCCATGTTACCGACCTTGCACGTGTGGTACGTTTCAGACCGCCTATAAATACAACAACGGGTAATATTTCCGACCACTTCCCTTCATACGTTGATATTGCCGTTTCAAAGACTTCCGACTACAAGCTGAATACAAAAGCAGGTACAGGGGTAACACTTGAAAAATCGGGCAATAACTCGATAATCAAGGTTACAGCAGGAACAACAGAAAGCGAATTGCTTTCGTATTTCAACAGCAATGCAAAGATAAGCGGCGGTATTGCAACAGGAAGTAAGATTACAAATTACCTGGGATCTGTCGCTACAGATTCTGCGTATATCATCCTCGAAAACGACCTTACAGGTGACGGAATCGTAAACGGTAAAGATATCATCAGAGCTAAAAAATATATGCTCGGAACAGAAATCAATAAGATCAACATGATCGCAGGTGACAAAAACAACGACGGAAAGATAACCGATTCCGAAATTAATTCACTTGTAGATATTATCACAGAATGATACAAAAAATGGGGCCGGCTCATTTTTGGGAATTATTTCCAAAAATTGCCGCCCCATATTTTTTTTGATATATTTTTTGTAGGGTAGCGCAATCAGTTCGCATACGAACTGCGCACTCACGTTTTCAAGCAGTTTATCCATTTATAGGCGGACGACCAATGGTCGTCCCTACAGTGTTTACCGTATATTTCCTTAAATGAGCCAGCCCTGTTTTTGCAATATAAAAGACCGGCGTAAACACACCGGTCTTTCGTTTATACAGATTATTCTTCTACGATCTCAGCTTCGGGAGCGTTGTTCTTTACGCTTTCAATACCGTTTTCGCAGCTTGCTTTTGTCTTGTAACCTTCGGATGTAGCAATAACTTCGCCGTTCTTTGCCTTAAGACGGAAGCGGAATTCGCCTGCCTTATCTTCGTACATTTCAAACTTGGGGTGCTTAACTGCAACAACGGGATCAACTGTCTGGTCTTCAACTTCGCCAACACAGTTGTTCTTAACGCTTTCGATACCGTTCATACAAGCAGCCTTTGTTGTGTAAACTTCAGATGTTGCAATAACCTGTCCGTTTGTTGCCTTAAGGTCAAACTTAATACCTGTTGCTGTTTTTCTAACTACAAATTTTCCCATGATTTTCTCCATCCTTACATTATATTTATCGGAAAACACCGATAATTTATATTCTGTTAGTATTATAACATACAATAAAAAATTTGTCAAGGGCTGTGAAATATTGTATTTTTATGCATTTTCAGCTGTACAAAAGCCGTGAATAAATATTTTTTTACTTATTATATTGACAATGTCCGACTTTTGATATATAATGATAATATTAAATATATTTAGGTGTGTGGTATTATGCCGTATACCGAAGAAAGGATTTATTATTATGAAGAAAATTATTTCTTTCATTCTTGCACTTTCACTTCTTGCTGTATGTGCAGTTTCTTTCGCTTCCTGCGGAAAGGAAGATGAAAACGTACTTAAAATGGCAACAAACGCCGCATTCCCTCCCTATGAATTTTACGACGAGGGTGAGAAGATCGTTGGTATCGATGCTGAGATTGCTGAGCTTATTGCAAAAGACCTCGGCATGAAGCTTGAGATCGTCGACACAGAGTTTGACTCCATCATCACAGGTGTTACAGAAGGCAAATATGATTTCGGTATGGCAGGTATGACAGTTACCGAGGACAGACTTAAGAGCGTTAACTTCTCAACGTCTTACGCAAATGGTGTTCAGGTAATCATCGTTAAGAACGATTCCCCCATCACATCAATCGACGACCTTTCAGCTGAAGGCGCAACATACAAGATCGGTGTTCAGCAGGGTACAACAGGTGACATCTACGCTTCCGATACTCCCGAAAAAGGCGGTTTCGGCGAAGAAAGAGTCACAAGCTTCAACACAGGTGCTGAAGCGGTTCTTGCTCTTACAACAGGTAAGGTTGACTGCGTTATCATCGATAATGAGCCTGCTAAGTCTTACGTTAAGACAAACGAAGGTCTTAAAATCCTCGACACAGAATACGTTGAAGAGGATTACGCTATCTGCGTAAGCAAGGAAAACGCTGACCTTCTTAAGAAGATCAACGATTCATTGAAAAAGAACACCGATAACGGTGAGATCCAGAAGATAATCGACAAGTACATCAAGGCTGATTCCGCTGAATAATTCTGTACTTTTGATTTGATTAAAAGGGGTTACCTCACGGTTACCCCTTTTATATATTAAACGAGGTGGTATTTAATATGATGTTCGATGCTATCGGACAGTGGTTCAACGAACAGCGTGAACTGTTTATACTCAACTTTATTGATGAAAACAGGTGGAAGCTACTCCTGACAGGTCTTGGCAATACACTTTTAATAACTTTATTTGCAACGCTTATCGGCGTACTTTTAGGTATAATCGTTGCGGCGGTAAGAACAACGTACGATAAAAACGGCGAAGCTATGGCTTTCCACAAGAGTGCGGGATATTATATCCTCAAAATCGCAAATGCACTGTGTAAGCTCTACCTCACTATAATGAGAGGTACGCCTGTCGTCGTACAGCTTCTTATTGCATATTTTATAATATTTGCTTCATCGGATAACGGTATAATGGTCGCAATAATCGCTTTCGGTGTGAATTCCGGTGCGTATGTTGCCGAAATACTCAGAGGCGGTATTATGTCAATTGACAACGGTCAGTTTGAGGCAGGACGCTCTCTCGGCTTCAATTATCTGCAAACTATGATATACATAGTTATTCCGCAGGCAATAAAGACGGCGCTTCCTTCCCTGCTCAACGAATTTATAGCACTCCTTAAGGAAACATCCGTTGCGGGTTACGTAGGACTCGTTGATATAACAAAGGCAGGAGCGATCATCAGAGGAAGAACATTCTCTGCATTTATGCCTCTTATCGCCGTTGCACTTGTTTATCTCATCCTCGTAACTATCCTTACATGGGCAGTTTCAAAGGTTGAAAGGAGGTTACGCAAGAGTGAAAGATAACGTACTTATAAAGGTCGAAAACCTCAAAAAACACTATTTAGGCGGTAAAGTCAAAGCACTTGACGGAATAAACGCAGAAATCAAAAAAGGCGAGGTCATCGTTATTATCGGTCCTTCGGGAAGCGGAAAATCAACTTTCTTGCGTTCACTCAATCTTCTTGAGCTTCCTACAGACGGCAAAATAATTTTTGACGGAGAAGATATTACAGCGGCACACGTAAACATAAACCGCCACCGCCAAAAAATGGGAATGGTGTTCCAGCACTTCAATCTTTTCCCGAATATGACGATACTGCGCAATATGACGATAGCACCGACAAAGCTTCTCGGCAAGACAAAGGAAGAAGCTGAAACACAAGCTATGACGCTTTTAAACCGTGTCGGACTTGCTGACAGATATAATGCCTACCCCAGCCAGCTTTCCGGCGGTCAGAAGCAAAGAATTGCCATTGTACGCTCGCTTTGTATGTCTCCTGAGGTAATGCTGTTTGATGAACCTACATCGGCGCTTGACCCTGAAATGGTCGGTGAAGTACTTGACGTTATGCGTGAGCTTGCACGTGACGGCATGACGATGGTGGTTGTAACGCACGAAATGGGCTTCGCTAAGGAAGTAGGAAGCCGTGTGATATTCATGGACGAGGGCAAAATAATTGAAGAAGGTACACCTGAGGACATATTCCAAAATCCTCAAAGTGACAGACTTAAAAGCTTCTTGATGAAGGTGCTTTAATAATAAAATAAACGTGGGTATACCATAAAGCGGTCAATTCGTGAATTGCCCCTACGACAAAAGGGGTTGGCTCATTTAAGTAAAATATATATTACATTTGTAGAGGCGACCATTGGTCGTCCGCTTCAAAATGTATAAATATACTAAAAGCGGGAGTGCAATGCACTCCCCTACAGAATAAATATTAAAAAAGTACACGGGGCGACTTATTTTGGAAGTTATTTCCATAAATGAGCCACCCCATCTTTTTATGAATTTTATACGGAATATTTGTTTTTGTACATTTCGTATTTTTCGGAGAATGCGGTATTGATACCGGACTTGACTTCATCAAGATACTTATGCGCACCCTTTTCACCCGAAATATCAATAAGCGTTACGGCGATATTTGAGCAGTGGTCAGACACACGTTCAAAGTTTGTAAGCAAATCTGAGAGAACAAAACCAAGCTCTATTGTACAAGCGCCGTTCTGCAAACGGTCGATATGCTTTGTTTTAATGTCAAGTATGAGATCGTCTATGCGTTCCTCAAGCGGTTCGACATCGGCTGCGGCTGACACATTATTTTCCGAAAATGCCCTATATGTTATGTCTATTATTTCATCGAGTGCAAACTTCAATATGCCTATTTCGTGGTTTGCCTGTTCAGAGAATGAGATCTTCTTTTCCTTCATTTCCGTCAGAGTATCGACGATATTTACAGCATGGTCGCCTATTCTTTCAAAATCTCCTATTGCACGGAGAAGCTTTGAAATTTGATTGCTGTCAGAATATGTCAAATCCTTGCTTGAAAGCTTAACAAGATATGCACCAAGCTGGTCTTCATATTTATCTATTTCGCTTTCCGTTTCGTATACAAAATCAAGAACCTTTTTATCATAGTTATTGACTAAAGAAAGCGCGTCTTTTATCGTCTTTACAGAAAGCTTCGCCATATCGATCGCAACGCTGTTACATTCAGGAATTGCAAACGAAGGGGTGTTAAGCAGACGCTCGTCAATAATGGGAGCTTCAACTGTTTTGTCGTCGCCCTTAACAACAAACTCTGCAAGCTTTATAAGAAGCTTACCGAATGGCAGCAGCAACAGCGTTGTTGTAACATTGAATATACTGTGTACGATAGCAATTCCGAGTTCATCTATCGCCGTATCAAGGAACGCAAGTGTTACAAGATAATCAACTATACTGTAAACGGCAAGTATTACAACAGTACCTATGATATTGAATGAAATATGGATGACCGCAACACGCTTTGCGTTTTTGGTAACACCGATACTTGAAATGAGAGATGTTACGCAAGTACCGATATTTTGTCCCATAATTATCGGAATTGCCATAGCAAACGTGATGCTTCCCGTTGAAGCAAGTGACTGAAGTATCGCCACCGATGCCGCCGAGCTTTGAATAATTCCCGTAAACAGCGCACCTACGATTACACCTATAACAGGATTATTGAACATTACAAGCACCTGAGCAAATGCTTCGGATTCCGAAAGCGGCTCCATAGCGTCACCCATAAGCGACATACCGAACATAAGTACTGCAAAGCCGACGAGAATTTCACCGATATCCTTTTTCTTCGAGCTTTTAGCCATCATTATCATAATGACACCGACAAGTGCCAAAATGGCTGAGAAGTTTGCAGGCTTCAGCATACTTAAGAATATATTTCCGCTGCTGTCATCAATACCTGCAAGTGACAAAAGCCACGCTGTAAGTGTAGTGCCTATGTTTGAACCCATGATGGCGCTGACAGTCTGAGAAAACTGCATAACACCTGAGTTAACAAGTCCGACGAGCATTACCGTAAATGCCGAAGACGACTGAATAGCAATAGTGATACCTGCGCCGAGCAAAATGCCTCGTGTAGTACTTGATGTAAGCGTGTTAAGTGCCCTTTCGAGCTTACCGCCTGCCATTTTCTCAAGTCCGTTTGACATAACCGTCATACCGTAAAGAAAAAATGCAAGGCCGCCTACAAGACCAACGATCATAGAAAAAATTGCGTTTGCACCCATAAGTAAATCTCCTTTAATTATGATCAATATAATTTTACATTTTAAAAAAAAGCAACGTAAAAAAAATATGTAAAAACACTGTTAACATTTATTAGTACAAGTGCAGTTGAAATTTGTATTTTCCTGTTGACATCCGAGAAAAAATGTAATAGAATAGGTGCATAAAATATAAATAAAACGGAGAAAACATGGAATTAACAGTTAAAAAATTTGATGAACTCACAACATATGAGCTCTATGCGATACTGCAAGCAAGAATACAGATCTTCACCGTGGAGCAAAACTGCCCGTATCAGGATCTTGACGGAAAGGACTGGGAGTGCTACCATATATTTTTCAGTGAAAACGGAAAAATACTTGCATATTGCAGGACAGCACCCAAAGGACTTATATATGACAACGTTACAATAGGCAGGGTAATTACTGTTGCAAGAGGAACGGGGCTTGGCAAAAAGCTTATGAATGAAGCCCTCAAGGTTGCAAAAGAAAAGCTTTCAGCCGACACAGTTTCAATCGGTGCACAGATACAGGCACAGGGATTTTATGAAAAATGCGGCTTTATACCGACAGATGAAAAATATATTGAAGACGGTATACCGCACGTTATGATGTATAAAAACATATAAAAATGATCCGCATCAGTTGATGCGGATCATTTATTAGTGGCACGCTTTCCATTCTTCAGCCTTTGCTGCTGACATTCTTGTAATATTTTCTGCAGGATGAATTGACTTTTCTCCGCCGTTTACGTAAAGAAAATACTTGCCGCCCTCTGTTACATAAAGGGATTCTTCGTAGCCTTCGGGATCACCGAAATATCCTTGCGTGTATTTTTTAAGAAGCTGTGATGCCTCTGTATCATACTCAACTTTACAGATTATTTTCTTCATTTCTACCCTCCTATCACTCTGATCTTTGTCAGTTATATCACAAAAGAATGTTTATTTCAAGTGTTTTTTGTTAAGACGGTGTATACGCTTCGAGTATATCAAGCGCACTGTATTTATACAAACACTTTTCAAGCATTTTGCCGTCAGGCTCAATGCTTACCGAGGTAAGATTGTACGGATCGTCCTTGTAAGGATTTTCAATCTTATTTTCATTTTTAAAGTATTCTTTAAGATAGATAAGTGCATTTCCTTCGGGGAATATCACATTTCCCGAGCCCACCGTTATATCAAGATAAGAAAACTTATCAAGAAGTGCTTTGGTTTTTACATTAAAAGGGTTTTCGTCATTTACACTTACAAGCCATGCAGGCTGAAGTCTGATATTTCCGCCGTTGTTTTTAACACACTCTGCAAAAATTTTTACATATTCTATCGGTATTGTTTCCTGATGAAAAGCGTCAACTGACAGTAAAATATCATTTGCTCCGCTTTTTACAACATTTTCCGCAACCGTTTCTATTACATTTTTATCTTTGCTGAAAAATCCGTTTGTTATGATCTGCCGTTTCGGAATACCGAGACGTGCCGCACATCCTTGAATATCGCACACGGTATCTGCAAATAAAAGCGGCTCACCTCCGAATGTCATAAGAGAATTTATACTGTACGCACTCACAATATCCTCAACAGCTTTTACAACTGTATCGCTTTTCACGCTTTGTAAACTGTTTATATGATCCCCTTGCGAGCAATGCTTGCATCTGCCGGTGCAGGCATTTGTTATAATGACCTCTATACGGTTTAAATTCCTCAAATACTTATTCATATCTTCCGTTACAGATATCATCTATCAATTCAAGCTCTTCGGCTGTAAAATATGCACCTTGTGATGCTTTTATATTATCTGTTATCTGTTCGGGCTTTGATGCACCGATGAGTACGCTCACTATTTCCTCTTTTGCAAGTACCCATTTAAGAGATGTGACAGCAAGCGTTTCGCCTCTTTGCTTTGCGAGATCATTGAGCTTTTTGATTTTTTTAATAATTTCCGGTGTTACAGAGCTTTCATTCAAGAAACGGCCGTCAGTCATAATTCGGCTGTCAGCGGGAATACCGTCAATATATCTGTTCGTCAAAAGGCCTTGGGCAAGAGGTGAAAATGCAATCATTCCGCAACCGACATCAGAAGACATTTCAAGTGCACCGTTTTCCTCGACTGTTCTGTTGAAAATACTGTACCTGTTCTGATTTATTATAAACGGGCATTTAAGCTCTTTAAGAATATCAGATGCCTTTTTCATTCGATCGCCGTCGTAATTTGAGAGTCCGACATAAAGCGCTTTGCCGCTTTTAACAATACTGTCAAGCGCACCCATTGTTTCCTCAAGCGGTGTTTCGGGATCAGGTCTGTGGTGGTAAAAAATATCAACATAATCAAGTCCCATACGTTGAAGACTCCTGTCAAGGCTTGCAATAAGATATTTACGTGAGCCGTGATCGCCGTAAGGGCCGTCCCACATTGTATAGCCCGCTTTTGTGCTTATAATCAGCTCATCTCGGTAAGTCTTCATATCATTTGCCATTATCTTACCGAAGTTTATTTCAGCCGTCCCGGGCCGAGGTCCGTAATTATTTGCCAGATCAAAGTGTGTTATTCCGTTATCAAATGCGGTAAAGCACATTTTTTTCATATTTTCAAAATCCGAATTATCGCCGAAATTGTGCCAAAGACCGAGTGACACAGCAGGCAGCTTAAGTCCGCTTTTTCCGCAGCGGTTATATGAAATTCTTTCGTATCTTCCGTTATCAGCCTTGTACATAAAACCTCCGTATTTTAAATTACTTGACATATACACTTTTATAATGTAAAATAATTATAGCACAGTAAAGCATTCACGTCAAGGAGAATTTATTACATGAAGACGAGGCACATAGTAAAAAGAATACGTTGCATGGAAAATCTTATGGATGAAGTTATTTATGCATTTGAACATTCCAAAAACTTTCACAATAGCAAAAGAATGTCGGAAAACGTAAAAAGACTGACAGAGTATATGGATTCGGGCACATGGCTTTCCGACTTTGAAAAGCATGAGCGCGGAGAGCTTCCGCAAAAGCTCAAATGCGGTGTACTTTCCGAGGACACCTTATATAATTTAATATGCGATATAGAGCATGAAAAACGAAACCAAAAAAACAATGGAACTTGAAATCAAGTTCCATTGTTTTTTTATTATTTAATATTCTCTTCTGACCTTTTTTATCAAAAGCACAGTTGATGCAAATGATATTACCGTTATAAGCGCTGTAAGAGGTATAGTATCAAACGTCGGCGGATTATCTGCCTCTCTGTCGATAACAAACAAGACGTCAACTGTAACATCATGTGACGGTTGGACAAATGTATATGTGCCGTCATTATTGTCCGTAACAGACACGATGTTACCGTTTGTATCCGTAACTGTCACGCTCTCTGTTTTATATCCCGCATCGGGAATTACGGTAACTGTAACTATTCCGTTTTCCTCACACTCACTCTTATCAACCGTCACCGTGCCGTGTTCGGTACCGTTTACAGATACGGTGTAAACAGGTGCGGGGATATCGGGATCAGATCCCACATTTATTTCCGCCGATGCGGTAATACCGCAAGACGGATAATATGCATAAAGTGTTGTCGTGCCGTTTTTGTTTGCGCTTATCACACCGTTTTCATCGACCGTTGCAACTGTAGGATCTGACGTTGTAAATACAACATCGCCTGCAAGTGAATCCCACGGCGCTGCCTTTGAGCTTACACCGAATGTCATTCCGCTTGCAAGGTCAATTCTCTTTGCACCGCCGTTTATTTCAGCGCATACAGGCTCACCGGGGATAAACTTCATGGAAACAGAAGAATGTTCTTTATCCGATATGTATGTCGAAAGCTTCATATCTATATATCCCAATGATGTAAAATCATCGACAGACGGTGTAAACGGTATCTTGATATCACAGCTTTCGCCTGATACAAGCGCAGGAATATCAAATTCGCCGTAAAGCTTAACAGCCTTGGACATCTCTGTTTTTGTAAGCTTTCCTTTCGATGTCTGTGAATCCTTATTGCCGATATTCTTAACAGTTGCGTGTACAAAATACTGACCGTTATCAGAGCTTATCCGATGATCCGTAAACTTCAGAACGCTTTCATAAGGCAGCTCCTTGCTGACTGTGTCGGGGTTAACTATATCAACATCATGCTCACTTACAGTAACCTCAATTGAAGCATTTGAAATATCATCGGGTATGGTCCACGGAACAGTTATTTTGTATGTTTGAGCCGCTTCAAGATGCATATCAAGCACCTCACTTGTAATAACTGTTTTGACTCCATCCTTGATCATACTTACTGTATAATCAAAGCCCGTTGTTGTAATAAGTCCTTCGTTCTTCACGGTGAAAACTATATTTTCCGTACTGCCGCCCACCAGACTTAACGGGAGCATTATATCATCGCCTGTAATGCTTATCGAGCCCTTGGGTCTGAATTCTATTTCAACAAGCTGATTTTTTCCTGTTTTAACAGCACCGTTTTCATCTATCCAATGGCTGTAATGATTGGAAACAACAAATATGTCGTTTTCTTCGGTCATAACGATATCAAACTCGTCTATTACTTTTCCGTAGTCTGTTATCTGAACAGCCTTGCCGAAGCCCCAATTTTCATATACCTCCGTGTTATCGATATCGGTTTGTCCTTCGTTTTCGACAACGTCACGCTGATAGTGTGCGCCGAACAGCTCAACACCGTTATCGCCCTCTGTGTGGTCTGATGACGTATAGAATATGTATATATCGTCACCGTTTGTTACAAGGCGGTAGTCGGAAATACTTACTGCTGATGACTCGTCCTGCTGAAGATTTTCACTTTCTGAGCTTATATCTCCGAAGTACAGTTCTTCAAAGAGTGTACGCTCATATTCCTCACGATCAAGTCCGAGCTCCGAGGCTGTCTTGCAATACCACCGCATATCACCTTTTTCCGCACTATCTTTATATACTGCCGAGGATGGCAAATCGGGATCAAACATAGCTTCAAGCATACCGCTTACGTCAAGGAGATTGAATAAACCGCCGTTTTCAAGCCATGTAAGATATACCGTGCCGTCAATATTTGTAAGTGCGGGATTTGACTGGCTGACTGTATCATTCGTTATCGGAATGGGATAATACGTAACATCCGAATCAAGATCGGTAACTGTCAAGAACAGCTCACGGTCTTCATACGTATTTAAATTACAGTCCTCATCGACCGTATATGCCGCAAGCATAAAGTTTGTTCCGTGGATATTTGCCGTTTCACACTTATAGTCAAACACCAGCGGATCCGTTAAAGCAGGATGCTTTACGGTTATAAATTCTTTGGAATCGATCGTTCTTGTGGTTACATCGCATACTACGTATGCCATTGTTGAATATGTTGCAGTAAGATCAAGAAGTCCCTCTTCCGTCTTTACATCGCTTATATCACGCTTCATATAACTGCAATAGAGCTTGTCACCGATAAGATTAAGCTGCGGTGCAAAATTGAAAAATTCATCGTCAATAAGCGTTATTTCTTCGCCGAATGTGCCGTTTTCATAAACCGCAACAGATATACCGAGCGAATTAAGCTTATCAAAATTAGTATCATCTTCTGTGAATTTTCTGTTTGCATCAACCCATGCAACGACAGCCTTGCCGTTTTTGTAAAGCACAGCAGGGTTTGTATCTACCGTTCCGTCATCGGCAATCATTTCGGGCTTCGACCATGCACCGTCTTTGTATACTGTATAGAACAAAGCTGTATTGTTGAGGTCATCCTCAGTGCCTCTGTTGCCTATGAAGAACAGCATACGCTGTCCGTCTTCAAATACTATGAGCTTGGGTCGTGTACGCTCAGCCGCATCGTCAAGAAGAACATTTCTGTTTACTTCCTCGGGAATTGCCTTGATAAGTCCGTTATATCCGAAATCAGACATGTCGGACGTACCCGCATAATATTCACGAACTGAATCAGAAGTATTATCTTTTACAGCGGATGAACGTATGGGAGCCTTTGATGAGGACTCTACATTAATATTTTCTCCGAGGAACGAAATTCCTGTTTTTCCTTCGTAAACGCCGAAGCCGTATCTGAAATTGCCAATATCAAAATTAATACTGAGGCAAAGCAGATCAAATCCGATACCGCCCGATACCATGAGCAAAACACCGTAATTCTTTTCAAAATCAGATATAGGAAGGCTGAACTGCAATCCATAATTTGCATATCCTCTTGCAGAAAGAACGTTGCACATACCTACACCCGCCTGAGCAGTAATTGAAGCTGTCAAGCCAAATATGGCATTTGTTTCACCGAGTCTTTTCTGAATATTTCCCGAATATTTGTCAAAATCTCCCGCAGTGAGGATATCTCCCCCATTACCTGACGGATAATATACGAAGACATCTCCCTGAACTGATCCTGTAAAATTAACAAATACCGGCACGCCGTAGATAACACTGTAAATGTTCTGGCTGTAATTTGCCGCAACAGTAATACCGACAGTGCCTGAGCAGAATACGTATTCACAACTTCCGGGATTGTAAATAAAATCGAATGCAAGCAGATAAAGAACATTGAACTTCATCGTTTTGGCTTTGGTGAAGCCCGAAAGCGGTTCACGTGCGGCGTCTTCCATATCGCTGCGGTATGCATCGAATATGTCTTTCTGACGTTTAAGATCCTGCAGATCCTTATTTAATTGATCTTTCTGTTCCTGTGTGCTTGCCTGCTTTATTGCTTCAATTGTCGCCATTGTACTGTCATTTAAGCTTTTTTCCGCAGCACTGATACCATTGAAATTTCCCTGCGATTTTTCCGCCGCATCACGCAAAGCGTTCAGCTTTTGCAACTTTTCCTTTGTACCGAGTGTTTGCGTACTATAAGCAAGAACATCCTCGTTTATTGCGAGGGTATAGCCCGTTGCTCTGCCTGCTTCATCCTTTCCCCATTCTGTTTTGGAGAAGCTGAGAAGTCCCGACGAAGCACTTGCGCTTGATGCACCTATTATCGGAATATCAATTGCTTCCGTTTCATCCGTATCGTATGTTTTCGGGAATATAAGTGTATTTTCTATGTAGAATGAATAGCCTGTTTCCACCTCGGGATATGTCACCAAATACGGATTTCCTTGGCTGTCATATTTTCTTTCGACGACACGTACACGCAGACGGTCACCGTTATGGAAATGCTGATTCATTCCCTTAACAGAAAGCTCAAAAACACCGCCCTGATACGTTTCATCGGGATTGTTGACCTTAAAGCTTCCAAGACGTGTGCCTGCGGCATCGTAAAGTCCGAATTCCACTCTTTCGATAAGTCTTATTTCCGAATTTGACATATTTGAAACTATTGCTGTGAATGTCACCGTATCGTCAAATATCCTTATGGAGGTGTTGCTTTCATCCGTAGAATCATTATTCAAAGAATTTGCAAAACGGTATGTAACATCGGTTATGCGGGGTGCACCGTCGGGATATACAACCTCAAGCTCCGTAAGAACCGTTGAAGCACATCCGTCCTTGACGGTTCCGCCAAGTATAACATCAACGGTCTGCTTGTCGTTTCCGTTGAATATAAGCATTGTTATGCGGTCGCCCACTCTGCCGTAAACATAGCTTTCCGTTGACATATTGCCTGCCTTGAACGTACCGTCTTCATATGTCATTGTACTTACGCTGTCAACACCCTGAACAGGCTTCGTGCCGATAATTTTACCGTTTTCATCGAACTCGTTTGTGCCAAGCTCCTTTTGCATACCCGGAAGCGATATAAAATACTCAGAAACGGGAACACGCATATTACCGTTTCCTGTTTGCCGTACAGTTGCATAATTTGAAACAACAGTACCGCTTACCGTGAATTTTACCATTTCGCTTACAGGTACTCTTTCGTAGCTTACTGTAAGCACGTTATCGTCTTTATTGCAACGTGCTTTAAAATGCAACTGCTTCGTTTTGTACACTGTGCCCGTCATATTATCAGTAATAACGGGAACATAAACATAATTGCTGTCATCTGCATTCGAAACAATACTGACGGTGTATATTTCATTTACAGTCGGATTTATTTTTTCAAGAATACCGTTTCCGAACTTCTGTATATACAGTATATTTTTACCGCTGAGTCCGTTTTTATCAAGCGTATCGTTATCCACGAGTCCCTGATAATCTATTCCGTTTACGGTAAAATACTTCTCTGCTCCGTCCTTGAACCGTATTTCAATACAGTTATCGTTTTCGTCCATTGCAGGACGTATATAATAACCCGATTCCTTTCCGGACATAAGGCAAAGCGTTGAAAGACCGGGAAATCTGTAATAATTTGCACCTTTGTCATTTGAGTATTCATATCCCACAGCACGGTAATGCGTTTCATTGCTTACAGAACGAAGGTCAAGCACGTCGCCTGCATGGAATACATAATCACCTCGCTGTGAAATTTTCTCGTTTACAAATGATGCATCCATACCGCCTGCGGCTCCGACGATCTTTACAGAAACATCCTCATAGTCATATATGGGTTTGAAATGAAGCTTCTGATAATAACCGAGATTATAGCCGACGGTTTCCATCTGTACCGAGTCTATCCAGTCGATAAAATACGCATCGTACGGAACTGTTGTAAGATTTGCAAGTATTTTCTTTTTTTGCTGCTCAACAGCCGATGTTGAGTAATCCAAATATTCCCCTCTTTTAGCTGAAGTATTGTCAAGATATGCCAAAAGATCATCGGGATATGTAAGTGTTACGCTCTTACCGTTGGATGCATCGGGGTTTACGGTTATCTTGTATCCTTTGAGTACACCGAATTTTCCTGAATTTCCGTTTACCTTTACTTCGTTTTCCGTAAATACAAGATTTGATACCGCTGTATCGGGATTTGCGTAAATATCACGTGTTTGCCCAACACCTATTGCAGGCTGTGCTCCGCACTTTACCGTCATCTGAACAGGTGTGAATGATGCTGTTTCCGGTTTTCCGTCTGATATATTGCCCGTAAAATAGCTGAGCTGATCCGGATCGCTTATGCTTATTACATACTTTTTATACATCGCCGCAACACCGTAAACGCGGAGATACGACTTCGGCGTTCTGTTTGAATTATCGTCGATAGCATCAAATGAAACGTGAAACCTTTTGTTATTGGCAGTACTCCGGATGTTCTCCATCTTTATTGATACCTGCGTCAATGATCTGTCAAACTTGCCGCCTGTATAACTGTTTTTATTAAGAGTTGTAGAATTTATTCTGAATTTCTGACCGCCGCCGAAATTAGATGTGGATTCAATATCACCCGCAACATACTGGTAATATACACCGGGCATTTTAGCGTCAGTCAGCGTCCATACCTTGCCGTTTTTCCACGTTCTGCCGTTATAATATGCAATATCACCGTACGAGGTATGCTGTGTTCCCGTATCGACATATGTACAGGTAAGAGTTCCCATAAATCCGGGAGTGTCCCCGCTGAACTGATTGTCCGAATAATGGAAATATCCTTTTTTGTCCGAGGGCAAAGCAAAGTAATAGCATCCTACTTCAATGGGCGGATCATACGATGTGTCCATTATTTTTCCTGTAGGATCTCCTTCTTTATATTCAACTGTATAACTCTTTTTTTGTCCGTTTATTACTTCGCCGAAATCTATATTAAATGAGTTCTTGTCACCCGTAGCAAGAAGTGTGGGCGCACCGTTTGATTTTGATATATTTATTTCAGCTGAAACTGTATTTCCTGCGCTGCAAGCCTTGAAATCGTCAAGCGTGACTGAAAAATTACCTTCGCCCGCTACATTAAGCTTGACTTTTTTGCTCATTTCATACGGCATAAATGCAAGAGTTGTATCAAGCGCTTCATAATTCACGCCTGCTTTTGCAGTCTTGCCCGATGTGTATATGCGCATATCCACAAGCGAATACTCCGCACCTGTACGCTCCACTTCAAGTGTCACAGTACCGCCCGAAGAATCGTAATTGCTTTTAGTGAATGATATTTCCGAATGTACTGCAGGCTCATTATCCTTTATAGTCACGGAAACACTCGGCACTTGATAAACTTCAACACCGACAGCGTCTGTAAGAAGGAGTGAAAAGTTCTCATCTCCTTCAGATATTTCATCATCAAGCAGTCTGAAGGACACCTTTTTTTCATCCTCACCCGGTTTGAAATTAAGTGTCACGCTTGATGAATAATCAAATTCACTCATAGCCTCGGGAGTTATACCGTCAAGCACGGACTGTATCATATCGAGAGATTCTGTCGGATAAGTATTACGTGTCATCTCACCCGTTGCATCTTCTTTTTGCTGTGCCAAAGCGCTCTTTGCGGGTGCTTCACCGGTAGCTGTGTTTTCATCCGCTTCTGTAATTTTATTGACAGAAGACTCAAGCTTGACACCGTTTTCCAAAAGCTCTTCAACCGCCATCACTCCGTCAACATATGTCTGAAGGATGTTTTTATCTCTCGGATATTCCGATATTCCTGCCATAACAAGCTGATAATCCTGCCCGTATAAAGCCGTCATATCAGCGGTATGTATATCAACCGAAGCACCGACGGATATATCCCCTTCTCTGTACACAGATACCGTGTAATAACGGTAAGATTCATCAAGAGTCGCTGAAACCGTACCGAAATAAACGATATTTCCGCAAGGACGGTCTTTAGCATCAAGCCTTTTTGATTCCAGATCAAAATACACATGGTCATGAGCTGATGCCGGCAAGGATGACTCCGTCACCGCAGGAAGCATCAGAACCGTAACAAGAACAAAGCTTACCACTCGCTTTAAAATTCCCTGTATTTTCATTGAGATCCTCTGTTTGTACATAAACAAAACTCCTTTTAAAACACAAAAGATGTGTTTTTTTATATCAAGCACGGCATCATATCACACCGTTTAAACCATAATAGCACACATACTGTCAAAAGTCAATCGTTTAGACAAAAATGGTTTATTATTCAGAATTTCCTTCAATTTTCTTTGCGGTAAATGATAACGGAAAAATCCGCTGTTATTTCAAACGGCGTTACGTCTGACAGTTTCGCTCTTTTATCCGCAGGCGTTGTGTAATAATACGGTGTCATTGCAAAAAGATCGGATATTGTTTTGCCTGTTTGCGGTGTGAATTTGTATTTTACACGTCTTTTTTCGCAAAGTGTGAAGCCTTCAAGTATATCGTCATTTTCCTCTTTTATGCGTACATCATCGTAAACCCTTTGTTTAAGCTCCAGAAGATGCTCGGGATTGGGCACCGCAAGAACAAGCGTACCGTCTTTTTTAAGAACACGCTTATATTCATCGATAGCAAGCGGAGAAAAAATGTTAACTACCGTGTCAAAAGCACCGTCAAGATACGGCATGCAGTAAACACTTCCAACGCAGAAAGTCCCGAATTTTCCGCCTTTGCAAAGCTTCGAGGCATACTGTACGGCTTTTTTTGATATATCGATTCCGTAGACCTTACTTACGTGCTCGTTTTCGCCAATTTTCTGCGTGTAATACCCTTCTCCGCAGCCTGCATCAAGTACTGTTTCGCCTGTTACTGCTTCGCACACCGCAAGGCGTAGCGGCTCGTAATAACCACCTGAGAGAAAATCACGTCTTGCCATGACCATAAACGTATCATCTCCGTGCGTCTTGCCGCTTTGCTGCATGGCGAGATTTACATATCCCGATGATGATATGTCGTAACTGTGTCTTTTTTCGCATTTCAGCATATTGCCATCGTTAAATAATGCGCCCGAGCATACAGGGCATTTAAAAATTTCTTTCATCAGGGTGTGAACCCCCTTTCAAATTCTATATTGACACCGTCTGTTTTTAAAATTATACCTCCGTCACGGTCAGTACGGTATACTTCCATGCCGAGATTTTCGATTTTTCCGACAACCGCAGACGACGGCAATTCTTCTTCGCCATCGTTTGATGCTGATATTACTGCATATTTCGCACCTACTGCCTTTAAAAATCCCTCTGTACTTGATTTATTCGAACCGTGATGTGCGATCTTTATAACATCGGCTTTAAGATCAAAGCCGGAATTAAGCAGTACGCTTTCACACACAAGCTGTCCGTCACCCATAAGAAGCATTCGGAAATCTCCGTATTCGAGCATCTGAACAACAGATGCTTCATTATCGTCACCAAGCATCAGAACAGCATCATTCGGTGCATATGTTGTCAAAACCGCACCGCCTAAAGTCAGCACATCTGCAACCTTTGATGTGATAACAGGCACATTTTTTTCTTGTGCATTTTTTATCATCTTTTCATATTCATTACTGTTATTGTTTCTCGGACTTATATAAAGCTGTTCTATATCAAAATTTTTTATAAGCTTCGCCATAGAACCGATATGATCCTTATCGGGATGTGTTCCTACAACGTATTTCAGCTTTTCCACACCGAATATTTTGAGTGTTTTTTCAATATAGTCATAGCTTT
This sequence comes from Eubacteriales bacterium, assembly GCA_045124505.1. Taxonomy (GTDB): domain Bacteria; phylum Bacillota; class Clostridia; order Oscillospirales; family CAG-272; genus RGIG7213. The sequence continues at coordinate 83,252 of JBGVLZ010000061.1, forward strand.
TTTTGACTCCCGTATCAATGACCATATATTCACCGTCACACGATAAAAGCATAAAATCAGCTTTACCCACATCGCCGAAAAGCACTGTAAGCACCGGCAGTTTTTCTTCTTTTAATTCATTTGAGTCTTTCCCAGCCGTGTCTTCTGCTGTTATTTCCGTATTTTGCGGTGCGCATGAGCACATAAGCATAGCCAATACCATGATAAATGATAAAAATTTCATAATAATATCACTCCCTATTTTATCTTATACCATAAAAAAGAATTAAAAACAACTGCATACTGTAAATAATATTTAACGCATAAACAGACGGTGAAATTAATACAATTAAGCAAAGACTTAAAAACGGAGGTTGTTATGCAAAACTGTTACTTACCTGAGGGTGAATATATTTCAAACGAGGAAAACATAAGATTTTGCAAAAATGAATCGTTGCTTCAAAAAGCAAAAGAAACAGGTAAAATACTTGAAGGCCGTGCCGCTGTATGCGACAGAAATATGAATCTTACCGTCAATTTAGGCGGTGACATTATCGGATTTATCCCAAAGGAGGAAGCTGTATTTTACCCTGACGGAAGCCTGACAAAGGATATTGCGGTATTAACACGTGTGGGAAAACCCGTATGCTTCCGTGTTAAGGACATCATAAACGAAAATGGAAGAAAAAAAGCCATACTTTCACGATCATCGGCACAAAAAGAATGTTATGAAAATTTCATATCAAAACTTACCTGCGGTGATATAATTCCGTGCCGTATCACGCATACGGAATCCTTCGGAGCGTTTGCCGACATAGGGTGCGGGATGATAGCACTTCTGCCTATAGACTGTATTTCCGTTTCCAGAATCAATCACCCCGACGAAAGATTTACACAAGGGACACCTTTGCGCTGTGTTGTAAAGCATATCGATGAAGAAAACAAACGAATTTATATATCAACAAAAGAGCTTCTCGGCACTTGGGAAGAAAACTGCAAAAACTTCTGTCCCGGTCAGACCGTAAGCGGTATTATCAGAAGCGTGGAAGAATACGGTATTTTTATTGAGCTTGCACCCAATCTTGCAGGACTTGCCGAATACAGTGAAGGAATAACAGCCGGGGAGAAAGCGGCAGTATATATAAAAAGCATGAATCCCGAAAAAATGAAAATAAAGCTCGTTATCGTTTCATCACTGAAAGATGAAATAAAAGACAAAAAAATTCAGTATTTTATCCCCGAAAATGAAAAACATATTGATTTTTGGCAATATTCTCCTAAGGAAAGTAACAAATACATAGCAACTGTTTTTGGAAATTAACAATTTATTATTGAACGGGTGAAAACTTACGGTTATAATAAAAACAGATCAATTTCCAAAAGCTGTATGCAGTAGAAAGGGAGAAAAAATTGAAAAAGAAAAGTAGAGCTTTACCGTTGCTTTTAGTTATAGCATTCATCGTTTCGGGCTGTACGGAAAATCCTGCGGATACTTCTTCAGGTACCGACACTGCACTTCAGACAAAAGCTGAAACAGACGAAAAAATAACAACACAGATCCCCGACACCGCACCTCCGAAGCCGGACATCAAATATTATACAAACCCTCTTACAGGTGAGCATAATGCCCTTCATGACAATATCCTGAAAAGGCCTGTTGCCGTAGTTCTTAAAAACGATCTGACCGGCGCACCGCAGGTGGGTATTGCACAGGCTGATATAATTTACGAAGCTGCAGTTGAAGGCGGAATGACTCGTCTTTTAGCGCTTTATTCAGACTATGCAAGCATGACGGATATCGGTCCTGTAATAGATTCAAGAGCATATTTTTATGACTTTGCCCGCGCACACGATGCCGTCTTTATTCAGGCGGGAACAAGTGCTTACGGCAAGAACGCTCAAAAAGAAGACGGAATCGACTGTATAGATGCTATAATAGGCGAAATGTCGCCGACCTTCAGACGTGATGAAACCCTCGTTGACGAAAGGGGATATTCAAGCAGTATCGTTGCCGTCGGAGAAGGTATTTACGATAAGATAAAATACGGCGGAATAAGAATTGAAAATCAGGTAACGACCTCACTTACCATGAATTTTGCGCAGTCATCATCCGATTATACACTTGACGGCGACGTTTGTATAAAGCTTTCCGTTCCGTATTCGTCATCAATGACACCGTATTTTGAATATTCAACACTTACAAACACGTATACAAGATATCAGTACGGCGAAGTACACAAAGATAACGACGGCACGCCTCTGCGCTTTACAAATATACTCGTTCTTTTTGCAGAACATTTGCCTATCGATTCAACATCCGGTGAAAAAGATATCGTAACTGTCGGCACAGGAAGCGGTTATTACGTTTGCGGCGGAAAATATATCCCCATAACATGGGAAAGAGAAAGTGCGGATGTTCCCTTCAGGTATGTAAAAAGCAACGGCGAAGAGCTTGAAATATGCCGCGGCAAAACATTTGTATGTGTAACATCCGAAAAAAGAAAAACCGACGTAACATTTAGCTAAAGGAGAAATAAAAATGAAGGAATATGTCATAAAAAAACAAGGCGAAAGCTGGGAAAGCATCGAAAAAGCGTATATAAGCGAATATCCGTGGGGCAAAGACTATTGCCCTGTTACATATTTTCAGGCAGTTCATAACGATGATGCATTTATAATTCGTCTTACCTGCGAAGAAAAATCACCGAAGGCTGTGCACGAGGGATACATGGCACCTGTTTATAAGGACAGCTGTCTTGAGTTTTTTGCCTGCTATGCTAAAGGCGGTTACATAAACTGCGAGGTAAACAGTGTCGGTGCAGCTCTTATTGCATACGGTGCCGACAGACACGAAAGAACACCGCTTTTGGAGCTTTGCGGTATGCTTCCCGATGTCAAAGCCGAAACGAATGACGAATCCTGGCAGGTTACAATTACTATGCCTTATGAGATCATAGAAAAAGTTTACGGTGATGTTACTATATCATCCGGATATGAGTTTTTGGGTAACGCATACAAATGCGGTGACGACTGTGAAATTCCGCACTACGGAATGTGGAATGCCGCAACATGCGAAAAGCCGGATTTTCACCGTCCCGAATTTTTCGGAAAATTTATTGTAGAATAATATTTAAAATATGTGGGGGGGGGTTTTATCACCCGCCGAATTTTTTTTTCAGTACAAAAGCAACACGGCGGGAGTTTTCCCCCGCCTTACGTTGAAAATAAATCATTTTCCCATCATTTCATCTATGGAAATATCTAAAATATCAGAAATGTCTGCCAAAAGAAATATATCCGGGTAACAGATTTCTCGTTCCCATTTAGATACAGCAAAAGCACTTACTCCCAAAAGTTTCCCAAACTCTCCTTGTGTCATGCCGTATTTTTTGCGGTATCTCAATATATATTCACCTATACGGATATTGTTTTTCATTTTATACGACAATATATTTCACGGCAGCGACTCATCATGCCGAATGCGATCATTTCGCGTCTTATAAAGCAAAAATCATCGTGATAACGCAAAATGATCTCATTGACTTCTCTTTCTGTATACTCACGTTTGAGCTCGAAGTGTTTAAGGATCTCATAAAGAACTATCTCTCGTTTTTTTCTTTGAGTCGGCACCTGCATCAGTCTGCCGTATTTGAAAAAATGTGATATGACCTCTTTTTTGTATTTTTCTTCGGTATCTACAATTGCGCCGTCATTTTTTATAAACTCAAAAAGAGGCTTATCAAAAATCTCCCGATTCAATGAATAAATGATATAAAACTGTGAACGAGAGCAATTTACAACACCCGCAGATTCCATTTTTTTGAGATGGTAACAGATCGTAGCAGGTGTAAGTGATAACTCACAGGCAATCCGTTCAACATATGAATCTTCTCTTAAAAGAATGTTGAGAATTTCAAGACGTGTTTCATCAGCAAGGAGCTTTAAAAGTTCAAGCTTTTCTTTCACTCTTCCACCTCTTCATCTTCAAATACAAATGCAAACAGATCGTTCTGTACCCTGAACTCACGCCACATATTTAATATCTCTTTCAAAACTTCCTTTTTGATTTTAGCTTTAAATATTTTTTCAGGATCACCATCTTTTTCCGCTTGTGCAAGGTCATCATTGTAAGTATTGTAAAAATTGACTCTCATAAATATTTCGGGGTAGAGTGAAATTTCCATAACAGATTTTTCATCATCCGATAATTCGTCATAACAATAGGAAATAACGGGAAAATATTTTATCAAATTTTTGAATCTGGCACTCATAAGGATAAGAGCATTATCCGCCCCGGAAATAAGCCCCGCCGCCATTGCCACATTATAAATACCGGCTCTCAACTGTAGCGCACCTCTTTCAGTAGGATGATCCTTATTAACAATATTCGCTTCAGATTTGCAAGTATCATATTTTTCTTTTGTAATTTTCCATAGGCTGTCAAAGATTTCTTGTTTATTCATATAATATCCGCCTTTCTGTTTTTGCAGCTGCACTGATATTATACACATCTAATCACTTCGTGTCAATACTGTTTAGATAATTTTCTAATCAATTAAACCAATGGTTTTAAAATATCCATCTGATGCAATTTACACTAAATTAATAAATGAGCTTTCAGGGAGAGCCCCCGACAAAGTCGGGTAGAGGGTAAACGAATATTCAAGCTTTAAATTTTGTATATCTTTTTACCCTCTGAGTCACGCTGTGCGTGACGGCTCTCCCCCAAAAGCGTGAAGCCTTGGTCATTTACCCTCTGTTTTTATGATCCTCTTGTATTTTTCTTTTCCACCCCGATGTTATCGGACGGGATTCTCTGAACAAGCTTATCGTTTCTGAAACCACCGAATAATTGAGCTTCGTACCCTTGCTGTCGCATTTGAAATCAACCGCACGGTCTTCGTCTATTCCAAGCCTTGATGCTGTTTGCACGGAGTCGATATTTGCACCCAGGAAAAGGAATTCCCAGCCGAGCTTCTTTTTTTCCTCTATCATACGCTTAACATCATCCGAGGAATATTTTTTGCTTGCATTCTCCATTCCGTCTGTTGTTATAACAAACAGGGTACGCTTTGGAACATCTTCTTTCCGTGCATACTTATGGATATTGCCGATATGATGAATTGCACCGCCTACAGCATCGATAAGCGCCGTGCAGCCTCTTACCGTATAGTCATTTTCTGTCATTTTCGGAATTTCGGAAAGCTTTACACGGTCATGCAAAACCTCGCTGACATTGTCGAAAAGCACGGTAGAAACATAACAATCACCGTTCTGCTTCTTCTGTTTTTCTATCATCGCATTGAATCCGCCGATGGTGTCACCCTCAAGCCCTGCCATAGATCCGCTTCTGTCCAAGATAAATACAAGTTCTGTGATATTGTTTTTCATAACTAAAACCTCTCTTTCATCTGATGGCATCATTATACATCAGCAAAAGAGAGGTTTGGTCGCATAGCAAGCGACAAATTATTTATTTAATTTTTCTGCCCATTCGGATTCTTTAAAACCGACAAGTACAAAGCCATCACCTATTAAAAGCGGTCTTTTTACGAGCATACCGTCACTTGCAAGTAATGTGATCATTTCATCGTCGGTCATCGTCGGGAGCTTACTTTTAAGCTCCATTGACTTATAAAGCAAACCGCTTGTATTGAAGAATTTTTTAAGCGGAAGTGCGCTTTTTTATGCCATTCGGAAAGCTCTTCTGACGTGGGATTATCAAGCTTGATATCCCTTAACTCGTATTCGATATTATTATCGTCAAGCCATTTTTTCGCCTTCTGGCACGTTGTACATTTCGGGTAACAAATAAATTTAATCATAGTTTTACGCTCCGAGCAGGCTCTGATCAAATGCGAACAAAGCCTCGTTTATTTCAAAAATATTGTAATTTCCGTGTTTTATAAAGTATTCGATTATTATATCAAATTTATTACTGTGTGACAGTGCAAAACCTGCTTTTTTGAGCATGTCTTCCGTTTCGGAAAGTGACAGCTCAAGTGCGATCGCAAAGGCAAGGGCTGTAGATTTGCTTGGCTTGTAGCAAATATCATTTCGGATCTTTGAAAACAGCTTACGGTCGATATTTGCCTTTTTATAGCACTCTGCATCCGTCATTCCCTTTTCGTCTATCTTCCTCAAAAGCATTTGAGAAAAGCTCTCGTCAATGCTGTCCAACACATCGCTGAGCGACATATCATTACAACACTCGCAAGCTGGAAGGGGTTCTGTAAGGGGTGCTGAACGGTACAGCGTCGCCATCTTCGGGTAGACTGCATAATTTGTATTTACAAACTGCGAAAGCTCTGATATTATTCTTCTGTCGGGTTCGTATGAATTTTTATCGTAGACCACGATATATACGGTCATATCGTGCTCGGTGAGAAACTCAAGCACAGTATCTGTTGCAACACGGAACGCTTCAGCCTTCGGGTAACCGTATGCACCCGATGATATTATCGGAAAAGCTACCGTTTCACACATATGCTCCTTCGCAAGAGTAAGTGATTTTTTATAGCATGAAATAAGCTTTTCACGCTCACCGAAATTACCGCCCTGCCAAATAGGGCCGACTGTATGTATGACGTATTTTGCAGGTAATTTATAGCCTGAAGTTATTTTTGCATCGCCTGTTTCGCAGCCGCCGAGGGTTTTACATTCTTCAAGCAAGCCTCTGCCTGCGGCACGGTGTATGCATCCGTCAACACCGCCTCCGCCGAGCAACGTATTGTTTGCGGCATTTACTATAGCATCAACATTGAGCTTGGTTATATCGTTTTTAACAATAAAAAGCGGCATATTTTCTCCTAAAATTTAACTTTTTTAAGTGGTTGAAACTCACGGTATTCACTTTCTGCTGACTCTTCAAGCGGATATCTTGTTTTGTATAAAGATATGTAGCCGTCTTCGTCATGCTCAAACTTATATAAACACTCGACAAGTGACATTTCCCCGTCTTCGTATTTGCTTACATCGGTTTTTACTGCCGAAAGCACACCTTCATTTCCGTATTCAAACACACATTCCTCATACATATACCGCTTTTGCCTGTGTCCGTAAGGCTGTAAAATTATCCTCTCAAAAAGCATAGGCATACCGTCTTTATGTATTTCTCTTGTATACGAGTAAAGCACGTTTCCGAGATACATATACCCGTGTGTGATATCGCCCGTTTTGATAAGTACTTCAATGCTTTTGGGCTTATCGCCGTACATTTCATATATCAAGATACGGTTTTTATGTACATCGTATTTGTAGACGAAATTTTCTTTTCTTCTTTCAAGCTCATCTTCCTTTATTTTCTTTTTGAGCTTACCTCGTGTCCAATATCCTACCGTAAAATAACTTAACGGATTGGGATGGTAATATCCCCGATACATGCTTTTCCCTTTTATTTCACAGTATTCTTCATAAACAGAGCTTTTCTCAAATTCGGGAATTGTCAGAAATATGCGGCGTGAATCACGTGAAACGGTTTTTATTATCTCGTCGCATCGTTCACTGTATTTATCTTTAAGCTTTGTAATTCTGTCATTTCGCATAATATCACTTCTTCTTAAAAAACAATTTGAAAAGATCGCCGTATGAGCTGTACGCACCGTCAGGCCACGGGGTATTGTCATAGGTCCTTCCGACACCGCCCAAAATATCGGCTTCCATCTCCCACGGTGAGCCGTAATAATCATACGGAAGCTTTTTCATTTTATAAAGCAGATTGGCACTCAGCGAAGGTATTGCAACACGTGCAATATACTTAAAAAATCCCATTTTTTCAAACTGCAGACGGTGACCGTATTCATGCTTTACAACGCTTGGATTTTTTATCTTATTCCCTAAAAAAATCATGCGGAGCGATGCGGCATTATACCCTATCGGCAGTTTTAATATAAACGCACCCTTATATGCCGAAAAGAAATGGGCATTTACCACTTTTTCTTCCGACATGTTATTTTTGTCGTAATTTTTGAAATCTTCCGTTATTTTCATATAGCGACCCGAATGTAGAAAATTTTATGTTTTAAGTATACACGAATCAAAGGCACTTGTCAATAGAGATGGTTACAACACGCTTTATTACATTTTACACTTTTTTGCGCCCTGTCCGCCCCCCACAGTTGACTTTGTCAACTGCCCGCGGACATAGGGCGCATATTTCCTGCGGAAATATATTTTTAATTTCTGTCGCAATAATACTAAATTAAAACAAAATTCGCCGCATCTTAACAAGATACGGCGAATGAGAATTACCATTTTTTATCTGTATATGGTGTATTTTCAACACCTTTTTCTTCAAGCTTTTTCACCATACGGTCAAGCGTACCTTTCCACATTCTTTTAAACCATGCGGTTTCTCCAAACCACTTTACAAGCGTAGGGCTTATCGCATAGTATGTATGCACAAATGCACGTCCATACCAAGTTGCACCGAGTGTGTCGTCACGGAAACGGCGAAGTGTCCAAACCTGAGGGCAGTCATAAGAGCCGTAAACACACGTTGCAACATAGCATCCACCAGTTGTTTGCAAATCATTCATTTTAGTTATCAAGACTTGAATATAAGGCTCATTATGAATAGCTGCAATTTGGTTTAATTCTGTAACAAAAGCATTTTTCACTTGATTAAGTAAATTATTGTGCCAAGCTTTTCCACCAACACCAGCACCGGCATTGATATTAAATACATATGTGACGTTATACATTTTTACTACTGCATCACTGATTTTAGTTAATACCGCCTTTTTATCCTCTGTGGTAACCTCGTAATAATCGTTAATTACGGAAATTGATTTGATTAGCACCGTGAATTTTTGCTGTTTTTTATAGTAATCATCATCAACCATCGCTAACATTGTTTTTCCAAATGCGCTAAAGAATACAGCTTCCATATTATTAGGAGCATTTTGCTCTACCATATTATAATATTTTTCAACTTCTTCCCAGTCTTCTTTTTCATAGGCTCTACGAGCGTTCGCCAAATATTTTTCCACAAACGCAGAATTATCTACTTTAACTGTTCCTTGCACATCAACTGTGCCTTCAATCATCATTTTTTTAGCTTCTTCGGGAGAATATTTACATCCGCAGCTTTGACATATAAACATTCCGTCCTGTTTTAATAAATCTGTGCTGTTGCACATTTCGCAAACAAGTGTTTTCATTTTTTCTCCTAAAAATATAATATTTTTCGGTGAAATCAAAAAGTGCGGCAACCGAAGTTACCGCACCGAAAAACGCAAACTCCGACTGTCGCCAAACAAGTTGAAATTGAACAAGGCATAACTGCACCATACTCAATCCCGTGGAATCTGCATTTTTACCAAATTCTGAAAGGATCAAGCATAGCGAAAAAAGGGTATAACTTCCCTACGGACAGAAAAATACCTCGTTCAAAAATATTCAACTTGTTTGGCAAATTTATCTTACCACATTTTTTTCGCCTTGTAAACCCCTTCTGTCAAAATATTGGTTTTAAGAACGATTTTTATGCATTGGGAGAAACATTTTTTTATTATTAATATTTATTTATAGAACGTGCAATAAATTTAATATATAATGTCATTTGTCGAATTATATTTTTTTGGAGGCAGGTATGATAGATACAGGTAAAATAAATACAGAAAAGCGTAATCCCAACACGATGAATATAGATAAGCTCCCGACAAACGAGATGGTAGCCCTTATGCACAGAGAAAGCAAACAGGCTTTTGATGCAATAGACGATATCCTTCCCGAAGTCGCAAAGGCAGTTGACAAGATTGCGGAGGCGTTTGACAAAGGCGGTCATCTTTACTACATAGGTGCCGGCACAAGCGGACGTATAGGTGTACTTGATGCATCGGAATGTCCTCCTACATTCGGTGTTCCCGATACTCTTGTTGTTGGCATAATCGCAGGCGGCGACAGCGCACTGCGCAAAAGCTCCGAGGGTGCTGAGGACAGCGAGGAAAACGGCTACAAGGAGATAATTGACAGAAAGCTTAACGAAAATGACGTGCTTGTAGGTATAGCCGCAAGCGGAAGAACACCGTATGTTGCGGGCGCCATGAAAGCCGCAAGAGAGCTTGGTGCTGTTACGGTTTCGATCACAAGCACACCCGGCTCATACGTTGACACGCTTGCAGATATAAAGCTTTCCTGCAACACAGGTCCCGAGGTGGTTACAGGCTCAACAAGACTTAAAAGCGGTACTGCACAAAAGCTTATCGTAAATATGCTTTCCACCTGTGCTATGATAAAAACAGGTAAGGTATACGAAAACCTTATGATAAACGTAAGTGCATCAAACGAAAAGCTCAAAACACGTGCGGCAGGCATAACATCCGAAATTCTCAATATTTCACGTGAGGAGGCTTACGTTCTGCTTGAACAGAACAACTTCTCTATCCGTGAAGCAATTGCCGCATACGGAAAATAAAAAATTGACGTTCACCTTTAAGGAAAGGGGGTAAAGATATGTCGGACAACTACCGTGACGATGATGAATTTTCATTCATGTCGGAGCACAGGCAGCATTTACAGGACATAGAAAAGCAGAAGCTTCTGGAAGAACAGCGAAAAAAAGAAGCCGCACGTCTTGAAAGAGAGGCAAGGCTTAAAGCACAGCTTGAAAAAGAAAAGACAGCATCACCGCATCCACCATACGGAAAGCCGTATAAAAGCGACAGAAAAATAAAACGCCCCGCACCCGTATCTTCACCGCAAAAAACAGAAAAAAAAGCCCCTGTCAAGAAGCCTCTTACCGAGGAAGAAAAGAAAAGAAGGCAAGAAATACAAAGGCGCAAGCAGGCACAGCAAAAAGCAATTGAGGAAAAACAGCGTCAGCAGAAAATTGCCGAAAAACGCAAGCAGGACGAGCTGAAACGTAAAAAAGCAGAAGAAAAAAGAAGATATAAGATCGCAAATAAAGAGTCGGCAAAAACAAGACGAAATGCTTTTTTCGGTGCGATGTCCGCTTTTTTGGTGATCGTGCTTATTTCAGGCACGGTTTTATTCGGAATATCATATCTTATATTCCGACTTACATTTTCATCAAATACAAGTGAAAAAACAGACGGTTATACCTACACCTTGAACGGCGAAAAAAAGTTCGTCAAAAGCGATATTTCATGCCGCGGAGGAACAGTATACATGTGCGGTGACGATATCGCAAATATGTGCAATCTCACTGTTGCGGGAGATGCGCAAGAAGTAAAGTATATATCTCCCGGCATCGGCAACGAAACAGCATCGTTTACAGTAGGAACAAGACGAGCTTTTGTAAACAGAACCGAGATACGCTTAAGTGCCGAAACATTTATTGAAAACGAAAAATTTTATATTCCGCTTGACTTTTTCCAGAACTACATGCACGGAATAAACGTCGTGCACAATGATGTTGAGCATACTGTTTCAGTCTCAAAGGTAATAATAAACGAAACCGACGTAAGCATTTTAGGCGCAGATGCAAAATATGCCGACGTTACTTATAAGATCAAATCGGCTGATGTTATACAGCCGCTTGACGAAAACGCACTTGACGAAGCGGTAGGTAATTTCAACTATCAAATAGATATTACCCCATATATTCAGTACATAAACCCGAAAAGCTTATTTGAGTATACGGCAATAATTAACTCTGAAAAGCCCGCTGACGGAGACTATCTGTTTACGGATCTTGTAGATGCTCCGCAAAAAAGCGACCGTGTTTCGGGAAATATACAGCTTCGTGAATATGCGGCAAAAGCTCTTGAAGCCATGCTTCTTGAAGCTAAAGAAAACGGTCTTTCGAGAATTTACGTTTTCAGAGGGTATACATCTTCCGAGGAGCTTGCTGAAAAAGCCGAGGATGAAGATTATATTTCACTTTACGGCGCTCCCGAATACGAGGAACACCGTTTAGGTCTGACAGCGGAATTATACTATAAGTACAGAGATTCCAATTTCGACGAAACGGAATCCTTCAAATGGCTTAAAGATAATGCACATAAGTTCGGCTTTGTTTTGCGTTACGGTGAAAGCAAAGAAGGTACAACAGGTGTTGATTACCGTCCTTGGACATTCAGATTCGTCGGACGTTACAACGCTGTAAAAATGTATGAAGAAAACCTCTGTCTTGAGGAATATGCAGAAAAATACTTAAACAGATAACCAAAAGGTGTTCAATATGCTTGAAATATCAAAATACAGGCAAGAACTTGACGGAATTATCGAAGATCTCAAGCTTGATAAAAGCGACATCCTTCTTTATGCCGTAACAGACATGAGAGGCGAATGTATCAGGGGAAATTCCGTTTTGTTTTTGACAAAGGATGAGCTTTATGTGCTAAACGGCACATTTGCCCTCGACACAGATGTATCAAAGCCCGCAGGAAAAAGAGGGCATCTCTTCTTCTCGCGTGAGGAAACGACGGTATACAATGTAAAATCACTTGACAAATTGAAGCTTGAAAGTTATATTTCAGGGGCTGTCATTGTCGGCGAATACAACTCGGAAACGCTTCCTGTAGTATTTCTTACAAATACTGCTAAAGACGAGATGCGTTTGTTCGTCAAATACTTCAATATGTTCAAAGAAAGCGGAGAAATAACGCCGAATGAGGACGACTTCAAGAATGAAAGATTTTGTCCGAAGTGCGGCAACAGATATCCGGATGCTTCCCGTGCGGTCTGTCCTCACTGTATGGACAGAAAAAAACTTTTCTACCGTTTATACGATTTCACAAAGGGATACAGAGGATATATCGTTATAGTTCTTTTAACGCTCGTTGCGACAAGTGCTCTGGCTGTTGTATCTCCGTACATATCAGCGTCATTTCTCTACAACAAGGTCCTTGAAGAGGGCGGCGCCTTCTACGGAAATATAGCCCTTGTAGTTACCCTTGTTGTACTTACCACGGTTTTAACTATGTTTGTAAATACCATCACAGGTGTTGCAACAGCCCGTGTATCAGGTAAAGTTATATATTCATTGAAGAAAACGATATTCAGTGCTATAGGCAGACTTTCAATGTCATTTTTCACATCACGCCAGACAGGCGGTCTTATGGCACAGATAAACAGCGATGCCAACAGTATATACTGGCTTTTCGTTGACGGAGTTCCTTATTTTCTCATAAACGTGATACAGGTAATTGCAGTTGCTGTCATTATGCTTTGTCTTAATGCACCGCTTGCACTGTATTCCATAATCACCCTGCCGCTTTTCTTATATTTGCTCGGAAAAGTTCAGGCAAAGCTGAGAACACTCCATTTCAAGCGTTATGCAAGCAACAGAGCCATGAATGCAGCACTTTCCGATTCCCTTTCGGGTGTGCGTGTCGTAAAGGCATTTGCAAGAGAAGATATAGAAAGCCAGCGCTTCAATGACCGTTCAAAATCGCTTGCGATGTCACTGCGCAGACTGTCATACTTCAACAACTCTGTTATGCCTGCTGTCAACATCGTAATGTACTTCAGCAACATAATCGTCTGGGGTGTCGGCGGTTGGATGGTAATGGCAGGTACGGGAGATATGGACTACGGAACACTCGTGACATTTCTTTCGTATGTAGGCATGATGACATCTCCTTTGTTTTCATTTGTCAATATGTCACATTCTCTTTCGGAATGTACAAATGCTATGCAGCGTCTTTTTGAGATCGCAGATACGGAACCCGATGTAAAGGAAGACGAAAATCCCATAAGACTTGAAAATCCCAAAGGCAGGGTAGAATTCAAAAACGTAGAATTCTCCTACACGAAGGAAAGAAAGATAATCGACGGCATATCCTTTGAAATAGAACCCGGAGGAACGATAGGTATCGTCGGTCATACGGGTGCGGGCAAAAGTACGCTTGCAAACCTCCTTATAAGACTTTACGATGTTACAGGAGGCGAAATACTTATAGACGGTATAAATGTAAAGCATCTTGCATTTGAAGATCTGAGAAAAAATGTTTCCATAGTATCACAGGAAACGTATCTTTTTGTCGGAAGTATTCTTGAGAATATCAGGTACGCAAATCCCGAAGCAACATATGACGACGTCATAAGTGCGGCAAAAATTGCAGGCGCGCACGACTTTATAGTAAAGCTTCCCGATGCGTATGAAACAAAGATAGGATTCGGTTATAAAGATCTTTCGGGCGGTGAGCGTCAGCGAATATCCATAGCACGCGCAATACTGAAAGACCCGAAAATTCTTATCATGGATGAAGCAACCGCTGCCATGGATACCGAAACGGAAAGAAGAATACAGTACGCTCTGGGACTTCTCACCAAGGGCAGAACAACCATAATGATAGCGCACAGACTCTCAACGCTCCGTGATGCGGACAAACTTATCGTTATCGAAAACGGAAAAATGCCCGAATTCGGTACACATACAGAGCTTCTTAAACAAAAAGGCGTTTACTTCAAGCTTTATAAACTTCAGATGGAAGCACTCAAAAACATCGGAATTGAAGCTGATTAACGAAAAGGTACAGTTTATGGAAAATAAAAAAATAAATCTTAAAGACGTTGTAAAGGTTACATACCTCACACCTCAAAATGCCCATTTTGAAGAAAAAAACAGTTTTATTTCATTCAAGGGAACAGTCCTGAAGCCTGATGAAAACTACGTTTATAATGAAACCGAAGTGGAATACAAAAGAGTATTTTTGCAAAGAAACTTCCCGCATGACCAGCTGGACAAATACATTTCCGTGCTTGACGAGGACAATGTTGAAATAGGGATCATATCTGATATTTCCCTGTTCGACGAAAAAACGGCAAGTATCCTTTTAAGAGAACTGAAAAGAAAATATTATATTCTGAAGCTCACACAGATATATTCGGTAAAGGAAAAATACGGTTTTTCGTATTGGAAAGCAAAAAGCGAAAGCGGAGATGTTTCATTCACACTTCACGATACATCAAGAAGCATTACGAAAGTAGGAGATGACCGTTTGTTTATCTCTGATGTGGATGCAAACAGGTATGAAATAGAGTCTTATTCAGCTCTTGACAGGAAGAGCCGCAAGAATATGGAGCTTTATATTTGATATGATAAGAAAAACTCTCGGCAAAATACGCCGTAAAACAAAAGAAATATTCGATAAAATATATCGAAAAATACGAAAAAAGCCGAAACCTGTATCGGCTGAAGAAATGAGAAAAATGCTCATTTCAAAAATACCGAAGGATGCGGTGGACTTTGAAAAAGAAACCGTCCTTACGGTAATGCCCTATCCGTTCAATGCAGAAAATCAAAACACGGACGGTGTATTTCTTTTCACGGAAAACCGTGTAAGAACATTTGAAAACGGTAGTCTTTGCACCGATGTTTCATTTGATGATGTTGATGAATTCCGTCAGAATACATATGTCGGCATCTGTGCACTTGAATACAAAAAAGACGGAGAATATCACAGTCTTTGCCGCGGTAAAATGTCGCAGGCTGAATTTTGGGGAAATGTTTGCAAAATGCTTAACAACTGCAAGCAAAAAGGCAAATGCCCCAAAGAATATGTGGAAATGCAGCGAAAGATCTGCCCCAAATGCGGTCAACCGATACCGAAACGTACGGGTGTGTGCATGAACTGCATTGACAAAAAGGCGATGTTCGGAGAGCTTTGGCAGTTAGTAAAGCCTTTTAAATTCAAGCTGATGTTTGCCTCATTTATGTTTTTTGTCACAGTCGGGGTAAACCTTCTTTTCCCGTATATAAACCAGATACTTGTTGACGGATATATAAGAAATACGGATATGCAAAACTCAATTGCCGCAGGACGCGGTAAAGAGGTTTTATTCCTCTTTCTGCTCGTTCTGGCATCTATGTTCGGTGCGTATATCCTTCAGTACGTTGTCGGTGTTATAAGAAACATAACGATGCTTCATATAGGAACGGATCTTATCATCGTACTGAGAAAGAAGATATTTGATAAAATTCAGGAAATGTCGCTTTCGTCGATATCCAAGCGTACCACAGGTGAGCTTATAAGACGTGTCACTTCCGACACAGCACAGGTTGAAAACTTTATATCAGGACAGCTTCCGAACCTTTTAAATCAAGTATTTCTCTTGGTGGTGATCGGCGGTATACTGTTTGTATATGACTGGAAGCTTGCACTTACAGTTATAATTCCCGTCCCTATTGCTGCATTTGCAATGCGAAGATTCTGGTCGTTTACACACAAAATATATCATAAGCAATGGGAAGCGGATTCCAAGGCTTCAAGTATACTGTTTGATATCTTTTCGGGTATACGTGTCGTTAAATCATACGGTACGGAGGATAAAGAATATAAGCGTTACGAAGAAGCTATACACAAGGAAATGGTGCTCCAGATAAAGAATGAAACGGTATACTGCGTTATACATCCGTTTTTGGGATTTATATTGCACATCGGCAGTTTCTTCTTGCTCTACTATACAGCAACACACATGCTTGACGGCACAATGACATACGGTGAAGCTTCAAAATTCGTTTCATATGTTTCTTATATTTACGGTCCTATCGGCTGGCTTGCAGGCCTTCCGAGAATACTTACAAGAACATATACTTCACTTGTAAAGCTGTTTGATGTGCTCGAAGACAAAGCGGATGTGGCTGATGACGATAATGCTTTAGACCTTGACATTAACGGTGAAATAACATTCAACAATGTTTCATTCGGATATGATGAAACGGGCGATGTCCTCCGTCACATTGATCTTACGGTAAAGCCGGGTGAAATGATTGGGCTTGTCGGTAAGTCAGGTGTGGGAAAATCTACGCTTATAAACCTCGTTATGAGACTCTATGACGTTACAGACGGTGAAATACAGATAGACGGCACGGACATAAGAAAGATATCTCAGCATTCACTGCGTTCACAAATAGGGGCGGTACTTCAGGAAACATTCCTTTTTTCAGGTACGATATATAATAATATCGCATACGCAAAGCCCGGATGCACACATCAGGAGGTTATTGAAGCGGCAAAGCTTGCAGGAGCGCACGATTTTATCGTTAAACTCCCCGATGCTTACAACACAAAGGTAGGCGAAAAGGGACATACACTTTCAGGCGGTGAAAGACAGAGGGTGGCAATTGCAAGGGCGCTGTTGCGTGATCCGAAGATACTTATACTCGATGAAGCAACGGCATCACTCGATACCGAAACAGAAAAAAGCATTCAGGATTCTTTGGAATTGCTCATCAAAGACAGAACAACAATCGCAATTGCACACAGACTTTCGACACTGCGTAACGCTACAAAGCTCGTTGTTCTTGATAAAGGCACTGTTGCTGAGGTTGGCACGCACGAAGAACTGTTGCAAAAGCAAGGTATTTACTACGGTCTTGTCATGGCGCAAAGACAAATGTCCAAGATGTCTTGATTAAATAAAAAAATATTTTATAAAATTCGCATTTTTTCAAAAAAAGGTATTGCTTTTTTCGAAAATTTGTGGTATACTGCTTGATGTTAACGGCCCGTTGGTCAAGCGGTTAAGACTCCGCCCTCTCACGGCGGCGACAGGGGTTCGATTCCCCTACGGGTCACCATCAAAAAAGAGTCCTCTTTTGAGGACTTTTTTTGATTTTGATGCATAGACTGTCGAACACCTCAGCAAATTCTTTGAATTTGCGGCGTGTTGCAGTTGTTTTAAATTTATTCGCTTGTTTTCTACAACACGCAAGGTTCAGATTCCCCTACGGGTCACCAGAAAAAGCGACAAGATTTTCTTGTCGCTTTTCGGGTTAAATTCGTTCTTTGAACGAATGAAATATTGCTTCGCAAGATGAAATACGCTTTGCGCATGAAATGTGCCTGCGGCACATTATAAAGAACGGATTTTATTTCATCTGAAGCCGTTAGGCGGAAGATTTCATCCGAGTTTGCTCGGATTTCATCCTGCGACGCAGGATTTCATTTATATTTACAGCACTAAAAACTCTCCGAAAAAGAGTTGTAATCGAAGTACCTATTATAAGGTACTTATTTTTTTATATTTCAACAAAAATATTTGAAAATATGTTATAATGACTTTTACAGTTTTTCCGGATTTTGTCGACTGTATTTATGAAGGCACATACAGACTGCGAACAGGAGGTGCGATATGGGGCTTCAAAATTTAAAAGATACACTAATAAGCGACGAGAAAATAATAGAGCTTTACTTCAAGCGTGATGAGCGAGCTATAACGGAAACTGATACAAAATATAGAAAATTTCTGTTTTCAATAGCATATAATATCCTCCATGACACGTGTGATTGTGAGGAATGTCTTAACGATACGTATAAAGACACGTGGAACTCAATTCCACCCGCACGCCCTTCCCTTCTTCAAGCATTTCTTGCCGCCATTATGAGGCGTACGGCAATCGATTTATATAAAACAAAAACAAGACAAAAGCGGATATCTTCCGAATTTACCGTGTCGTTATCTGAAATAGAGGACTTCATATCAAGCAGAGACGACACTTTTTCATCAGTAGATGCAAACGAGCTTGGACGTGTGATAAGTGATTTTGTACGTTCTTTATCACAACGCAGAATGTACATATTCATGAGCAGGTATTACATATTCCGTCCGATAAATGAGATTTCAAAATTGCTCGGTTGCAGTGAATCGACGGTCAACAAAGAAATTGCATCAATCAAAAAACAACTGAAAGAAAAACTTGAAAAGGAGGGCTATACCGTATGAAAGAAAATGAATTTTTGAACGGTGTAACAAGCATTGATCCTGACATTGTGGAACGCTTTATTTCCATGGATAATAAACTTCAAAAGAAAGTAAATAAATCGAAAACAAAAGCCATATGGCTTCGCTTTGCTTCTATTGCGGCGTGTTTTCTGCTGATCGTCGGCGCTGTTATCGTTGTGCCGATGTTCCGAGATGATAAACCAAGTGGTCCTCCGATAGTAGATGCAGGTACGGATTCTGATTCATCAATCGGTAATAACAACCATCCAAAAGATGAGGAAACGAATGCATTTCCGAATCCCGACACTACTGACATCCCTTCACAAGGAGAAGAAACTGATCTCTTTCCAAATCCCGATACTACTGATGTCCCTTCTATTATTACACCGCCTGATAATGACCCACCCCCTATTATATTCGATGCTACGGTATCTGCCGATAAGTTAAACGGTAACAATTCTGAATTCATAGTGGGATCATCACTTTCCATATCAGGTGGATCACCTGACTCGGCACCGCCGAGATTTCAATTCAACAGAGGCATTACCGTTAAAGCAAAGGTTGTCAAAAACCATTCAGACCAATATTATAAACTTGACGTAAGCTCAGAATTCCGTCCGACTGCATATCGTTTGATACAGATGGAAACCATCGAGGTTATATACGGTGAAAATGTACCGAAGTATTTTCTTTATTTAATTCAAGATTATGTTTACGTTGATATGTCCGTATATGATTCCCTTTTGATATCTATGTATCAGCAAGGGATTGAAAATTACGTTTTGAAAAATGCAACTCAAAATCAAATGGAATCTTTTGAGTTACCGTTGTTTAGAGATCATCAAGATCATCCGGAGCTCGGAAACATCATAGCCTTCAAAGATGGCATATTTGATGAAAGTTTGTGGCAAAACGAAAATTGGATATACGGTTATCAGTTCGCAGATCATCTGCTTGATAATCCGGAAGACAGCGACCTTGTTGTAGCACGCGGAGATTCGGAAAGTGATGTTATTTCCAAAATCAAAAAACAGTTTTCAGAATACAATTACATCGCCCCCTCCACTAACTGCATATCTGCACTTGATTTTAAAACCCAAGCTGCAAAAGACGTGCTTGAGTACGTAAAGCCGTTTGTAAACGGAGTTTTTTCCCAGACCTATTACGCAAACAGCAGGATTCTTTTCAGACGTTTTATAAACGGCTGTCAAACCGAAGAAACCATCTCCATAGACCTTCACACCGAGGAAGTAACATATTCAGAGGCTCGTTATACCGAAGATGATATGGCAAAGATGGTGAATATCTCCGCACATCTTTCCCAAAAAGCAAAGGAATATGCAGAAAAATTGCCAACTCCGCCACACACCGATCCTGAAGGAAAAACGCTTTTGTGTCTGAATCTTTATGCATGGTATGAAAAAGTTGACGGTAAATTGTACGGCGTTATAAAAACTGCCTGGAGGTATATGGAAGAGGGCGATTATTACGTTCAGTATTATGACGATAATTATGTACTGTACGATATGAGTTCGGAAAGTGCTGCAGAAATATCGAGAGACGATCTTATAGAGCTTTTAGGAGAACGAAACGTGTATACAGGTGAATACGGATTAGGTATATTAATGCCTATGTGATAAATGACATTTTAGAAAGGTGAGCAAAAAACGCTCGCCTTTCTTTTATATTCACACAAAAAACAAAATTTTATGATATAATACAAAAAACTTTTAAAAATAATTACACACTATCATTTTTTTCGGTACTATTATTTACGAAGGACCTTTTAAAAATTCAAGGAAGGAGGAAGGTTATGGAGCTTCAAATCAAACAAACGGAAAGAGCGCCTATGGAAGATGAAAAAATCGTTGAGCTTTATTGGAAACGCGACGAAAAAGCAATTGAGGAAACCGCCTTAAAATACAATAAATATCTGTTTTCAGTCGCTTACAATATTGTTTACGATAAGCTCGACTGCGAGGAATGCTTGAATGATACATATCTCGGTGCTTGGAACGCTATGCCTCCGTCAAGACCTAATGTACTCAAAGCATTTCTGACAACGATCACAAGAAGACTTGCCCTCAAACGTTATCACAGCAAATTAAGACAGAAAATTATCCCTTCCGAAATGACGGTATCACTTTCCGAACTCGAAGATTTTGTAGCAGGTGACGGGGATGTTGGCGAAAATTTCGATGCGGAAAGACTTGGGCATGTCATCAGCGACTTTGTTTGCTCGCTTTCCGAGCGCAGACAATTCATATTTATGAGCAGGTATTATGTAGCCGATTCCATTGACACGATCGCAAGTGATATAGGTTTAAGCCGCTCAATGGTAAACAAGGAGCTTGCCGCCATCAGAAATGCTTTAAAAGAAAAACTTGAGAGTGAGGGGTATTTGATATGAAAAAGAATGAATGGAGCGAAGGTCTGAATCATCTTGATGATGAGCTTGTTGAAAAATATGTTGAACAAAAAGATATGCTAAGACAGAAAAACAAAAAACTCAAAAGAATACGGTTACGCTTAGGTGCTATTGCAGCTTGCTTCGCTTTGATAATAGGTACGGTAATTTTCAAGAATGATTCGCCGCCCGTTCCCAACTGGGAAAATGCTCTATATAGTGCAAAAGACATTTCAAGCTTGTGTGCATCTTTGGGTACCCTGGATGCCTCTACAAACGCTTATACAAAGATATATGCTCCTAAAAGCGAATATTTATATATCGGAGATATACCAAATGATGAATATATTGACTTGTATAAATATAATGACTTAAAAACGGAATTAAATAAAGATGAGTTTCAAAGTTTAATTGATGCATTTCTGCCGAAATTGGAAAATTCGCTTGGCGCATCTGCTTCAGAATTGAATATCCGAGAGAATAAAACGGATATTGATATAAGTTTTGATATCGGTCACTATTATTTGAGTGCATCGCAAAGCGAAACAAGCTATATATTTTTTATGAATGAGAAAAAAGTCATTTTGAACGGAGAAACGATTCAAATAGACCAAAGCTTAACTGACGAAGAAATCACATCTTATATTCAATCAACAAAAAATGTATTGTTCGATATTTTCGGTGTGGACTTTCCCGATATAAAAATAAGCAGACATTTTGATTCAGATTACGAATACGGCGCAAGAAGTATATACGTTTATTTTTATGATAACAACGCACACCCTTTAAATAATTCCAGATACATACCGCTTACGGATTTTATATGTATAGAATACTATGCTTCGCAGGAAGCTGAAAATAACAGTATATTAGACGACCCTACCATTTACTATGTTAAAAGGCGAGTCGAAATGACTGATATGTATACTCCTTATACAAAAACAAAAAGAATATCACTACAGGATGCGGAAGCTTTGTTATATAACGGTTACGTATTCGGCGGCGGTCATATTTGCCCGTTATGCCAAAGGAGCCAGAAAAAGATAGCTTTTGATGAGTATGACTTCGTTGATATTGAATACGTCTTCAATCATAGCAATACAAAAGATAATACAACTTCAGGAATACCGTTTTACACTTTTTATAAAAACATCGGTAAAGCAGAAAACGGAAATATGATTTATGCCAAAACTTACGTTGCCGCCATAGAAGTCAGCGGTTATAAAGAGTATTTTAAAAGTCAACAGGATTTCCACAAAAACAATTGGTTTAATTAAAAACACCGATAACAAAAAGCCGGGCATATCATAAAGCTCGGCTTTTTGTTTTTGATATTCAAAATTCATTTTCGTGGGATTTGAAAAAGTTGCGGTAGATCTTCACGTTTTCAAACTCACTCCAGCGTTTTGTCCCTATGGGATAACTGTCCATATCATAAATTTTTGCGCCCTTCACAGCCATTAAAAACGGGCAGTGTGTGGAGATTATAAACTGACAATTATAAAACCGTGCGGAATCCTCAATAAATTTTGCCAGCTCCAGCCTTCTTTCGGGACTGAGGCTGTTTTCAGGCTCATCAAGTAAGTACAGTGCATTTTCCTTTATTTCCTTTGTAAAATACGAAAATGCACTTTCGCCGTTTGATGCGGTATACAGATCCTTTTTTCCGAGCCTTGCTGTGACGTATGAGTTTTTCGTTTCACGCTTTGCATTCATTACACGCTTGAATTCTTCGTAATCATCAAGGGATGTAAGATTTTCAAGCGGTGTTTTACGGGTTATATAATACTCGTAAAACAGCTCCTCACGACGTCTGTCAACACCCTTGTTTATCGCACGTATATCGAGCATAAAATCAAACACATCATCACTTGAAATATACTTACTTCCGTCGGGAATATCTACAGCGGAATATTTGCACATATCCGTGTATGTCTTAAAAAGCGGTGCATCGTTAAAAAGCGATGTGCGCTCCAGCCTCAGCTTTTCGCATATAATGTTGAGAAGAGTTGATTTACCTGAGCCGTTACTGCCGCAGAACATCGTCACAGGCTCAAATTCAATATTTTGTAGTTGCTTTTTCGGAAAAAGCTTGAACGGATATGGGGTGTCTGTATAACAGCTCATATTGAGCTGATGCGTTCCGACATTTAAAATAACACCGTCCTCGTCCTTTTCGCTCGGCAGTTTAAATGACTTTAAATAAACCATCACTCACCTATATACGTAAATCTTTTGTATTCAACACCGTCTTTTATGACGGTTTCAGACCACATAGACACAGGGCGAACCCAAATACCGCCGTCACCGTAAAGCGCTTTGTATACGACCATTTCTTCAAGCGTTTCGGAATGTCGGGCTGTTGCAATCACCTCATATTCATTACCCTTGAAATGTCTGTATTTACCTTTTTTAATTTCACTCACGGTCATCTTCCTCTCAGATATTCAATGACGGAAAATGCACACTTCATTCCCGTGTATACGGCAGTTGCAATTTGCTTTGGTGATGACGTACAGTCGCCTGCGGCAAATATACCGGGAACGGATGTTTTCATATTTTCATCTGTAACTATTACACCTTTATTTTCCGCAATACCAATGCGCACTGCAAAGTCGGATGCGCTCGGTACACCGTTTGCAATAAATACACCGTCAAGAGGAATTTCATCACCGTTTTCAAATACAACACCGCTTACCGTGTTTTCACCGATAATATGCGATATTTTATCGGTTATGACCTTGTATTTATCACTTGTTATATCCTTACCGTTTGACAAAAGCGTGACGCTTGCGCATACACCCGACAGCACATCTGCCTCGTGGTGTGCAAACTCACCGTCACCGACAACAGCGACATTTTTGCCTTTGAAGAAAAATCCGTCACAGACGGCACATCGGCTTACCCCTCTGCCCTCAAATTCTTCCTCACCCTTTATTTTTTTGCCCTTGACACCGCTTCCTGTTGCTATAACAACGGTTTTTGCATACAGCTTTTCTTTGTCTGTCTGAAGTGCAAATACATCCTCAAAATCGATCGACAAAACCTGACCTTTGAAGATTTTAACACCAAGCCTTTCAGCTTGCGAAATTCCCTTTTCATAAAGTTCTCTGCCCGAAACAGAATCAAATCCGTAGTAATTTTCAATTTTATCGGTTTTAAGAAGCGATGATCTTTCATCATCAACAACTGCGCATGTAAAGCCTGCGCGTGCTGTATAAACTGCGGCGGTGATTCCCGCAGGACCACCGCCGATTATAATAGAGTCAAATCTCATTTTCTTATCTTTCTCTGAATAAATTTAACAGTTTCAACTATCGGTATTACAAGAACCGCAAGACCGAGCGCAACACCGTATTCAGCAAGGCTTATATGCTCAAATCCGAATGCTGTGCTGATACCGGGAAGGTATACAACAGCCGTTGTGAGAATGAATGACAACACCATAGCACCGTAAAGGAACACGTTATGAGTCTTGATAGAGAACACAGATGCCCTGACTGAACGCATATTGAACGAATGGAATATTTCAGCCATTGACATTGTCAGAAATGCCATTGTCATGCCGTCGGCGCTTGTTTCAAGCGACCATACACCCGCTTCCATATAGTGGCCTATAAGATACGAAACAACGGTAATGAGTGCAACCATAATGCCCTGATATACAACGTCTACACCCACACCGCCTGCAAAAATTCCATCCTTGGGATTTCTCGGCTTACGCTTCATGACATCAGCCTCACCCTTTTCCATACCGAGGGCAAGTGCGGGGAAGCAGTCTGTTATAAGGTTTATCCACAAAAGATGTATAGGCTTGAGAAGTGTAAATCCGAGAAGCGTTGCGGTGAATATCGCCACGACCTCACTGAGGTTTGATGAAAGCAAGAACTGAATTGACTTTCTGATATTGTCGTATATTCTTCTTCCCTCTTCAACAGCCGTGACGATCGTTGCAAAGTTATCGTCCGCAAGAACCATGTCGGCAACATTTTTTGTAACGTCGGTACCTGTGATACCCATACCGATACCGATATCGGCGCTCTTTATCGAAGGTGCATCGTTTACACCGTCGCCCGTCATAGCTGTGATACAGCCGCGTGCACGCCAAGCATTTACGATCTTAACCTTGTGTTCAGGCTGAACACGTGCGTAAACGGAATATCTGTCAACTATTTTTGCAAATTCTTCATCTGTATATTCGTCAAGCATAGCGCCTGTTATCGCACCGGATGCATCGGTTATAATTCCAAGCTCCTTTGCAATTGCCACAGCTGTGCTTATATGGTCACCTGTTATCATAATAGGACGTACACCTGCACCCTTGCACTGCTCAATTGCCACCTTGACCTCGGGACGTACAGGGTCTATCATTCCGTAATGACCGATGAATATCATATCACATTCGTTATTTTCCGTTGAGATATTATCGGGAAGTGCATCGTATGCTCTGTATGCGCCGGAAAGCACACGCAAAGCGGAATCTGCCATGTTTTTATTATCAGCATTAAGTCTTTCGAAAATATCTGATGTCATAGGGATGACATTTTCACCGTCAAGATAATATTTACAACGCTTCAGTATTTCATCCGGCGCACCCTTTGTAAACTGAATTATCTTATTTCCGTCCTCGTGGAACGTAGACATCATTTTTCTGTTGGAGTCAAAGGGAAGCTCTGATACTCTCGGAAGATCATTTTCAACAATTCCCTTTTCAAGTCCGAGCTTATATGCATAGTTTACAAGTGCACATTCTGTAGGTTCACCCGTTGCATTTTTCGTTTCGTCAAGCACAGCATCTGAACAAAGCGACATACATTTTGCAAGAAGAGTCTGATTTTTCGTTTCTTCCTTGACAACGGTCATTTTGTTCTGTGTAAGCGTACCTGTTTTATCAGAGCATATTATCTGTGTACAGCCGAGTGTTTCAACGGCAGTAAGACGTCTTATAACGGCATTTCTCTTTGACATCTTTGTAACGCCCATTGAAAGCACGATCGTTACAACAGTTGCAAGTCCTTCGGGAATTGCGGCAACTGCAAGAGATACAGCGACCATAAATGAGTCAAGGACTACATCAAGCTCCCCGCTCATAAGCTTCTGCCATGCATTTTCCGTTGTGAAAAATCCGAATAAGAATATGAATATACTGATACCTATAACAAGATAAGTGAGTATTTTTGAAAGCTCAGAAAGCTTCATCTGCAAGGGTGTTTTACCTTCTTGGGCATTTGTAAGCGCATCCGCTATCTTACCCATTTCGGTATTCATACCCGTATCGGTAACAACAGCGATTCCTCTTCCGTATACAACGGTTGAACCCATGTATACCATATTTTTTCTGTCACCAAGGGGAACATTTTTACCTGAGGGCAATGCATCGGATATTTTGTTTACAGGCACGCTTTCGCCTGTAAGAGCCGCTTCTTCGGATTTAAGGCTGGCAGACTCAATAAGTCTTGCATCGGCGGGAACTGAGTCGCCCGCTTCGAGTATGATGATATCACCCGGTACAAGCTCATCAGTCTTGACGTGCGTAAGCATGCCGCCTCGCATTACCTTGGCGTTTGCGGCTGTCATTTCCTGAAGCGCTTCAATTGCGGCTTCTGCCTTGCTTTCCTGAACAACACCGAGAACTGCATTTATAATGACAACAGCACCGATGATGATAACGTCTGTAAATCCTTCTCCGCCTTCTCCCTCAATTACAGCAAGAAATGCGGAAACTGCCGCGGCAACGATGAGAATTATTATCATCGGATCGGCAAGCTGTTTTAAAAAGCGGTGTATGAGTGATTCTTTTTTCGCTTCTTTGAGTTTGTTTTTTCCGTATTTTTCAAGTCTTTTCTGTGCCTCTTCATTTGAAAGACCGTTTTTCGTTGTTTCAAACGATTTCAGTGTTTCTTCGGCACTTTTAAAATAATGCTCCATTTTCTACCCTTTCTTCAATTTAATATGCTCAAAATATTCAAAAAGACTCATACATTTTTCAATGTATGAGTCTCATTTTTTAATGATAAACCAAGCTTTCGCTGTGGATGTTGACTTACCAAACGCCTTATAGCGCAAACTACTCCCTCAAAAGGTATTAAGTTTTATTGGAGCTGGTGGAGGGATTTGAACCCTCGGCCTATTGATTACGAATCAATTGCGCTACCCCTGCGCCACACCAGCAAATTAACTGTTGACAAATTGAAAATACGTGGTATAATCTTTACAACGGAGAAGATTATACCATCTTTTTCCCTGTTTGTCAATATCATTTAAGAAAATTGTATAAAAAACCAAGGAGTATTATGCCCAAGCTTACCGATATATCATACGTAAAACAATTAATGGAAGAAAACGATCTGACGTTTTTGAAAAAGTACGGTCAGAACTTTCTTATCAACGAAAGTGTCCCCGAAAGAACCGCTGAATTTTGTGAAGAAGATAAATCGTGCGGAGTAATAGAGATCGGTCCCGGTATCGGCACACTTACAGTACAGCTTGCCGAAAGATTTAATAAAGTTGTGGCAATCGAGATCGATAAAAGGCTTTTACCTGTACTTGATACAACACTTGCAGAATATGATAATGTAACTGTAATAAATGCCGACATCATGGATATTGATGTAAACGATCTTATAAAAGAGCATTTTGAAGGTATGGACGTTTGCGTATGTGCAAATCTTCCGTATTATATAACAACACCTATCGTTATGAAGCTTCTTGAATCATCCGCAAGGCTTAAAAGTATAACGATACTTATTCAAAAGGAAGTTGCAGACAGACTTTGCGCAAAAGCAGGCAGTGCCGAATACGGTGCGATAACAGCATCCGTTGCATACTACGCCGAGGCAAAAAAGCTTTTTGGTGTTTCAGCAGGCTCATTTATGCCTGCGCCCAAGGTTGACTCAACAGTTGTCAAGCTCTCGCTTTATGAAGAAAAGCCCATAAAGCCTATAAATGAGGAGCTTATGTTTAAAATAATCAAGGCAGCATTTTTGCAAAGAAGAAAAACTCTTTCAAATGCCGTTTCAAATGCTTTATCAAACATTTCAAAAACGACCGTCGGTGACATTCTTGAAAAAATGGGACTCTCACGCGATGTAAGAGGCGAAAAGCTTTCTGTTGAAGAATTTGCACATTTTTCCGATCTGCTTCATATGCATATTGAAAATATCTCCGACACATAATACTGTCGGAGGTTTTTTTATGCGTTTATTCACTTTTGCGCTTGTTATTTTT
Organism: Eubacteriales bacterium; assembly: GCA_045124505.1. Lineage (GTDB taxonomy): Bacteria > Bacillota > Clostridia > Oscillospirales > CAG-272 > RGIG7213. The sequence continues at coordinate 111,501 of JBGVLZ010000061.1, forward strand.
CTTGTTCTTTTTTTATTCGGATGTGATAAAAAATCATATGATATAGACGGGGAGTGGCAAAGATTTGACACCGTGTGGACATTCAAAAACGGAAAGGCGCATATAAACGGCAGAAAATACGATTATTTCACAAACGGCACGGAGATCGTTTTAAATAAAGACGGAGAATACTCAAAAGTCCCTTACTTCATAAAAAACAATACGCTTACGGTAAACGGCGTGGAATTTCATAGGTATAACAGAAGCAGTGATAAAGAATAGTTCAATATTTTTTGTAGAAATTTTACATCATATGTAAGAAATAAAACAGTATTAGGAGTAATATTATTTAAAGAATGATTTAATTATTTCTTAATCATTTTACCTATTGAAGTTTAATACGCTGTATGATATAGTTTTCGTTAAAGAAAACACTTAAAGGAACTACAATGAGCAAAATTAAAAACATCAAGATCTCAGGGCTTCTCTTCCTTGCAATTTCAATAATATACATGGAAGTACTTGTCAAGCTCTTTACCTGCAACACATTTTTTGACATCGGACTTTTGTTCATGCCTATATTTTCGTTTGCGGCTTCGTTTATAATATACGGATTTTCTTTTCTTTTCAAAGAAAAAAACAGACATTGGTTCACAGGCGGATGTATTTCGTTTTTGTTCGTGCTGTTTGCAACGCAAACGGTATACCACCGTTTTTTCAACAGATATCTTATCTTTTATTCTATTACAGGCGGCGGTATCGGTCAGGTGCTTTCAGGTGATATTGCAAGAAACACTTTCAATGCGGTTTTAATATCAACACCGCTTGTGCTTTCGCTTGCCGTACCTGTCGTTATTACGTTTGTTTTTTATAACAAAATAACTGTATGCAAATTTCCCGATAAAAAATGGTATACTTATTTTATACCGACGATAGTATTACATATCACCGCTGTAAGCATAATATCGCTCATTCCTTCGACATCTGTCATTCAGTCGGGACTTTTTGATCCCAACCACTCAGTTGAGAGCTTCGGTGTGCTTTATACAGAGGTGCTTGACATAAAATATAATGTCTTGAATTTTCCGCAGGAGCTTGTTATAGAGGACGAGGAGGATTCCCGCATTGTTCAGGCATCAGCTTATAATGTAACCGATATTGACTTTGAAAAGCTGTACAATGAGGAAGAAGACGAAACACTGAAAACGATGCACGAATATTTCAAAGAAAAAGAGCCTACACGCCAGAACGAATACACGGGAATGTACGAGGGATATAATCTCATTACAGTTGTGGCAGAAGCATTTTCGCCGTATGCAATAAGTGAGGAGCTTACACCCACGCTTTATAAAATGAAGACAGAGGGCTTTAATTTTACAAACTTCTATACACCGATATGGGGTGTTTCAACGTCAGACGGCGAATATATAGTATCAACGGGACTTATACCGAAATCGGGTGTATGGAGCTTTTATGAGTCTTCAGAAAACTATATGCCGTACTGTCTTGGCAATATGTTCCGTTCTGACGGTGTTAAAAATGTTCATGCATATCACAACAACAGCTATACATATTACCGCCGTGATCTTTCACATACAAACATCGGATATGATTTCAAGGCTCTCGGTAACGGAGCTGAAAAGTACGTCAAGAACGTATGGCCCCAGTCAGACCTTGAAATGGTCAGCGGTTCAGTATCCGAATATATCAAGGATAATGAACGCTTCCACACCTATTATATGACTGTCAGCGGTCATCTTGAATACGCAAAAGATGAAAATGCAATGGCAGAGAAAAACTGGGAATACGTTGAAGACATGGAGTGTACAGAACAGCTCAAGGGATACTACGCCTGCAATATTGAGCTTGACCGTGCTATGGAAAAACTGCTTTACGAGCTTGAATGTGCAGGGGTTGATGATAAAACCGTCATCATGATAACGCCCGATCACTATCCTTACGGACTTGAAGCTGACATAGGCGATGAATATGCAATATGGCGTGAGATACTCGGACGTGATGTGGAAACGGAATTTGAGCTTTATAAAAGCTGTCTTTTACTCTACTGCCCATCAACCGAAAGTGCGCCGACGATTGACAAGCCATGCTATTCAGCAGACATTCTTCCCACCCTTTTGAATCTTTTCGGATTTGAATATGATTCACGCTTGCTTATGGGATGCGACATTTTCTCAGACAGCGAAGGGCTTGCCGTAATGTCAAACCACTCGTTTATAAGCGAGCTTGGAAGGTACAATGCGGAAACAGAGGAATTTATTCCGAATGACGGCGTCACTTTCACCTCCGAAGAAGAACTTGCCGAATATATAGACGATATAAGTGCTAAAATCAATAACACTTTCAAGATATCCGCAAAGATACTTGAAACTGACTACTACGGATATATTTTGAAGGATAAAAAATAATGCAAATGAATTTACTTGTAACGGCGGATGAAAAGTACATACCGCCGCTTATAACAGCGCTTGAATCATTTTTTGAGCACCACAGCGGAATAAATACAAAATTATTTATTGCACATTCAGCAATACCCGATACTGAAATTATAAATCTTCAAAAAAGGTTTGAAGACCGCATTGAAATAATAAATATAAAAATAGATCAAGCATGGTTTTCGGACACGCCAGTACTCGAACGCTTGCCGAAAGAATCCTTTTACAGGCTCTTAGCGTTTGATTTTTTGCCGAAGGATATTGACAGATGCCTTTATCTCGACCCTGACATTTACATAAGAAGATCTTTGACTGAGCTTTACAAAACAGATCTTAAAGGCAAATACGTTGCGGCGGCAAGCCATACATACGGGGCAAAAAGTACAATGAATAAAGCACGTCTGAACATACGCAACAGATACTTCAATTCAGGCGTTATGCTTATGAATCTTGAAGAAATACGGCGTGATTTCACCGTGCAGTACGTCACAGAATGTCTTGAGGAAAATATCCAGAAGCTGATAATGGGAGATCAGGATCTTGCAAATCTTCTGTTTGGCGAAAGGTGCGTTTTGGTTGATGAAAAAATATACAACCTCGATGAGCGTACATTTGAACACAACAAAAAGGATTATGACATCAAATGGGTAGAAGAAAACACAGCAATCATTCATTATAACGGTAAATTCAAGCCGTGGCTTGACGGATACGAGGGTGAGCTTGATGTATTTTATCCCAACATTTCAAACAAAGGCGACGCACCTAAAACAGATCCTAAAAAGCGTTTGCAGACACTTCGTGCAATAATGAAGCTGAAGCCCCGTCAAAAAATCGTTATAATCGGATTTTTATCATTTATTGCTTTGTGTATTGTCAGCTACCTTACACTTGGCGATGAGCTTTTGAAAATAGTATCCGACCCTGTCATTTTCCGAACTTGGATTGATAAATTCGGAAATTTCGATGAATTGGTATTTATCGCCATACGTTCCGTACAGACAGTTATAAAGTTCATACCTGCTGAGCCTCTTGAAATAGGCTCAGGTTATGCATGGGGGGCAATTCTCGGAATGCTGTACTGTGTTTTGGGCAACATGATAGGTACAGTATTCATATGGATATTCACACGGAAATATGGAAGAAAATTCGTTGAATTTTTTATTCCCATAAAAACGATAGAGTCATTTTTTAAATTCAAAAATACCTCTCACATTTATGTTCTTCTGTTCTTTTTCTATCTTATCCCGGGACTTCCGAAGGATGGATTTACATATATTGCAGGACTTCTGCCGATCAAATTTTTACCGTTCATTATCGTGACGGGAATTTCAAGAATGCCGTCTGTTCTCTCCTCTACATTGTGCGGTGCAACACTTGCAGAAAAAAATTATCTCGTATCAGCACTTATACTTATAATTACAGTCCTGCTTGCCGTGATCGGTAGCATTATTTACGGTTTTTATATCAAAAGAAAAAATAACGGTTGAGATATTCACCTATGTAAAATACCCCGACAGATAAATTCTGTCGGGGTATTTGAGTGATGACTATAAGAATACTTGACAAATGGGGGGCTCATTTGGGGAAATTGTTTTCAAAATGAGCCTGCGCAATTTTATATCCGATTTATTTTCCGTATACGGCTATTTCGTATATTGAGAAAAATCCTGTGGCTTTTCCTTCTACCTTTACAAATCTTGCGCTTGTGTTTTTACATTCATTTAAAGTAATGGCACTGTAATTAACTTCGTCAAGTCTTTTCCAATTTTCGCCGTCAGCTGATACCTTTACGGTAAATTTTCCACGTGTGTTGGATTCCCAATTTATCTTGATCAAAGAAAGTTCTTTGACTTCACCGATATCAACCGTTATCCAATACGTGCTTCCTACAGTTCCCAATCCGCTCCATCTCGTGCCTGAAGAACCGTCAACGGCATACATTGCTTCACAGCCGGGCTCCTCACCGCTTACTGTAACAGGCTTGTCAAGCGCAAGGTTTTCGCCTAAATTTTCCTGCTTTTTGGGTGTTTCTTTTGTTATGATATCGAATTTTGAAAAAGGCTCACATGCATTCTCTGTATCAAGAACGAGTGTTTCTTCCGTTTTGCTCACGGTTTTATCAAATTTTATATCATCAACAGATGCACCGACAAAAAACTTATAGTCGCCCTTTTCAACGATCCACGCAGAATCATCCTCAACATACGTCATAAGCTCCTTGTCTGTAACCTTTACGGATATAATTTCCTCGCTTCCGGGTTTAAGAACTGCTGTCTTTCCGTAACCGACAAGCTCTGCTGCAGGATGCTCATTTTTACCGTCAGGCTTTGTAACATAGAACTGCACAACTTCACTTCCCGCTGTATCTCCTGTATTTTTGATCTTAACGGAAAGAGTTATACCGTCATCGCATTCCGTCACGGTAAAGTCGGAATATTCAAACGATGTATATGAAAGACCGTAACCGAATTCGTACGCTGTATCAATATCGAATGTTTTATAGTAACGGTAACCTACATATATATCATCGTAGTAAATTGTTTCGGTTGTATTTCCGGGGAAATATTCAGAGCACGGAGTATCGGAGTATGCGATCGGCCACGTGCTTGTAAGCTTGCCCGAAGGATTTACCGCACCTGTCAGTATATCTGCTGCGGAGTTGCCTATCTGCTCACCTGCAAGACCGATATAAAGAATGGCATCTACAGTATCTCTCCATGATGCAACTTCGATGGGATGACCCGTATTTATAAGCACGATAACCTTTTTGCCTTTGGCGTGAAATTCCTCTGAAATATACTTCAAAGCATCAGATTCAACGCTGTTGAGCTTGAAATCGCCTCGTCTGTCTGTATGGTCTGCCCCCTCCATTGTCATTCTTGATACTGTAAATACAGCATATTCAGATTCTTCCGCAGCTTTTTTTGCAATATCTCTTGTAATCACAACTTCAAGCTTGTCATTTGTAGGATTTGCTTCGGCTGTAAGCACATGAGGATGCTTCTGACATCCTTTATAAAGCGTTGCCACTTCATCGTTTACGCTTATGCCTTTAGCGCTTTTAAGCCCTTCGTAAACAGTTACGACGTCTGATACCATTACAGAGCCTGCACCGTATCCGCCATGCTCCGTAACATAAGAAGCATTTCCGAATATTGCAACAGACGTATCTTTAATAGGAAGTGTATTTGCCTCATTTTTAAGAAGCACCATTCCCTCAGCACCGGCTTCTCTGACAGCGTTTACCTTTTGTCTTCTGTCTCTTACCGCACCGGGAAATCTTCCTTCATCTGTACCTGCGCCCGTTCTTACAAGAAGATTAAGAACATTTTTACAGCAAAGGTTGAGATTTTCTTCTTTGACCTTATTTGTCCGCACTGCATCTGTAATTATACGAACATCTGCGGCAACGTCTTTTGAACCGCAATACATATCGTTGCCTGCGTTTATCATGCCGTCCCTTGTTCCGTTTGCTTGCCAGTCGCTGAGAACACATCCGTCAAAGCCGAATTCTTTTCTGAGTATATCAATAAGTTCTTTGTGTGTAGATGTATATTTGCCGTTTATTTTATTGTACGATGTCATCACCGTGTAAGGATCTGAAAGCTCAACAGCATAATCAAATGCCTTTAAATAAAGCTCACGAAGCGCACGTTCCGTAACCTTTGATGATACCGAGCCTCTTGATGTTTCCTGATTGTTTGCTGCAAAATGCTTAAGGGAAACACCGACTCCCTTTGACTGTACACCGAGTGTATATGCACTTGCCATCATGCCTGTCAGGTACGGATCTTCAGAAAAATATTCAAAATTACGTCCTCCGAATATTTCTTTCTGTATATTCATACCGGGGGCAAGAAGTATTTCAACACCAAAGCAGTCACAGTCATCACCGAGATATTCCGCTATCTTGTTTACTGTTTTGTCATTCCAGGTCGACGCAAGCGAAGTACCTGTAGGATAACCAATCGTGGCTATACGCAGTCTGAGCCCTGCCGGACCGTCTGCAAACTGAATTGACGGAACACCGAGACGTTTAATTCCATACGTATTTGCCGCCATTGCATTTTCAGCAGGAAGCGAAACAAGCAACGATGCCTTTTCCTGCAGCGTCATAGCATTCACAACGAGGTCTACGGATGCTTCGGAAAGCTGGACAAGTCCGTTTTTAAACTCAATTTTCTGTTCTTCTCCGATACCTGATTTGGGTTTTGATATCATTGTAAGTGTAAAGTCTGAGGAAAGGAACGAGGCTTGACCTGCAAACTCACAAGCTTCTCCCGCTTTCAGGGTCACCTGCTTGGAATCTGTAAATGTGTCCTTTCCGTCCGTCAAAGAAACAGATACTTCACCGTCAAAATCGCCTACAGGAACAAACTTTGAAGAAAACGAATTTCCGTCAGTTGTAAATTCCTTAGCTTCAAACGAAGAGTTCGTCGCCGCCTCATCAGCATTTGTTTCAACAGTCTGTTGCGTTTCAGTGCCTCCCTGTGTATCGGTCGTGACTGTATCACCGCCTGTACACGATGTAAGCAAAAGAATTGCTGTGATAAAAGAAAGCAGTCTGTATTTTTTATTTATCTTCATTATTGAATATTCCCTTCTTTATCAGTACGGTAATTTCACCATATCAATAGTAACAATTAAATTGATTTATTGCAAAATGCAATTATTCTGCACTATTCTTTTTCGCCGCTTTATTACACAAAAGCAGGAAAACACCTGTTACGACCGACAGCACAAGAGCTGCGGCAAATATGTTGCTGTTGGGTATAAATGAAGTTGTACCGTCATTATTCGTAATTAATTCCGCATTTTTAAGCACTGTCTTACCTATGAACGGACCTACAACACCGGGGATGAGGACCTGTGAAAAAATACGTACTCCCTGAAGCATTCCCGCCTTACCCTCGGGAATATAGCTTCTTATTTTTGCACCAAACACCGCCATACCGGAAAGGTATCCGCACATCATGAACAATGATCCTACAAAAACAAGCGCAGTTGATTTGAATGCAAACAAAAGTATGTAACCCAATGAAAGCCATACAAGAGAAAATGTTGCCGAAATGCCAAAGCCTTTTTTATCGTAAAATCTTCCCCAGAATGCCGTAACAACAGAAGCAAGAATTATAGCGGGAGCCATTATAAGCACATAGTCCTTCATTCCGAGCGATACTTCGTAGTAGATTATAAGGTAAGGCATAAATATCTGTATTGAAACATTGAAAAGAATAAATGCGAACAGATAGATATACAAAGCGGGATTTGAGCTTATTGTAGACGGACGGAAGCCGTAAATTACGGTCTTAAGGTATTTTTCATCCGTTTTTACCGTCTTGCTGTCATCGATCGTGAAAATACCGACAATACCCATAAGTGTCACACAAACACCTATGATTATAAATATCAGTGTCCAGCTTTCGCTTTTATCAAGGTCAAACGCCATAAATCCGCCGAATACAGCAAGAATTGCCACAAGCGGCATCATTGCATTTACACCCTCTGCCGCACCGCGGTTGGAATCGTTTGTGCTTTCAGTAAGCCATGCATTAAATGCAGCATCATTTGCGGTTGAACCGAAAAATGTCATGACACAGTCAAGTATAACAGTAAGCGTTACGCACAAAGCGGCAGCTGATGTTACAAACGGAAAAGCAGATAAAATCAGATCTTCTTTCAGAAAAACAAAAGAAAATATTGATAAACCCCAGAGAATATATCCGCCGCATATAAACATTTTTCTTTTTCCGACTTTATCCGAAAGCGCACCCATAAACACAGTTGTGAGTGTCGCACATACAGCACTTGCCGCAACCATCAGCGAAATATCCGAAGCACTTGCGGAAAACATTTTGTATATAAATACGTTGAAATACATATTTTCAACGACCCAGGCAATCTGCCCCATTAAGCCAAACATAATAAGAGATATCCAAAAACGTCCTGATAATTTTTTGTTCATAATCTTATCCTCCTTGATAATATTACAATTATATCGTATTTTATATATTTTTGCAATAAAAAATATGAATTTTAACATATTTTTTATTTGCTTATTGAAATGAAAAAAAAATTGTGATATAATACCGCATATACTTAATAACGGAGTGATCATATGAAAATAAGAATCGGTATATACGGTTACGGTAATTTAGGCAAAGGCGTCGAATGCGCTGTCAAGCATTCCCCTGATATGGAGCTTGTTGCAGTATTTACAAGGCGTGATCCTGATAATATTAAAATAAAAACAGAAACAGCTGTTGTTTGTTCAGACAGAGATATATGCAAATACAAGGACAAGATCGACGTTATGATCCTGTGCGGAGGAAGCGCAAAGGATCTGCCGTTGCAGTCGCCCGAAATTGCAAAGGATTTCTGTATTGTTGACAGCTTTGATACACATGCAAACATCCCCGTGCATTTTGCAAATGTTGACCTTGAGGCACAAAAGTCAGGTAAGGTTGCTGTAATTTCAGCAGGCTGGGATCCCGGTATGTTTTCTTTAAACCGCCTTTACGCAGGTGCGGTTCTTCCGTGCGGAGCCGATTATACTTTTTGGGGCAAAGGTGTAAGCCAGGGACATTCCGATGCTATACGCAGAATTGACGGTGTTGTTGACGCGCGACAGTACACCATACCGATAGATAAAGCACTGGAGGCTGTCAGAAGCGGTGTATGCCCTGCACTTTCAACAGGAGAAAAGCACACAAGAGAATGTTTTGTCGTCGCCGAAGAAGGTGCTGACAAAGCAAGGATAGAAAAAGAAATAAAAGAAATGCCGAATTACTTTGCGGATTATGACACAACGGTTCATTTTATTTCGCTTGAGGAGCTGAAACGAGATCACAGCAGTATTCCCCACGGCGGTTTTGTCATAAGAAGCGGTAAGACGGGATTTGACCTTGAAAATAACCATATTATAGAATACAGCCTTAAGCTTGATTCAAACCCCGAATTTACAGCGTCTGTCATCGTCGCATTCGCACGTGCGGCACACCGTATGTACAAAGAAGGCTTCAAGGGATGCAAGACTGTTTTTGATATCCCCCCTGCATATTTGAGCAGCGAGCCTTACGAAGAGCTTATAAAGCACCTTTTGTAAATTTAACGGCGGCTGTTTATCTACAGGCTTTCGGTTATATAAACACGGTGCCGGCTCATTTAAGGAAATATATAGGACATATTGTAGTACCTTATTTCATCTGAATCTTTACCGTACGTGCGCTATGCCTGCCCCCCCACAGTTGACGAAGTCAACTGCCCGCAGGCAAATGGCGCATATTTCCTTCGGAAATATATAATGTAAAGTTTCAGATGTTACAACATGCTACAGGAAAAATATTCAAAAAATATACAGGCTGACTCATCTCGGAAACAATTTCCATAAATGAGTCAGCCCATTTTAATTTATATAAACAACAGAATGATACATTGAAGCATGATAGAGATAAAAGAAATGACAGACTTATGAATATTCTCCGCCTTGAATGAATCAATTTTTTGAGAGTAAAAACTGCATATTATCGCCGAAATAAAACAATTCACAGCAGTGAGCGGCAAGAGAAAAGCATCACATATGTAAAAAAGCGAAATAGCCGCAATGCTTACGCTACACAGCAAAGATGAAATTATGCCTGCGGATACAGCTTTTTCTATTATCATTTTTAAAGCGGTAACATTCTGAATTTGCAAAATTTCATTTACTTTATTCCGATTTTCGAATAACGAGGAATAAAAGACAAAATATATGTTGCAAACAGACGGTATGGCGGACAGTAACAGAACCGTTATCGTGTTTACGGAAAGGAAGCTTCGGACATCCGCGATTGCTACAAACAAAATCGGCACAGCTGCTGCTATAACAAATTGTAACAGAGTGAATCTTCCATAGCGGATCATTGAAAGGTTTTTTCGCAAAAAAGCGCCGAATACGGAAGTTTTGCTGTTGCCGAACAGGCCGGGAAAGCAATATCCGCTTCCGTTCATAGAAACTTGATGCCGCCTTTTTAATAAAATGAAAGATATGCCGACAGCAAGCAACGTTAATATAATTATTACAACATAAAAAAGCAAAATATTTTTTGAAATAAGATCATAAATCCACAGCATAGGAAATAGACCGACTGCCAAAAGCACGGAATGAATATTTGTATTGTTACCCCTGATGATCAACAATGAAATGAACTCAAGCAATGCGGAAAATACTGCGGCGAAAAGTAAAAAAGAACACGTTGCAAATGAAAAATCCCAATTCACAAAACGGTAATATGATGACAAAAAATTATTTATCCACAGAGAAATAACGGCAAGAGTTATACCGCAGATAGTAGGTACTATAATTTTATTCAGTAATATTTGAAAACGAGGAATAGGACTGATTAAAACAATATCAAACAGGCCGTCTTTTATCTCATCAATTGTCAACCAATGAAGTATCTCGCTGCTTAACATAGCTGTCAACGCTGCAAACAGCGCCAAAACCAAACGCCCGTCGATCCATGAATTTACCGCATAATAAGAGCAGAATAACAACAGCGCAGGGGCAAACAAGAGAGTGCATAAAAGCCGTTTGGATGTACCGATACCGTATAACTGCGTATGAATAAAAAAAGTCATACTTATACACCCATTGGGAACTGAATAACAGTACAACGAGGAAGTGCATCCAAAAATCCTCGGTCGTGCGATGTACAAATAACAGTAGTTGACGGTGAAATAAACTCTGCAATCATTTCAGACAATTCTCTTTGCGCATCTGCATCCAGTCCTCCCGTCGGTTCATCCAAAACCAAAAGCGATGGTTTGACCGCAAGCGCGCATACCAAGGATACTTTTTTCTTCATCCCAAGTGAAAGGTCTTTAACCAATTTATCCTCATTATCACAAAGATTATACCGCACTAACATCCGTTTGATATTATCCTTTTCCGAAGAATAACTCATGTTATACAAGCTCATCCTGAATTTGATATTTTCAAGTACAGACAGAGAATCATACAGTCCGTTATGATCTGGGACAAATGCGATAACCTCCTGATCATATCCGATAATTCTCCCGCATGTTGGCTTTAACAATCCTAAAATCAGCTTTAAAAATGTTGTTTTTCCGCTTCCGTTGGGCCCTGTCAATACATATACATTTCCTGTGGAAAAATATAACTCGGAGCATTTGATAATATTATTACCCCTTTTGTATGCAAAACGCAGATCACACACTGTTATTGCCACTGGCAAAGCCTCCTTGATTAACCATTTTAACTCTTTTCATAATTTTATAAAACGCTTTAAAAAATGAGATCGCATTGTTTTCACAAAGACGGCCGCAGTTCATATTGTGAACTGCGGTCGCAAAGTTATTTATTTGTGTGCTACTGAAATGATCTTGTAAGAATCCTCTGTTTCCTCTATTTCGAAGATAACAGCTCTTTCACGGGGACGGACATTAGGTGTGTGAATAACCATATAAAGCTTACCGTCAAAGCCGTCAAATATCATTCCGTGTCCGCCGTCATCCTTGAATATAGGCTCTTTTACCTGACGCCACGGGCCCATAATGTTTCCGCTGTCGCTTACAGCTGTTGCCTCTACATAGAAGCAGTTATCGGTAAAGCCGGACCAGATCATCGTAAGCTTGCCTGCTTTGTTCTTTCTGAGGAAAGGACCGTCCGTAACGTAGTTTTCGCCGTGCTCGATTCCGTACTTCCACTCTGCTTCTCCTGCGTGGAAAAGCGTAACAGGCTCACCAACACCGTATTTAAGATCGTCAGTAAGCTGCAAAGCACACATAGAGCCGTCATGTATCTGTGTCCATTCGTGGACAAAAACCGTATAGGGGGTACCGTTTTCATCAACATAGAATGTTGCATCAAGGCAAACTCTGTCCTCAGGTGTTATCGCCTCAGGTACGATGGGCAAAAATTTACCCATGGGGCTGTCAGCAACAAGAATGTGTGATGCTCTGTTATGTGTTGCGGATCTGAAGCTTGCAAACATGTAATATTTACCCTTGTACTTGTGCACTTCGGGAGCAAAGAAGTCCCAATTTGCCCAGAAATCATCGGGACGTGTGAAGCATTCATAAGGCTCACTCCAATCCTCAAGATCACGGCTTGTATAAACATCGAGTCCTGTACAGGGCTTCGGTACACCGTTTACACCTATTCTTGTACCGTAAAGGTAATAAACACCGTCTTCCGCAAAGATATACGGATCTCTTATATGTATATCTGAAAGTTTCATTTTTTATCTCCTTTTAAATAAATATATTTACTTTTGTCTTGTCGGCAAAAGTGTTTTTTTGTCAGGATTATATTTAGGGGCAGTGATGTGCATTATAAGCTCTTCAAGTGAAGCGGTTACAGATATTATACCGAGCAAAATACATGCAGGGATAATAAATTTCGTCAAAACAAAATAAGGAATCGAAAACGTAACAACGCCTGTGAGCTTATTCATATACGTGTGAACAGAAGCAAATCTATGATATTTTACTGCAGCAGTGAAATAAGAAGCAAGTCTGATAACAACTGCTACAATACCTATTGCCCACACATAAAACGGCAATTTTTCAAGCAGATTAGGTAAAATACAGAAAAACAGCACAGAATAAAACAGTAAATCCGCAATGCTGTCAAGCTTTGCACCGAATTCTGTAGTGCTTTTTGTCATTCTTGCTATCGTGCCGTCAACGATATCACTGATACCGCACAGTGTATAAAGTATAAAAAATCCCTTGGAAAACGTAGGTATAAACAACAGCAACACAAGCGAACCAAGCAAACGAAATGCTGTTATTACATTGGGAATTGTGAGTAATTTTTCTTTCATCATTATCCTTCGAGTTATTTTTTAAACATAGGTGAATAATCTTCCTCACCCTTTGATTTTGTAAATAGATTTACGATGAGTATACCCGCATCAACTATAGCATAAACAATAGCAACGACGGTAATTATCACCACGAGCGTCTGCGGAGTCATATGCTTTCCGCTTACCGTCATTCCGTTGTAATAGAACAAACAGCATATATTAACGATCATAAGAACCGCATGAAGCAGTAATTTGACCTGAAGCCCTGCCTTTTTTATTCTGAAAACAAGATTTATAAAAGCACACGCAAAAGCGAACAAAAACAAAACAATATAATTATATGTTGCAATATACGGTGACTTTATATTCATAAATTCCGATATTACCGTAAGTGCAAACAAAAAAACGGTGAATATAAGCGATGCACTTTTCAGTCTTTCATATAGGAACAATAACTTCTGTTTCATACAGTTACTCCGCTTTAATTATAATATATTATGATACCATAATTTTTATTTTTGTCAACAGTTTTTGCGATATTTATCATAAATTTAAAGTGAAGTAAAAAAATATTTACGAACAAATATATCCTAAACAAGTTGTAATTTATGCATGGTTATGATACAATATATACGATATTCTGAAAGGAGATATTAAAATGGCAGAATCTATACTTGATGCTTACAAGCATCAACATAATACAGAAGCGGTTATCGATACTTCGAAAAAATTAAAGATAGGTATTATCGGCACAGGTTGGATAGCTGATGCACATATAAAGAGCTATCTTAAAATGCCTGATGTTGAAATAATTGCAGGTGCTGATCTTATACCCGGCAAGGCAGATGCATTTTTTGAAAAGCACGGAATTAAAAACGTGCGCACATATCTTTCGCATACCGAAATGCTTGAAAATGAGCCTGAGCTTGATGCAGTAAGCGTCTGCACATACAATATGACACATGCAGAATGTACGATAGACTCCCTGAACAAGGGCGTAAACGTTCTTCTTGAAAAGCCTATGTGTGTAACGCTTGACGAGGCTGTTGAAATTTGCCGTGCGGAAAAGAAAAGCGGTAAGGTGCTTTCCATCGGCTTCCAGCCCCGTTTCGACGAAAATATGAAAATGATAAAGAGACTTGTTGAAAGCGGAACACTCGGTGATATTTACTATATCCAGACAGGCGGCGGCCGCCGCCGCGGTATTCCCACCCCATTCGGTACAACATTTATTGAAAAAGAAACAGGCGGTATAGGTGCAATAGGCGATATCGGATGTTATTCACTCGATATGGTTCTCAACGCAATAGGTTATCCGAAGCCCTTGACGGTAAGCGGATATATATGCGACTTTTTCGGTAAAAATCCCGAATATATGCCCTGCCCCGAATATGCCGAAAAGTTCGGAGTTGATGACTTTGCCGCAGGCTTTGTAAGACTTGAAGGCGGTATCGTGCTTGACTTCCGTATCGCATGGGCAATGCACGTTGACACCCCCGGAGATACCATCATCTTCGGTAAGAAAGCAGCACTCCGCATTCCCTCTACAGATTGCTGGAACGGTACTGTAGGCGGCAATATGGTGCTTTATCACGACGTATGCGGAACACAGACTGAAACAAAGCTTCCGATACTTGAAACAAAGGGTAATTTGTTTGATATGAAGGTGCGTTCATTCCTTGATGCTATCAAAAACGGCACACCCGCACCCATTCCCTCAAGTCAGATCATTTACAACCAGGCAATTATCGACGGTATCTGCCGTTCTGCTGAGCTTGGTCATGAGATCGAAATAGAAATCCCCGAAATTTAAGTTACCTTTAACAAATAAAATGGTTGGCTTGCCAAGCCAACCATTTTTTTTGATATGACGAGCATATAAATAAATATCCCCCCGTAAAACGGGGGGATATTTATTTATGATAATTTCATTGCCGTATAAGGTGCGGTGTAATCGTTTGAAATTGATCCGTTGCCGATTACAGCGGATTTGTTTGAGCCTCTTACGATCACCTCGCCTGCCTGTGTTATATATGACGTATAGTATGTACCAGCTGATGCGGAAATACATTTACTTGCTATAAGAACAGGTGTCGATTTTTGTTTAAGGTCGGACAATATCTGACCGTAATTATTAAGTCCGAAGCCGTAAACTCCTCCGTCCTTCGTCATATACACAACATGCTCATCCATAACAGATGCAGATACAACATTATCAGTTATTTTGTTCATTTTGCCGTTTGACTGACCTGCTGTAAATGTTGCAACATCACGCCAGCCGAAATAGTAAAGCGCACCGCTTTTACTTATGTAGAGTGAATTATGCTGTCCTGCAAATACCTTTTCCGCATCTGATACGAGCTTATAAGGTGTTTTTATCATTTCAGGTGCAGATGATGATATTTTATCCCATCTGTTATCACCGAGCGCATACAGCGAGCCGTCAGATGTAATATAAAGTGAATGACGGCGTCCTGCGGCAATATCAACAGCGCCCGATGCAATTTTCGTTATTTTTGTAACGCTATTCGGATAATTCGTGTTTCCGAGCTGTGCATACGCATTGTTACCGCATCCGTACACATCGCCGTTTTCAGCAAGCAAAAGCAAATGGTCAAGCCCAACTGACACCTTTTTGAACTTAACAGATGTATCAATTTTTACAAAAGATGTAGTTACACCGTCACGTCCGAGCTGTGAGGAAAGGTTATTTCCTATCGTGTAAACAGCACCTGTATCGGTGAGTATTGCAGTCATAGGAGCATCGCTTTCCGTGCCGCCTCGGCTCGTTTCAACCTGAACAACACCTGACATAACAAGCATCGGCTTTCTTATCGTTTTACCCACACATACACCGAGCTGTGACTGGTCATTTTCGCCCCATGCATAAAGGTCACCGTTTTTATCAAGGACAAATATACTGCGTGAGCCTGCTATAACCGTCGGTGTAACGCTCAAGCCAGTTTTTGATACAAGTCCTATAACTGTTGTGCGGGTTTTGACATTAAGCGTAACTGTTTGTGTTGTATACGTTTTTTCGCTTCCGCCGTTTGTCACCGTCTTTATACCGTTTAAAGTATATCCCGATTTCGGAACGATCTTAACAGTTACCTTTTCATTATCGGCAAATATTTCATTGTATCCCGATGATGTTATTTTTTTGCCGTTTATGTAAAGCTCTGATTTATCAAGATCCACAGATACCGTAAGCATACAGGGCTGAATACCGAAATACGTATTCATTGTTGAAAGTGCATATTCACCGCGCTTGTTTATGAAGGTCTTTATTTCGTTTATTTCAGCCTGCCACTTATTCATTGAGCCGTTATCACTCGGCCAGCGGTCAAAGTGAAGTCCTATCACCTTTTTGAGTACCGAGGAATATTCATCAAGCAGTTTCAATGCTTTTTCAGGCGCAAATACCGTTTGTACGGCATACGTAAAACGATCTATAAATTTATTTCTGAATGTTTCATTTTCAAGAAGCGAACACATCATACTTCCCGCAACGGTCTGATTACTTAAAGCGTGCGCAAACATATCCCTATTGAATTCACCTTCGAATCCCATTCCCATATCCATATCGCAAAGGACATAACGCCATTTTGTATCAAGTCCCGAAGGGTCTGATGATGACTTATTTCTCCAGACCTTGACATTGTTCGTCGGCCAGTCAAGATTACACATATACATACTGCACACAAAGAAATCGATAAAGCTGTCAAGATCGATATTTTTCGCTATGTAATTAAAGTGAGTGGGATCTGACATATCATTCGAGGCAATATAGTCCACCAGCTTATGATAAACCACCTCATCGCCTGCCACACCTTCGTTTAAAACATACGGTTCGTCATAGTCCCAGTTTGTGACAAGCGGTGACGGTGCTTCAAGCATAACGAGATTTTCTTCTTTGACTCCGTAATGCTCCTCAAAATACTTGCTGTCAAATCTTTCTCTTATGTTGTAAACACCCCAGAATTCACCGTTTACAAAGACTAACGAGGGTCTATATGCCATTACAGACACATTCATGTCCTTGCAAAGTGATTGCATGAGTCCGTCACGCAAGTGTGAAGCACTTGAATCGTTACCCGAATTTCTCAAAAGCAAGCGTTTAAATTCTGTAACACCGTGCTGTGCACGTCCTGCAAAAATATCATATTTCAGTTTGGAAGGGTTATTTACGACTGTAGGATCGGCATCTGATTTAAAATAAACACGCATAGACTTTGATGACATACCGAGTGAGCCGTTGCCGTTCATCGCAATTTCAACGTAAGACGATGAAACAAGCGTGCCGTCAGCTTCAAACATTTCAAGATATGATGTTTTTCTTTCCTTTGTTGCAAAAGGATTTTTCATGACCGTATAGTAAATACCCTTATCACGGCTTACAAAATCCTCACCGGGCAGACTGAGAGATACAAACGGAACATTATAAAGCTCTTTTGCACCCGGTACTATGAAATACGAATTTGTGACAACGGGAGATTTTACATTTCCCTTTACGGCATATGCCTTTATGACTCTTCCGCCGATATTATGTTTGACGGGTTTTGAAATATCGAAAAGTACAGAATTTTCATTTGTCAGATGTCCCCAATTGCCGGGGGCAGAAATCGAAAGCTCTCCTTTATATTCCGTACCCGACACACGGGGGTCTGAACCGTCTGCTGTGTAATATATTTTAAATCCCTCAGCGGCTGTGAGCTTGAGTTTGAAAGCTTTATCGTAAAATCCGCTGATGTGAGAAAATGCAACTGACATACCGAGACTTGACAGATACGTATTTCTGTCACCGCCCGAATACTGCGGGCGGACATCGCTTATCTCTGTCGAGGACATAGTTGAATAATCGATGGTTTTAAAGCCTGACGATATCGTGTTTTCATGTCTGTACGCCGCACGTTTTTTTGAAAGCGAACCGATTATGTTACGATCCTTGCCGTCAGCACCCTCCTGTGCGATAAAATACGTATATACAGCAGAATTTTTTGTAATATCATCGGTAGGTGAAAGCGTTGTATCTTTATCGGCTACAGCAAGCTTAACTGTCTTATTGTCTATAACAGTATTCCATACCGCATCATAATACTCTATTCTTATGACTTCATATTTTGATTCGTATTTTTCACCGTTAACACCGACAGCGTCGCCGCATTTTATTAAATATCTGCCAAAGGGTGCTATTTTTTCACCGCTTTTAAAGTCAAATTTTTTATACGATGAGTCGCCCGTTGTCATATACAAAAGCGAAACACCGTCAAGCGGTATAGCAATATCGGAAATATTGTAAAGCTCTATAAAACCGCACGATATGGGTGTATCTTTATTGTACCCCGTACCGTATACCTGTTTGAATACGATATTTGAAAAAGAGGTCTGTTCAGGCTGTTCGATCGGCGGATACGTTTCCGCAGGCAGAGATTCGGTCTGCATGTCGGTGACTTCATCAGTTTGGGAATTATTTGTTTCCTGCCCGTCAGTATCAAATGATGCATCTTCACTGTCGGTCGTTATATCTACACCGTCCGTCACATTCACCCCGAGAGTTGTTGTATCGCCCTCGCCCGTACATGATACAAGCGGGATAAGCATCGAAAATGCTAAAATAAAGCTTAAAAATTTTTTCATCTGTAACCTCACTTCAATTTATAATTCGTGCTTGTAAGTTCGAAATCTGATCTGATGCCGTCAGTCGTATGTATATATCCATCGTTTGTTATAAATATTGCCTCAAAATCGTAACTTTTTTCTTTATAAAACTGTAGTCCTTCTTGTAGTCCCATCACAAAAAGCGCTGTAGACAATGCATCGGCAAGCGTGCCGTTATCCGAGATGACGGCGACTGATGAAAGCTCATTCACCGTGGGATATCCTGTTTTTGGGTTTAAAATGTGGTGATATTTTTCACCGTTATATTCAAAGCATCTTTCGTAATCACCCGACACGGACAGGTATCCGTCTGACATGATAACACGTCCCACGGTGTCATCGGTACGCTGTGGATCACGAATGGCAACGCCCCACCCTTCCCCATTTTCTTTTACACCGACAATTGCAATATTTCCGCCTAAATTCAAATAACCGCTATTGATTCCGTTTTCGTGCAGGTATTCTACACATTTTTCAGCAATATACCCCTTGCCGATACCGCCGAGATCTATTTGGACATTTTCCGACGTCTTTGTTATTTTACATCCGTCAACGGTAATGTTGCCGTATCCTACATATTCAATTGCTTTTTTTATTTCTTCCTCTGTAGGAGGTACAGGCGTGTCCGATTTGAAGTCCCATAGGGCTGAAAGTGCTCCGCAGGTTATATCAAATGCACCGTTTGTTTTATATGATACCTCATTTGCAAAACGTATCAAGGATGCGGTTTCTTCAGATACTTCACACGAGGTATTTTCATTTATTTTGAAAACCTCGGAACTACTATCCGTTTTTGAGATAATCCCTTCAAGTGTTTTTATATATTCCTGTATATCAACATCAGAATCGGGCAGATGCGTTTTAATAAACGTATCAAGTGCAAAATATGTATTATCCTTATATCTGACACTGCAAGAAGAAAGCACAAGCGGAATCAGGATAAGAATACATAGCAGTTTTTTCATATTATTTCTTACCTTTGTATTTTGTTAAATCAGGCAAAAGACATAAAACTGTGCCTGTTATGACACCGCATGCAATACTTGCAAACAGAAGTGCGGGGAGATAATAAAGTGTTTTGAAAGTACCGAGCATCAGGCACGAAACAAGTATCTGGCCCGTATTGTGAAGCGCTGCACCGATAACACTCACACCGACAAATGAAAGCTTGTCACACCATTTATTTTTTATAATTACAGCCGATAAAAGCGAGAGTATACCTCCGCAAAGTGAGAACAAAAAGGAAGATACTGAACCGAAAATAAGTGCTGTAACAACACATTTACAAAGTAACACAAAAACAGATTCTTTTGTTCCTGCGTAAAAAAGCACATACAGTATAACGATATTTGCAATACCGAGCTTAATACCAGGCAAAGGTATTAATGCCTGTATCGGCAAAAACGCTTCAAAGGTTGAAAAAATTATTGAAAGCGCTGAAAATATACCGCAAAGGGTAACTGTTTTTACGGTTTTATCCTGCAACAGCATCATCCCCCTTTGCATCGGTTTCGATAACGACACCTGCAGGCAGGCAAACTATACAGCCTTTTTTGCTTATCCTTCCGTGCGCCTTACATATACCGTCACGGCAGGTTGATTCCTTTACATAGACCTCGCCGTTTTCTATAACAACTGTAAGCTCTGTGCCGTTCTCGGAAAGTGATATTACACGGTCTTCAAACAATGAATATGTATGTACCGCATTTTCCGTTTTGATAGATACGGTATCGGCATTACCCTCTTGCGGAAGAATAAATATAAGCAACAGAGCAGCTACCAAAACAAACAAAACGGCGAAGGTGTCGCCTGCTTTCAATTTTCTTGAAACGATACCTTCGCCCATATTATTTTACCTCAATTATCAACATCAAGATTTATATTGATGTACCTTTCGTTTCTGTATACAAGCAAAGAAACACTCTCTTCACTGTAGCGTGATACGACTTCGTTTAACTGCTCAGCACTCGACACAGCAAAGCTTTCGACACCGATAATTATATCATTAGCCAACAGTCCCGCATGCTCGGCAATAGATGCGCTTTCTGTTTTCATAACCATAACACCGCCGGGTAAACCGAATCTCTTGCTGTCGTCGTCGGTTATCTGTATAACAGATATACCGAGCCATTCGATCTTTTCAAATGTATTTGAGCCTATCTGGATATTTTCTTTAACAAACTGACGTATTGTTGAAATTGCAAAAGACGAAGAAACCGCACACACACCGTTTTCATCTCCGTGTGTGACAATACCGAGCACCCTGCCGTTTTCATCCATAAGTGCAGCTCCGTACATAGGCGCATCAAATGATATTCCGTCAACCGAGATAGAATCACCGCCGACATATAAAACAGAACCGCTTAAAACACTGTGCCCGTGCTGAGAATTATATGCAACAAAAACAGTGTCGCCTGCGTTTACGAGTCCGTCATTTGTAAAATCAGCCGCTGTCTGAGATGAAGAATCCACCTTCAAAACAGCTATATTCCCGCTTTTGTTTATGCCAATTACCTTGGCGGAAAGCTCTTCGCCTGCAATAAATGCCAAAATATCCCCTGATTCAAGAAAAGGGGCACCTCCTGTAACGATATAGCCGTCAGAGGTTATAAATATACCTGTCAGCTTTTCGTTTCCGACAGATATTGACACTGTTGCATTTTTGCCCAAACTGTTTACAGGATCCTTTTCGGCGCTTTGTGTAACCGCTTCTTTATTAGCGTGCGTTTCGCCTACATTCACGGAAGCGCCTGCGTATTTATCGGAATCCGAAATTATTATATTTACTATCAGTAAGCAGGCAATTGCAACCACGATAACAGTAAAAAGCACCGCAAATGCAATAACTGCTGTAATTCTCACAGATGTTTCTTCTGCGTTTTTCGTCTGCATCAGTTGTTCATACCGATGCTTATATTCATAACCGCCGTAGGACGGTATTTGCGAAGAATTTTCTTTTTCTTCGTTCAAAGCCTTTTTGCCGTTTTCGGTATTCAACCTGAAACAACCCTTTCAAATAATAGAATTAACACCTATAAGTATAACTTTTATGTTTTAATAAATCGTGTATACTGTGTGCAGTTATTTTAATTTTTATCGTCTGTTTGTAAACTTTATTGTTTATCAGCCTTTTTTCTTGAAAGTTTTTCTTGTACTGACGTATTTTGGTTATTGGGCACAGAGGTAAGAGTAAATACAAACTCACAGTATTCTCCGTACACGCTGTTTACCCATATCTCCTCACCGTGTGAGTCGATTATGGTTTTTGAGATATACAGTCCAAGTCCGACACCTGTTTTATCAAGTCCGCGGCTCTTGTCGCTCTTGTAAAATCTCTCAAATACAAACGGAAGATCTTCCTTTATTATTCCCTGTCCGTCGTTAAGAACGCTCACAAAGACCTTTTCATCTTTTTCAACTATCTTAACAATATACTTTCCCTTTTCATAAGAGAATTTCTGTGCATTGTCGCATATGTTGTACAGCACCTGATATATCGCATCACGGTCGGCAAAAACGGGCATATTATCACGGTCACACTCAAACATAACATCGAGCTTTTTGCTGTCGAGCTTTTGCTCAAGTGAAATTATTATCTGCCTTGCCATCTCGCAAATATCAAAGTTCGACTTTACAAGCTTTCTGTCGCCTGCCTGAAGACGGGAGATATCAAGCAACGATGATACAAGACGTGAAAGACGCTTTACCTCGGTGGATATTATCTGAAGATAATGCTCCTGCTTTTCAGGAGGAATCGCACCGCTTAACATTCCTTCGACAAATCCTGAAATTGCCGTCATGGGCGTGCGCAGGTCATGCGACACATTTGCAAGAAATGTTTTACGCAGCTCTTCATTTTTTTCAAGCGTTGATGCCATATTGTTAAACGCTGCCGCAAGCTCTGCAACCTCATCGTGGCCGTGTATAGGTACACGTGCATCAAAATTACCCTGTGAAAACTCTTTTGCCGCACGGCTCATCGTTTTAAGCGGTAAAATGATCCTTTCAGAGAGAAAGTATACAACAACAAGCGCCGCAAGCATTACCCACAAAACAGACACGATTATCGCCTTTATCGTTTTGGAAACAAGATTTCTGAACCTTACATTTTCACTGCACACAAAAACTGTGCCAACCATTTCTCCGTTTGTGTTTTCAACAGCTTCGGCAGAAACAAGATGATTCGTTTTAAAGAATCCTTCCATCGAAGTATATTCGCTGTATGCTCCGTCACCGTCGAGCTTTGCAAGAATACCGGCAGGAAGGGATTTTCCCATATCTTCGGGCGTGTGTGCGCTTAACAGCACTACTCCCTTTTCGTCTGTCAGAAAGACAAACATATCCTCACCCATGGCATCCGATACAGTATTCAAAACAACGGAAATATCGCTTTCGACATTTTCATAGTATATAAATCTGGCGAAGTCGACCGTTGCGGAGTTGTTATACTTCCCTGTTATAAAATTGCCAACAGCCTCAGAGGCATCGCTGACTGACTGACGTTTCATATCGACAGAGTTGTTTGACGTGTTTGAAACGAGGATGACAGAAAGCACGAAAAAGCTGACAAAAATTATCAGCATAAAAGCCGCAACGTATTTTGTAAAAACGCTTTTAAACATCAATTTATCCTCTCATATGAAGAAAAGAGGGCGACCTCTTTTAAAACAAGGCCGCCCTTTAGTTCGAATTTTACTGAAGAAGCTCGAATTTATATCCAACGCCCCAGACAGTTTTGAGCACCCACTTATCCGAAACGCCTTCAAGCTTTTCACGAAGACGCTTAACGTGTACGTCAACCGTTCTGGAGTCTCCGAGATAATCAAATCCCCAAACCTTGTCAAGCAACTGATCTCTTGTAAAAACTCTGTTATAGTTTGAAGCAAGGAAATAAAGAAGCTCCAATTCCTTCGGAGGAATATCAACACTCTTGCCTCTGAGCTTAAGCTCATACTTCTGCAAGCTTATTTCAATATTTTCAAACTTGATTATTTCATCATCGTTCTGACTCTCGTGTGAGTTGCAGCGTCTGAGGACCGCCTTCATTCTTACTGCAAGCTCCTTCATATCAAAGGGCTTTACAACAAAGTCGTCAGCGCCCATTTCAAGTCCGAGCACCTTGTCAAATGTTTCGCCCTTGGCTGTTACCATGATAATAGGCTTTGAAGATACTTCACGGATCTCTCTGCACACTGCCCAGCCGTCCTTTTTGGGAAGCATGATGTCAAGAAGTACAAGATCAGGTTCATAAAGCTTGAAATAGCTTACACCCTCAACACCGTCATTTGCTGTTTTTACTTCATATCCTTCATTTTCAAAATATACACGAAGTGCCTCGCAAATGTTGACATCATCGTCTATTATAAGTATTTTTGTTCCAATCATTTTTATTCCTCCTGTATTATGCAAATATTTGAATTTGTTAATTTCGTTAAACTTTTATCTAAATTCATTATATCGCACAGCCAACGAATTGTGGTTAATATATTGTAAACAATTATACCACTTTATATTAATCGCATTCGTTTTTTCAGAAATAATTATTTTTCGTATACAATTTTTCCGTTTATAAAGGTTTTTACTACATTTGAATAAATGTTCAAAGGATCGCCGTCAAGCAGAACAAGGTCACCGTCAAGCCCTTCTTTTATCATTCCTATCCTGTCAGATACTCCGAGTATCTTTGCGGAATTACACGTTATCGCCTCAAGAGATGCCATATACGGAAGTCCGTTTTTGTGTGCCAATGCGGCGCAAAGCGGAAGATACTGTATCGGTGTTTCGGGGTGGTCTGTACAGATCGAAAATAAAATCCCGTGTTCGTTTAAGATTTTTGGATTTTCAAATGAAAGATTTTTAAGCTCGGGTTTACTTCTGTCTGTCATGTTAGGGCCTAAAATTGCGCTTATGCCCTCATTTGCAAGCTCTTCTGCCGCAAGATATCCTTCTGTACAATGGACGATCGTATATTTAAGCGAAAACTGCTTTGCTATCCTCACCGCCGTGAATATATCATCAGCTCTGTGTGCGTGAAAGTGGGCAGGCAGTACACCGTTTACAACGAGAGCTAATGCCTCGTTTTTATCGTCATACTCAGGTTCATCACAATTTTCGGGGTCACTCTGATATTCTGCCATGGCTGATGCATATTTTTTCGCCTTCATAAGCGATTCTTTTATGAGTGCCGCTGTTGCAAGACGTGTCTGCGGTGCCTCGCTTTTTCCATGGTATACGCACTTCGGATTTTCACCTAAAGCAAATTTCATTGAAACGGCAGGTGTTACTGTCATTGATTCTACCCTTTTTCCGTATGTTTTTACAAGGGCTGCCATGCCGCTTACGGGGTTTGCGCTTCCGGGGCCTGTACATACAGAAGTAACACCGGCACGGTAAGCATCCGCAAAGCATACGTCAAACGGATTTATTCCGTCAATTGCGGAAAGCTGGGGTGTGACAGGGGATGTTTCCTCGTTAAGGTCATCACCCTCAAAGCTCAAAGAATCTTCTATAAGACCGAGATGTGTGTGCGCATCGATAAAACCGGGGGTGAGAATACAGCCCTCACCGTCTACAACTTCATGTCCGTCTGTATTCGGTAAATCCTCCCCGACATATGATATTTTTCCGTCTGTTATAACGACAGAGCCTCGCTCTATCACCCTGCCTGAGTCCATCGTATAAATTTTTGCATTTTTAATAATCATATTTATTCTCCGTAAAAACATAGCAGGGACACAATATCCCTGCCATGATCATTTTGTCAAATCGTTATAATATACAACCTCACCGGGCATACGGTATCCAAGCTCTTCCCTGGCGATTTTCTGTATATATTCTTCATCCATTTCCTGTGCGTATTCATCCTTGAGCTGTTCAACAGCAAGCTTTTTTTCGTAAACCTGTACTTCAAGCTGTCCTTGCTTTTCTTTAAGCGTGCTGACCTGCATGCTTAAATTCAAAATAGTAACAAAAGCAAAAACAAGGAAAAAGCACACAGCTGCTTTAACAAATATATTTGTTCTTCTTTTCATTAAAATTCCTTATCTTCGACAACGGTATCGACAATGCGCCGCTTAATGAGCGCAGACACAAATCTAAGCTTAATAAATAAGTAAATATATAGTATCGGTGTAACAATATATCCTCGCACTATGCGGTAGACAAATAAAAACACCGTCTGCATACAGTATGATATAAACCGACCGACGGTGAACTTATACAAAATAAAACCTGATAGTGCAAAAATCAGCATAAAAAATCTGAATTTTCCGTGGTTTGCACAAAACACAAACACCACTACTATCACAGTATACACCATAGAAAATAAAAAATCAATAGAAAATTGAAATAATTTTGAAATTATTGTTTTCTTTTTTACATTTTGTAGTGAAGCTTGATTTTTTTCTTCGCAATTCACTATATGTAGTCCGAGCATGATATATATAGTATTAAATATA
>JBGVLZ010000062.1:0-61368 GCA_045124505.1 Eubacteriales bacterium
TAAAAGACCGCCCCACGTGTGGGGCAGCCTGTAAAAATTATGCGGTTGGCAAACCGTTTCGGCGCGCCTTGAGGCGTCGCCAACATAATAGCCTTATAGGCTAAGTGCATGCCACCCGTTTTACGGGTGGTCATGACTTTACCCATTTACGCTCATTTCATACGGACGTGCGATGCACGCCCCTACGGAAGGCGTTCAATGCGGACGTGCGATGCACCCGTACCTTAATTCATCTTATAAATTATTTTTCTATTATTACCACGTTTTCGGGCAGGATATTTGCGCTTGTGTAGGCGATCTCCTTTATCTGTGCGACTTCATTGGGCAAAAGTGCTTCGCTGTCGCCCTTGACGATGATATTCACACCCTCGCCGGATATCACGGCAACGCACTCGGAAAAGCCCTTGGATTTTACAAGCTCCTCGATATTCGCCTCTTTTTCAATATCTGCGGCAATGCGTGCGATATCAGCCATTGCCGCCTCAGATGCCTCGTTTGATGAGCCTGCATCGATAACGGTCTGAAGCACCTCGATAGCTTCATCACGTGCCCTGTTGCGGTTCAGAAGCGATACGGTGAAGTAATTGTCCGCGCCTTCGTCTTTGTTTTCCGCCCCTGCATCGGCTGTCGGGGGGGTGTTATCGACAGCATTGCCGTCAAACAAAAACCAGTTCAGGTACACGGTAAGACCTATGACAACGACAGCACCTGCGATAACGAGGTTTCGCTTGCCTATTTTTTCGATTATTTCCTTGAAGTTTATCTTCTTTCCGTCGGGATTTTCGGTTTTGAATATTTTCATAAATCTACTCCTTTTATAAGTACACATTTTCGTTTTATAAACCTGCCACACATATCTTGCCCTCGGATATACCGTAGGCGCAGGAAAGCAGTTTTATTATTTTATACTGTAAAACGGGATCATCGCCGCCATGGCATACGACAGCTATTCCCCGTATTTTCGGCTTCAGCACGGTTTTCACGACCGTCTGACCGTTCACAACTGCAAAGTCGCTCTTTTTAGATGTCCTTGTCACTTCACCGCCGTTTTTTTCTGTTGCTTCCTCAAGATTTTCCGCATATACGTACTCCTCGGACGATTCCGCCGTTACGATAACAGATACTTCACCCCCGCACACACGTTTTATCATTTGTTCAATTTTATTCTCGACACCCGATATATATTCCCCGTTGGCGGTATTTTCCGCATTTATTTTTCCGCCGGCCGTATCTGCACCGAAAATAAGCATAAGTCCGCCCAAAACCGCTATGGCAAGCAGTAAAGAGGCGGTCTTGTTTTTTGAAATGAAAGCTTTTATTTCAGGTGCCGTCATATTCTGTAATAACCTCTGTATTCATCAGATCCTCCGCATATTTTTTGATATATGTAAGCTTTACGGTGTTTTTTACGCCTTTAAGCTTTATATGAACGCATGAAATTTCAAGCGCTCCGATATCGCCCTCGATGCTTACCTTCACATCGATATCTGAGGCGTTTACGGAATATTTTTTGCAGATCGCATTTTTTAAATTCTGTTCGGTATTTTCCTTTGCACGTGCGATGACCGAATTGTAAAATTCACCGCTTTTATCCTCGATATTCACACTCGGCAAAGAAAGCTGTCCGATATTGCCCGTTGAAAATGACGACACGGTGAATGCCGTAAATATAAGGCACAAAGCCAATTTTACGTACTTTTTCAGTCCCCCCTCGGGCATTATCATAAGCACGAGGGAGGATATAAGGCTTAAAAGCGTTAAGGATACAAGAAACTGCCTCAATGTATATTCACCCTCATAAAAACGGCGCAGGCTACCGTCATAACGACAAACGAAAAAACACATACGGCTATCATAAGCGACAGTATCTCACCGCACCCCGCTGCAAGCCTTGACTGCGAGGACAGCCCAAGCGCACGGCTGATAAAGCCGACTGCCCCCAGCATCAGCTTGACTGTGCAAAGGGTGACAAGCGGCGGCAGGAAAATTAGCAAAAGCGCACCGATGCCTCCGCCCCCCGCCGTTACTTTTATAACGCTTATGCTTGTAAAAACAGCATCGTAAGCATCGGCAAGCGACGAGCCGATGATCGGCACAAACGTGCCTGCGGCAAATTTTACGCTTCTTTTCAGCACACCGTCGCCGACAGATGCAAACGTCCCGCACAGTCCGAATGCAAGCGTTACTGCCATGGCGCATGATGACAGAATAAAAACAGCAATCTTTTTAACGGCTGAGGCTACCTCCGAAAGCTCCCCGACACCCTTTATACAGCCTGCGGCAGTCATGCCGAAAACCGTGCAAATAAGCGGAAAAAGTATGTATGACGATATCATTTCAACTCCCTGAAGCACCGAGGATAAAACGGATAATGACACACCGAGGGAGCCTATATTTCCCATTATCCCGTAAACGTAGCACATAATACCCATAAGTGCCGTCATAAACGTGACACTTGCAACAAGGGCGGTGCGCAAAGCATCAAACGCCGTTTTGATAACGGTGAAGATCAGCACGGCACACACAAGAGTCCCTGCAAGCGACAGTACATCCTCGTCCGCACCTAAAGATGAGCTGACAGCCGATGCTACCCCGGACAGCAAAACGGCGCAAAGCAGTGCGCCGAATGCGCCTTTTATATCGGGAAAAGCATCTTTTACAGCCGTTTTTATTCGTTTTATTATACTGCCGCTTGCCACATCATCTGCAAGGCTTGAAATGTCTTCTCCTGCTCCGTCGGGCAAATAAGGGGAAAGATCATCTGATATGTCAAATTCCATTCCCAATGCTGTATGTGTCAAAAGCATCAGAAGAAGAAAAAATACTGAAAGATATTTTATAATTCTCATATGTACGATACGGCAATATCGGCAATTTCACCGACAAGCGGCAGACATATCCCGACCACGGTCAGCTTGCTTGCGCTTTGAAGTGAGGATGCGATTGCGTGCTCGCCTGCATCCTTGCATATTTCAGCACAAAAATGCCCGATAAAGCCGACAGAAAGGGATTTGAAAATATACGGCATGTATTTTCCGAAGCCCGCACTTTCCGAAAGCGATGAAATATATTCGGCAACAGGCGACAAGACCGTGACGCATACCGATAAAAGCCACACACCTGCGCAAAGGGAAAGCAAAAATCCGATCTCAGGGCGGGCAGTGCGCACGAAAAGCAAAATACACACGAAAAAAACGGCAAAAACCGAAACACCGATAATATTCATAATCCGAAAATGCTCTTGACGGTGCTCAAAAGAGATGAAAACTGATTCACTATCATAAGCATAACTATGATTATACCCGTCAGGGAAACGAGCATTGCCTGTTCATCCCTTCCGCTTTTTGAAAGTATCTGGTATACAGCCGATACAAGTATACCGACACCCGATACCTTTATAATAAGATTTATATCCATATCTTTCGCCTTTATTTTTATTCATTTAATTCGGGGTGGTGCCTGTAGGGGCGATTCACGAATCGCCCGTTTAAAACCCATTTTCGTTCGTTTCATGCGGGACGTCGTGGGCGCCGTCCCCTACAAGAAGGCGTTTCATTCGGACGTGTCACAAAAAAATTATGACAAACAAAACTCCGAAAAAGACGGGCAGGGTGACGTTTAATTTTTGCTTTTTTGGTAGCTCACGGCGCAAATTATTTACATATTCTTCCGTCTTTGAGATTATGTAATCAAACTCGCCCTTTTGGTTTTCAGCCTCCGTTTTGCCTATTTTTTCGGAAAATTCCTTTATAAATGCAAGCTCCTCGCCCTTTATACCGCAAATATGGGCAGCCGTGTAAAGATCCTTTTCCTTTTTCAGTATTTCATAAAATCCGAGCTGTGACAAGCGCGGGGAGCAAACAGACGAAAATATTACCTCCGTCGGTGTGCGGCGTGTCCATATCTCATCACGTATATGCCGCATTACAAACAGTATTTCATCAAGCGTTTTAATGCGTCCCTTTTCCTCACGGCACAGCAGAATGCCGAGGAAAATACAGCATATGCATACGATCACCGCACCCGTTATACGCATTCTGTTATATCAAATGACGTTTCAGAACCGTTTCTGAAAAGTCGTGCATAAAAATCGAAAACACCTGCATCATACAGTCTTTTTACAAACGGACGGCGCATTATTTCCTCAAATGAGCCGCCGTGGCACGTTGCGGCAAACGGCACGCCTGTGTTTGACACCTCAATTATTCCGTCGGCATCGTCTGAGCCTATTTCATCACACACTATAAACTGCGGGCACAGCGTGCGTGCGGCAATTTCAATGCCGTATGACTTTGCCGTACCTGTGATATAATCGGCAAGCGGAGCGTTTTTCACATTCAGCTCCCGCCTGCTGTCTATCACGGCACACCGTAGATTTTTTTTGCAGATGTACCGCACAAGATCCTTCAAAACAGTCGTTTTGCCAACACCCGGCGGTGAATATATAAGAACAGAGCGTGTTTTTGTCACATTCGTCAGAGGATCCGAAACACCCACAACCTCACGGGGAACACGTATATTTACAGAGCTTATACCGAAAACCGAGCTTGTGTGTGCGCTTTTCGGCGCAATACCTGCACGGAAGCCGTTTTTCATACTGATGTAACCGTGTTTTATTTCCTCCTCGTGCGTGTGGTATGAGTTTTCACAAAGCAGAAAAACACACGTGCGTATGTCATCTTCGGTGCATATAACAGGCTTTTTTGTGACATTTCCGTTTGTGTCGATAAAAATATTTTCATTTCCGCACGAAAGCGAAAAAGCTCCTCCGCACCGCAGGCGGACCTCGGTGACGGTGCTTGCAAGATCTCCGCTTTTAAGACAGAAAAGCTTTAATGACGATGCAAATACACCTGGTAAATACATCATAAGACCGTACAAAGGACATATTTCCGAATCTATAAGTACCATAATCAACTCCGTATACAGGATTGTACACTTCAATATATTCAGCCTTTTCGGATAATATCACAAAATGAAAAAATCAGCCTTTAGGAATCGGATCATTTAAGGAAATATACAGTAAACTATGTTACCACATTATATACATCGCACGTCCGCATTAAACGCCTTCCGTAGCGTGCATCGCACGTCCGCAATAAACGCCTTCTCCAGCGGGAGAAGGGGGACCGCGATAGCGGTGGATGAGGTGTCAGATTAAACGGTTTTCATCATATTGAATGAATTTCCTTCGGCGGTATATTAACGATCATAAATTTCATTTGTAATGAATATAAATTTACGGGTGGGATCTATGATTTCTTTTTTAAACAAATACATTATGCTTCCCGTATTGCCCGTTGCTGTTGTGCTTTTCGGGCTTTATTTTCTTTTAAGATCACGGCTGTTTTTGCCGAAAAGACTTAATGCGGGCATAAGATCGTTATTTTCGAAAAATACAAATGACGGTGTTTCGCCGATTGCGGCTTTGACGGTAGCCCTTGCGGGCACGCTTGGGGTGGGAAATATCGCCGGTGTGTCGGTTGCCATAACGCTCGGCGGTGCGGGTGCGGTCTTCTGGATGTGGATTGGTGCATTTTTTTCGATGTGGATAAAATACGCTGAGGTCGTGCTTGCCGTGCGCTACCGCAGATGCGAGGACGGTAAAAATATCGGCGGACCGATGTATTACATACTGCACGGGCTTGGAAGTAAGCGGCTTTCGGTTCTGTTTTGTATTTTTTGTATTGCATCCTCACTTGGCTCGGGGTGTGTTATACAGTCGAATTCCGCATCGTCTGCGTTGTATATGCAGTACGGTATACCGCCGTACCTTACGGGGTGTGTGCTTGGAATCCTGTGCGGTGTTATAGTGCTCGGCGGGGTGGGAGCAATAAGCCGTTTTACGATGAAAACCGTGCCTGTTATGTCATTTCTGTTTTTGTTTATATCGCTTTTTATCATCTTCACGAATATCCCCGATGCAATACGTGCTTTCGGTGAGATCTTTTCATCGGCATTCGGGATAAAAAGCATCAGCGGCGGTGTTACGGGCACAGTCGTTGCCCAAAGCATAAAGCAAGGCATGGCAAAGGGCTCGCTTTCGCACGAAGCGGGTGCGGGTACGTCTCCCATATCGCACGCCGCATCAAATACAAAAAGCCCTGTAGAACAAGGCTTTTTAGGTATATTTGAGGTTTTTGCCGATACGATCGTCATGTGTACTGTGACCGCACTCGTTGTGCTTATAGCACGTGATAAAGCATCGTTTTCCGATCCGTATAACGGAATGGCTGTTACACAGTCATCGTACGGTGTTTTTTTAGGCGAGGCGGCGCACCATATGATCGCCGTGTCAACACTGTTTTTTGCTTTTGCGGCACTTATATGCTGGTCATATTACGGCATATGCTGTGTGGAGTATCTGACGGATGATAAACGCTTTTCCTCGCTTTATCTCGTTTTATACTGCATTTTCATCGCTGTCGGAGCTGTGATAAGACCTGAATTTATGTGGGAGCTTACGGACTTTTTTACCTGCGCTTTGATATTTATCAATGTTCCTGTGCTGTTTTCTCTGCGAGGCGAGGTGATAGCGGAAACGGAGAAGTATTTTCTGGAAAGATGATTAATTATTAAAAATGGATTTTAACAAACGCCCCGTCCGCACCCCCCACGGCTTGCGTGCAAGCCGCCCTGCGGACATGGGGCGTATATTTCCTGCGGAAATATATATACTGACAAGGGACTGTTACATCAAGCAACAGCCCCTTATAATTTAATGAAAATATTCTTAATTCTGACTGTAAGTCACAATGAAACCGTCTGTATTATTGCCCGAAAGCGTGTAATTTCCGTCCTTCGGTACGTATACTTCCGTCACGTCCGATGTTTTCTGAGTGTAGTAAACAAAATACGTTTTACCGCCTGCCGGAATTTCCAACGGTTTTTCAAGTGAGAAGCTTTTTAAATAGGAAATATATTCCTCAAGGCACAGATCGTTTTCACGCATATAGACCGAGTGGGGCACACCGACGTATCTGAAATGATTTTCCTCGGATATAATACCCGTATGGTCAGTCTTATTTCCGGGATAACGCATAATAAATCCGTATTTGTGATAATTTTCGACTACCCACGGCGCATGCTCCGATGCGTTTTTACCGTATGACAGAGATGTTCCGTCCTCAAGATAAAGCTTTACATCAAACGCATAGCCTGTGTGATGGTCGGAAAAGCCCGCATTTTCAAAATAATCCGCATCCTCGGGAAGCTCTACCACCGAAGAATAGTAGTCCTCCTGCTGCGCTTCCGTCCTGTAGCCTGCCGTTATCTGCAAAATGCCGAGCGATGTTTCATCGTAAAAAGCGTCCGTCAGCTTGCCGAGTGCCATATAAGCCTCTGATTCAAGCGTGATATCGGCTGATGCAACGGTGTAATGACGGTCCTTATTTGAAAACAGATTTATAAGCGGAATACTGTCGGGAAACTTATATTCCGTCTGCCTGTTTACAAGCACGAGAGCGCCCTTTGAAAGCTCCGCATCTGTACAGCTTATTTTTTCAAAAACCGTATAATCAAACGGTGCTTCCGTTTCAGGCGGTGCTGTTTCGGCAACCGTATCGGACGGTATATCGGAATTTATATCGGGCGTATCTTTGTTACCCGATTTTTTTGCGATTATCACCGAAAGCGTTATAATTATCATCACGAGCATGATGATAATGGCAATGCTCAAGACGGACGTGCCGCCGCTTGCCTTGCGGTAGGCTTTTTTGCCCATAACGGCACGCCGCCTGTTAAAACTGTTTTTCAAGCCGATCCTCCGGCAGGTCAGTTAAGGCTTACCTTTGTAAGAGCGTCTTTTCTGGAGAGGTTAAGTCTGCCTCTGTCATCTGTTCCGAGGAACTTGACAGTTACAACATCGCCTACTGCGACAACGTCCTCAACCTTTTCTGTGCGCTTTGTATCGAGCTTGGAAATGTGAACAAGTCCTTCCTTGCCGGGTGCGATCTCAACAAATGCACCTATAGGAATTATTCTTGTAACCTTACCTGTGTAGCAGCAGCCAACCTCAGGCTCAAATACGATAGCATCGATCATAGCCTTAGCCGCATCACAGCTTGCCTTGTTGACAGCGAGAATGAAGATGGAGCCATCGTCTTCGATGTCGATCTTAGCGCCTGTTTCAGCTGTTATCTTCTGAATTGTCTTACCGCCTGAGCCGATAACCTCACGGATCTTGTCGGGGTTGATCTGCATTGAGATCATCTTGGGTGCATATTCGGAAACCTCATCACGGGGCTTGTCTATAGCCTTGAGAATGATGTCGTCAATGATATAATCTCTGCCCTTGTGAGTTGTTGCAAGAGCTTCTCTGATGATCTCGGGTGTAAGACCGTCTATCTTAAGGTCCATCTGAATGGATGTGATACCCTTGTGAGTACCTGCAACCTTGAAGTCCATATCGCCGAAGAAGTCTTCAAGGCCCTGAATATCGATCATTGTCATCCATCTGTCGCCTTCTGTGATAAGACCGCAGGAGATACCTGCAACGGGAGCCTTGATCGGAACACCTGCATCCATAAGTGCAAGAGTTGAACCGCAGACGGAAGCCTGTGAGGTTGAACCGTTGGATGAAATAACCTCGGAAACGAGTCTTATAGCATAGGGGAATTCTTCAACAGAGGGAAGAACGGGAACGAGTGAACGTTCAGCAAGCGCACCGTGGCCGATCTCACGTCTGCCGGGGCTTCTTGAAGCCTTTGCATCGCCTACGGAGTAGCCGGGCATGTTGTAGTGGTGCATGTATCTCTTTGATTCTTCTTCGTCGATACCGTCAAGTATCTGCATATCGCTGATAGAACCGAGTGTTGCAATTGTAAGAACCTGTGTCTGTCCTCTTGTAAACATACCGCTTCCGTGTACACGGGGCAGAAGCTTTACTTCAGCCGCAAGGGGACGGATCTGGTCAAGACGGCGTCCGTCAACACGCTTGCCCTCGTCGAGGAGCCAACGGCGGACGATGAATTTCTGAAGCTTGTACAGACATTCGTCCATCATAGCGTGGGAATCGGGATACTGCTCGTCAAACTTTTCGTAAACGGCATTTGTGATAACATTGAGAGCCGCATCGCGTACCTTCTTGTCATCTGTGTCAAGTGCCTTTTTAACGTCTTCGATGCAGAACTTTTCTATAGCATCGTAAAGATCGTGGTCAACATCGTGCTGTTCGTATTCAAACTTGGGCTTGCCGACTTCAGCAACGATAGAGTCGATGAATGCGCAGATGCCCTTGATCTCTTCGTGTGCAAGAAGGATAGCGGCGAACATATCCTCGTCGGATATTTCTTTAGCGCCTGCCTCGATCATAACGACCTTCTTTGCGCTGCCCGCAACTGTAAGCTCAAGTGTGCTCTGCTCTCTTTGCTCAGCTGTGGGGTTGATGATGAACTGATTTCCGATCATGCCTACAAACACACCGCCGATAGGTCCGTTCCACGGAATATCGGAAATGGAAAGTGCAATAGATGCGCCGATCATAGCGGCGATTTCGGGTGAACAGTCGTGGTCAACGCTGAGAACTGTCAAGGAAAGGTTTACGTCGTTGCGAAGATCCTTGGGGAAAAGGGGACGGATAGGTCTGTCAATAACACGGGATGTGAGTATTGCCTTTTCTGTAGGCTTGCCTTCACGTCTGAAATAACCGCCGGGGATTCTGCCGACAGAATACAGTCTTTCCTCAAAATCAACGGAAAGGGGAAGAAAATCGATACCGTCACGGGGCTTTGCCGATGCTGTTGCGCAGGCAAGAATAGATGTCTCACCGTATCTTACCAAACAAGAACCGTTTGCAAGACCTGCCATTTTGCCCGTTTCGATAACGAGAGGACGGCCTGCAAGCTCATAATTAAAAACCTTGAAATTTTCGAACATTTTATGCTCCTTTAAGATAATATTTGAAGTAGTTGTTTGTGCATAACACTTAATTTCACGCACAAGCGCTTGTGCGCAAAATTAACTGCTATACACCCAAAACCCTCCATTATCGTATTTTATCATAAATCATACAATCCATTCAATGAAATATTATTAAAGATAAATTAATAATTTGTGCAGAGGTTTGATGAAAAGCAGAAACGGGTTTGAAAATGAAATGTTATCCGTGCGACGGATAACATTGTAACCGTTGTGGCGTGCATCGCACGTCCGCATTAAACGCCTTCTCCAGCGGGAGAAGGGGGACCGCGATAGCGGTGGATGAGGTGTCATATTAAATGGGTTTTAAACGGCGGGAGCAAGCCCCCGCCCTACGGCACCACCTCGAATATACAAGACCGTAGCATTAAACGCCGTCCGTAGGGGCGTGCATCGCACGTCCGTATGAAAAGCCTTCCCCAGTGGGGGAAGGGGGACCGCGATAGCGGTGGATGAGGTGTCATATTAAATGGGTTTCAAACGGGCGGTTGCAGTTCGCGGCGCGAACTGCTTGAATCTTGCCCCTACAGACACCACCCCGAATATACAAACCGTAGGGGTCATTCACGAATGACCCGTATTAAACGCCTTCCGTAGATTAATTCATCATTTGTTAACAACATCCACCAACACAAATAATATATAAATGGTATAATAAATCTATTAATGTATAATTAAAATAAGGAGAAATGAGATATATGGCTAAAAAACCTGCGATGGGCAGGGGGCTTGAGGCGATATTTGATGCCAATTCGACGGAAAACGCATCGGGTGTTTCCGTGATCCGTATATCGGATATCGAAGTAAACAAGTCACAGCCCAGAAGAACATTTGACGATGCCTCTCTTGCAGAGCTGTCACAGTCCATCGCCGCACACGGTGTTATCCAACCGATCGCCGTAAAATCGACAGGCGGCGGCTTTTATAAGATAATCGCCGGTGAAAGACGGTTCAGGGCAGCAAAAATGGCAGGTCTTTCGGAAATTCCCGCAATTATTATGGAGCTTGACGAAAAATCCTCCGCCGAAGTGGCAATAATTGAAAATATCCAGCGTGAGGATCTGAACGTCATCGAAGAAGCGGCGGCATATAAAGCGCTTATGGATGAATACAAAATGACACAGGAGGAGCTTTCGCAGAGAATAGGCAAATCCCGTTCATCCGTTGCGAATATCCTGCGTGTGCTTGACTTGCCCGAGGAGCTTCAGACACTGCTCAAGGACGAAAAAATATCGCTCGGACATGCCAAGGCTCTTATGGGACTCAAATACCGCAGTGACCTTGTGCCCACAGCCGAAAAGGTATGCGCTTTGAATCTTAACGTCCGTGCAACAGAATCGCTTGTAAGAAAAATAAATGATTCGTACACGGAAGAAACGAAGGAGGACGCAAACGCATCGTCATATCAGAAGGCACTTATAAAGCACCTTTTCGATATATCGGGCAGACGTGTACATATAGCGTCGGGCAAAAAGAAAACTATTGAGATATCATACGAAGATAATGATGATCTTGAGGAATTGCTCAAAACAGTATTTGGTGAAAATACCTTTAATTTCTAATTGTTATTGAATAACGATAAAAAACTCTTCAAAATTTCAAAAGTGTTAATAAAATCACAAACATATATGTGAAAATGTATATTATACTACACAGGATAACAACCGATAGCGGTGTATTCGGTTTTGACTTGGCAAACACTATATATTGATTTTCATCGGTTTTGTGATAAGTGAAAGAAAGGATATCATAAAAATGATAGATATTAAGCTGATAAGAGAAAATCCCGATCTTGTAAGGGAAAATATAAAAAAGAAATTCAAGGATCACAAGCTTCCCCTTGTTGATGATGCAATAGAATTTGACAAGCTCAGCCGTTCATATCAGAAGGAAGCGGATGATCTTCGTGCAAACAGAAACAAGCTTTCAAAGCAGATAGGCGTTTGCATGAAGTCAGGCGACAAAGCAGGCGCTGAGGATCTTAAAGCGCAGGTTTCCGCCGCTGCTGACAGACTTGCGGAGCTTGAAAAGCTTGAAGCGGAATATTCCGAAAAGCTTTACCAGACGATGCTCGGCATCCCCAACATAATAGCTGACGATGTTCCGATAGGCAAGGACGACAGCTGTAATGTCGAAATCGAAAAGTTCGGCGAACCCGCAGTTCCCGAATTTGAAGTTCCCTACCACACAGACATTATGGAACGCTTCGACGGCATCGACCTTGATGCGGCACGCCGTGTTGCGGGTAACGGATTTTACTATCTGTGCGGAGATATTGCAAGACTTCATTCCGCTGTTATCTCCTACGCACGTGATTTCATGATAAACCGCGGCTTTACTTACTGCATACCTCCCTTTATGATACGCTCCGACGTTGTAACAGGCGTTATGAGCTTTGATGAGATGTCCGCCATGATGTACAAGATCGAGGGCGAAGACCTTTATCTTATAGGTACGAGCGAGCATTCCATGATAGGCAGATATATCGACACGATAAACGAAGAATCAACACTTCCTTATGCACTGACGAGCTACTCCCCCTGCTTCCGTAAGGAAAAGGGTGCACACGGTATTGAGGAAAGAGGCGTTTACCGTATACACCAGTTTGAAAAGCAGGAAATGATCGTTATCTGCCGTCCCGAGGAAAGCCCCGTATGGTACGATAAGCTCTGGAAAAATACAGTTGATCTGTTCCGCAGTCTTGATATTCCCGTAAGAACACTCGAATGCTGCTCAGGTGACTTGGCAGACCTTAAGGTAAAATCCCTTGACGTTGAAGCATGGAGCCCCAGACAGAAGAAATATTTCGAGGTCGGCTCATGCTCAAATCTCGGCGATGCACAGGCACGCAGACTGAAGATCAGAGTAAACGGAGAAAACGGAAAGTATTTTGCACACACACTCAATAACACAGTCGTTGCTCCTCCCCGTATGCTTATTGCATTCCTTGAAAACAATCTGTGCGCTGACGGTTCTGTAAACATTCCCGAAGCACTCCGTCCTTACATGGGCGGTACAGAAAAGCTGATACCCAAGAAATAATATGAATCCGGAATTTGTTTTTCCCGAATTTGTCAAGTCGATAGACACTATTGCGTGGTGTATGTTCGGCGGCGTCATAATCGGCGCAGGTATATCGGTATACTTCAAAGAGGTGCTGGGCGCATTTGTCAGATTTCTCATAAAAGGCGGATATAATTCCCCCGATAATGCCCCGACACTTGAAGAAACACCGTATGCAAAACACTTTTTCGTCAAAAGGGCAATAAAAAAAGGCACGTACAAGCGTGTCATGAAAATTATCGTGCCCGATGACGAAGCACTCACTTCAAAAGAAGTGATAATGAAAAGCAGATATTATATCCCTGATGACCTTGTTTTCCAGGCGGAAAACGTATTCAGCAAAAAAGGCACAAACTGGCTTGCGCTCATCTTCACTGTTGTTTTGTTCTTCATTGTTGCGCTTTGCTCGCTCATTGTCGTGCCCGATCTTGTGACGATGCTGAATAACTTTATAAACGGTCTTTGACGGAGGTGTTTACCATCGCAAAACGTATAACTCAAAATTCAACTTTCCGAATAATTTCGGCTATTGTAATAGGCGCTGTTGCTGTTACGCTTATCATCTATGCGGTGATATATTTTGCGGGTTACCGCATTGTAAGATACCGTATGGGCGAAGAAGAGATACGCTTTTACGGCAAGGTCGATTCCTACGGAGTGCCGACGGACGGCACAATATACTATCCCGACGGGCTGAAGGGCTCGCTTGACGGCAAGGCTCAGACTATTGAGTATTCAAACGGCGACGTTTTCGTCGGTCAGATCAGAGATCTCAAGCGCCACGGCAAGGGACGTATAACCTTTGCAGGCGGTGAATCGTACGAAGGGGACTTCTCTGATGACGA
Organism: Eubacteriales bacterium; assembly: GCA_045124505.1. GTDB lineage: Bacteria > Bacillota > Clostridia > Oscillospirales > CAG-272 > RGIG7213. The sequence continues at coordinate 13,827 of JBGVLZ010000062.1, forward strand.
AATAACAGGCACAGGCACGTACAAATACGCTTCTGCTGTCGGTGACAGCTATACGGGCGAATTTCAAAACGGCGCCCGCCACGGCTACGGAAAATACACGTGGAGCGACGGAAGCACGTACGAGGGATATTATAAAAACGATAAAAAGCACGGCGAGGGTACGTACACCTGGGCTGACGGAAGCAGTTACACAGGCAACTATGAAAATGACTGCAAGCACGGCGAAGGTACGTACAAATACGCAAACGGCGACATTTACGAAGGCGAATTTGTAAATGACGTAAGACAGGGCGAAGGCACCTATATCTGGAAAAACGGAGAATACTACATAGGTGATTTTGTCAACAACATGATGCACGGCGAAGGTATATACTTCTGGCCGTCGGGCAGAACGTACGAAGGCGAATTTTACGAAAACAAAATGGTTTGGGATGATTGAAAATCAAATCTCATAAACCAAACCGTAGGGGGCGTGCATCGCACGTCCGCATTAAACGCCTTCTTGTAGGGGACGACGTCCTCGACGTCCCGCATGAAATAAACAAAAATGGGTTCAAAACGGCGGGAGCAAGCCCCCGCCCTACGGCACCACCCCGAATATACAGACAGTAGGAGCGTGCATCGCACGTCCGCAAGAAATGAGCGTAAATGGGTTTGAAACGGCGGGAGATAAACCCCCGCCCTACGGCATCACCCCGAATATACAGACCGTATGGGTCATTCACGAATGCCCCATATTAAACGCCTTCCGTAGGGACGTGCATCGCACGTCCGCATTAAACAGCCTTCCCCAGCGGGGGAAGGGGGACCGCGATAGCGGTGGATGAGGTGTCAATAAAATTCGATTAAATGGGCTTGAAACGGGCGGTTCGTGAACCGCCCCTACAGGCACCACCCCGAATATACAAACCGTAGGGGATAAGGCGCAATCACTTTGCTTTGCAAAGTGATGACGTCCCGCATAAAATAACAGATGATAGATACAAACGATACAAAAAAACGCAAATTACCCGATTTCGGGTAATTTGCGAATAAATTAATTATATTTCGGTAAATAATCACCGTGTGCTTCGATAAGCTCGTCGCACATTTTAACGATATCGTCGATGGAAAGCTCGGCGGCTGTGTGCGGTTCAAGCATCGCCGCAGCATAGATCGCTTCCTTCTTTCTTGTAACAGCCGCTTCTATTGTAAGAAGCTGTGTGTTGATGTTGGTCATATTCATAGCCGCAAGTGCGGTGGGAAGACGTCCGACACGGCACGGCTGTATGCCCGCCTTGTTTACAAGGCATGCGACCTCGACACAAGCCTCGGAGGGCAGATTGTCGATAAGTCCTTCATTAAGCACGTTACCGCCTATCTTGTACGGTGTGTCGGTGACGATGGCATTCATTATTTTCGATGCATACTCATGCGTCATTTCGTGAGTTACGTTTCCGTTTACATATTCATCCTTTGCCGACTTCCAGCGGTCTATCTGAATGATACAGCGGCGGGGATATTCGTCAAGCGGAATGTTGTATCTCTGTATAAGCTCGGGGTACTTGTTCTTTATGAAAAGCGGATTGTATTCCGCATTGTGCTCACTCGACTCGGTGCAGTAGTAACCGAAGCGGCGCACGTATTCAAGACGGACAAGGTCGTTCTGAGCGCTGTATTTACCCTCATCAAGCGCCTCTGCCGCACGGCGTCTTATCTCGGGATAAAGATCATTACCGTCAGCATCGTAAAGCTCCAGAAGCCAGCCCATGTGGTTGATGCCTGCGATCTTTTCTTTAAGAGGCTCTTTGGCAGTCATGTCAAGGTGGTTGAGAAGCCCGCGTGAGCAGGTCTGAACGCTGTGGCAAAGACCGACTGTTTTAACACCCGTGTATCTCAGCATATAGCCCGTAAGCATTGCCATCGGGTTTGTATAGTTGAGGAAATACGCATCGGGGCAGACCTCCTCCATATCCTTGGCAAAATCATCCATAACGGGGATGGTGCGAAGCGCACGGAAGATACCGCCGATACCGAGCGTGTCAGCGATAGTCTGACGCAAGCCGTATTTTTTGGGTATTTCAAAATCTATGACCGTTGACGGCTCATAACCGCCGACCTGAATGGCATTTACAACGAAATCAGCACCGCGCAGGGCATCCTTTCTTTGCTCAACACCGAGATATTTTTCAACCTTGGCTCTATTCTCGTTTATGTTTGCGTTAAGCGCATTCACCATTACAAACGATTCTTCAAGTCTTTCACCGTCGATGTCATAAAGTGCAATCGTAAAGTCACGAAGCGACTCGGTAAGCATGGCATCGCCTAAAACATTTTTTGCAAAAACGGTGCTTCCTGCACCCATAAAAGTAATTTTTCCCATATTTTTGCTTCCTTTTTTAAAGATTTTCTTTCAGTCAAACGGCACGTAAAGCCGTTTCGTTACACAATTTAATTATAAGCACGGCTTTAAAATTTGTCAATCCCCTTACGAAAAAAAGTATAATTTCGGAAGGTTTACAATATATATATACCAACGCCCCAAAAGGGCAAAAACACGAAAGGACGATTTACACAATGAAAGGAATACTATCGGTCTTGGCGGCAACGCTCGCCATCTCCATACTTGTTCCCTTAGTTTTGGCAAACGCCTATTACAAGGATGAAAAAGGGTCAGAGCTCGTTTTACACGCAGATACTCCCGACAGCACACAGCTTTCGGAGATAGTGGCAGGCTTTGAAGAAAAAGAAAAAGCCCCCGCGGCTGAAGTTGTCCCCGACGGTGAAACATCGGGCGATGAGTTCATTTTTGAATACGACGAGGATGATTCCTTTGCACTTTCACCGCTTTTTCAGGTTCTTGACGATAAAGAACAGGCAGAAAATTCAGAACAGATAAAAGATTATATAACATCTGAAAAAATGCCCGATATCACGGTATCATCATTGGGAAGTGTAGCACAGAACGATGATGAAAGAAATCTCAGAGTATATCTGCACAGCTCCAAAAAATACGTTACGATGTCTATGACAGAGTATCTTTACGGTGTCGTTGCAGCGGAAATGCCGTCATATTTCGGAGAAGAGGCGCTCAAGGCGCAGGCTGTGGCATCAAGAACGTATACGCTTTATAAAATGCTCAATTCCAACCTCTTCTATTCGGGCCACGGAAATGACGGCGCACACATCTGCACAAACAGCGGCCACTGTCAGGCATATATTTCAAGAGAAGAGGCAGAAGACAAATGGGGAAAGGCATATGCTGACAAGATATTTGATGCAGTATGCCCTGCAGTAGATGCAACAAAAGGACAGATAATGCTGTATGACGGTGCACCTATCTTTGCGGCATATCACTCCATGTCATACAGATTTACAGATGACGTTGAAAACGTCTGGGAAAACGGAGATTATCCGTATTTGAAGTCTGTTTATTCACCTGAGGACGACGGCTTCAGCGGTCTTTGCGACAGCGCAAAATTCAAAGCATCGACATTCAAAAAGTATGTAAGGGCACAGTCGAAATATGCGGAATTTTCCGACGATCCTTCCGAATGGATAACAGGCCGTACACTTAACATAAGCGGAAGAGTGGAAACACTTACCGTCGGCGGAATTGAATTTACAGGCCGTGAAATTCAGTCTATGTTCGGTCTGCGCTCGTCAAACTTCACAGTGTCTTACGATGAAGAGATCGAAAGATTTGTTTTCGAGGTCAAGGGCAGAGGCCACGGTATCGGTATGAGTCAGTACGGCGCACATCTTCTTGCCGAAGAAGGATATACGTACGATGAGATACTTAACCACTATTATACAGACATTACTATAGGAAGTTACAGCTTTAAATGATACTTAAAATTTTAGCTTTGGGCGACGTTGTAGGTCCCAAAGCGGTCGAGAAAATTAAAAACAGCTTGTGGAACATACGCAAAAGCGAAAAAATAGACTTCGTTGTTATAAACGGCGAAAACGCCGCTGACGGCGGAGGAATGGACATTAAAAGCACACAGACGCTTATAAATTCGGGTGCAGACGTTGTCACGGCGGGAAATCATACGTTCAAGCGCCGTGAGATCAGGGAATATCTTGACGATACACGTGAGGTAGTGCGCCCGTGCAACTTTCCCGATGAGGTCAGCGGTTCGGGCTATACACTTGTAAATGCGCAGGGATTTACGTTTTTGGTGGTAAATGTGCTTGGCACGGTGTTTATGGAGCCGCTTGCGTGCCCATTCAAAACGGTTGAAAAAATACTCAGCCGTGCGGGCAAATATGACGTTTCCATACTTGACATCCATGCGGAATCGACAAGCGAGAAGATCGCCATGTCACACTATTTTGACGGTAAAATAGATATAATGTTCGGCACGCATACGCACGTGCAGACGGCGGATGCAAGGATAATGCCGAAGGGAAGCGGTTACATAACCGACCTCGGTATGTGCGGACCTGAAAATTCGGTACTCGGCATTAAAAAGGAAAAAATAATCGAAAAGTTTTTAACCCACATGCCCGTCAAATTCGATGTTGCGGACGAGGAAATAAAGCTCCACGGCGCAATATTTGAGTATGATACGGACTGCCGCAAAACCGTAAGCGCAAAATTATTTGAATATTAAAATAAAAAATCAAGGGTGATTCAATAATTCCCTTGATTTTTTTGTTTATCGAAAGGTGGTGGCTCATTTAAGGAAATATATGGTAAACTTTGTAGGGACGACCACTGTGTCAAGGGCAACATCATTTACAATTTGTGAAGACACATGGTTTACAACTTTCCGACCAATAATTTTGAAGCGAAAGCGAAGCTGTAGTGAAAAATTATGGGTTTAATAAAACGGGCGGTTGCAGTTCGCTTTGCGAACTGCTTGAATCTTGCCCCTACAGGCACCACCTCGAATATACATACCGTAGGGGCGTGCATCGCACGTCCGCATTGAACGCCTTCTCCAGCCACTTGACGAAGTCAAGTGATGGGAGACAGTGTGGCAACGAGATTGCGCAACAAGTTACGCAACTCGGACGGATGAGGTGTCAGATTAAATGGGTTTTAAACGGCGGGAGCAAAATCTCGCTGCGGCTCGGTCACGTTCGGGTTCTGACATGCCACCGGCATGTCATTCATTCCCCTCACGCCGCTTCGCTACCCCGCCCTACCGCACCACCCTTAATATACAGACCGTAGGGGCGTGCATCGCACGTCCGCATTAAACGCCTTCTCCCGCAGGAGAAGGCTTGGGTTCTGTGTTGCCACATCTGTGGCGGTAGGGCGTCGCTTGCCTGTTTAATATAATGTTGCCTTACCTTACATTGCACCGAATCTTTCGCCGATTATTTCTACCGATGCTCGGTCTGAGGTAAGCTCAGTTACGGTCTTTTTGATTTTTTCGTACACATCGGATGTTGCCGCACAAAAAAGTGTGACGTTTGCGGAAAATTCGGTGTTGTCGAGATTGTACGTAAAGGACTGAAGTGCGTGCTTTATCTTGTCATGGTCACGGAATGAGCATGTGATCTTAAATTCCGTAAGATTTTTCATCACAGCAACACCGGCGGCATTTATTGCATCAGCCGCCGCCTTTGTATATGCCCTGGCAAGACCGCCCGTGCCGAGCAGAATACCGCCGAAATACCTCGTAACGACGACGACAGCATCGGTGATATCGCTTTTTTTCAGCACCTCAAGCACCATTGAGCCTGCCGTGCCCTTCGGCTCACCGTCCTCTGTAAACCGTATTATGTTATTCTCACGAACAACATACGCATACACATTGTGGCGTGCCTGCGCATGCTTCTTTTTTATTTCCGCAATAAATTCCAGCGCTTCCTCTTCCGTTTGCACGGGCATGGCGGCGCCGATGAACTCGGATTTTTTCTCGGTGAACGATGCTTCGCCGATGTCTTTTAATGTTGTATATCCGTCTTTCATATCATTTCAACGACTTATTTATAAAGCCCTTCGTTTTTTTATCGACCACGGCAGTAACGACCGTGCCCTCCGCCGTATAATCGCAGTCAAGGACGTTTGCATTTGCATAAAGATAATTCAAAAGGTCGCCTCGTGCGGGCGGAAGCGTGAACACTTCCTTCGTTTTGCCCGCACCGACTATTTCTTCCATAGCCTCTGTCAGCTTGTCAACACCCTCGCCTGTTTTTGCGCTGATAGTGACGTATGTGCAGTCAGACGGTGCGCACGGACGGAATTCCTCGCAAGCCATATCCATTTTGTTGAATACGTAAATTACGGGCTTTGCGCCTGCATCAAGGTCGCCCAAAAGCTCCTGTGTTACCGCAATTTGATTTTTATATTCAGGGTCAGATGCGTCAACTATAAGCAATACCGCATCACAAAACGCAACCTCGTCAAGCGTTGAACGGAACGCCTTGACAAGATGTGTCGGCAGATTTCTTATAAATCCGACGGTATCGGTTAAAAGTATCTCCTCACCCGAGGGAAGCGCAAACTTTCTTGTTGTGGGGTCAAGCGTTGCGAAAAGCTTGTTTTCGGCAAGTATGCCCGCATCGGTTAAAAGGTTCAGAAGCGTTGATTTGCCTGCGTTTGTGTACCCTGCGATGGCAAGCTTGAAAATTCCCGATCGGTCACGCTGACGGCGCATCGTGCTTCTGTTTTTGCGAAGCTCCTCAGCCTGCGCCTCAAGGGCTGCAATTCTGTGCTTTAAATGACGCTTGTCAGACTCAAGCTTTGACTCACCCGGGCCTCTTGTACCGATACCGCCGCCAAGACGTGACAGCTCCGTACCCTTGCCCGTAAGACGGGGAATCGTATATTTGAGCTGTGCAAGCTCAACCTGCAGCTTGCCCTCACCGCTTACCGCATGAAGCGCAAAAATATCAAGTATAAGCATTGTACGGTCGATAACACGCACGTTTTCAAGCTCTTTTTCGAGATTTCTTATCTGCGAGGGGGAAAGCTCCCTGTCGAAAACGACAAGCGGAATTTCGTTATTTTCGCAGATCTCCTTAAGCTCCTCGACCTTGCCCTCGCCTATATAAGTGCGCACGTCGGGCGTTTCACGTGACTGCGTCATAACACCGAAGACCTCACCGCCAGCAGTTTTCAAAAGCTGCTCAAGCTCATTTAAGCTTGCTTCATTTTCTTTATCGTCCTCACCCTTGAAAAAGACGGAAACAAGCACCGCCTTCGGGGATTCCTCTTTTTTAAAAATATTTTCTTCTGCCATATAAACTCCCTAAAAAACACAAAAGGACAAGTGCGGGGGACCCGTACCTGTCCGTAAGTGACTTGACTTATGCCTTATTTGCTCGCATTCAGACGCTTCTTGAACTTATCAACACGTCCGCCTGCATCGACAAACTTCTGCTTGCCGGTGAAAAAGGGATGGCACTTGGAGCAAATTTCAACACGAAGGTCGCCCTTTGTGGATCTTGTAACGACTGTTTCTCCGCAGGCGCACTTGACCGTGACTTCCTTGTAATCGGGATGTATTCCTTCCTTCATTTTCTTCACCTCTCTGTGTAATTCATGCAAAATGCATTATATCACAAGTGCTTCAACTTTGCAAGAGGTTTACAAAATAATTTTCCCCAAAATGTAAAAAAAATGTGAAGAACAGCCCGAAAAGATGAAAAAAAGCCTGAAAATACAGTTCAAGAGTGCTTAAATAGTTTGATTTTACGTGTTTTTACTTTGAAATTGCATTTTCCAAATGCTCGATTTTACAGACCTTTTCGCCGTCTGTATACACCTCGATAACATCAAGACGGATCATTTTTCCGCCCGTTCCGTGCTCGAAGATATACATTTCGGCAAATGCGATAAGATTTTGTTTTTTCCTATAATTTACAGCTGCGGCGGGACGTCCGAAGGACGGATTGTATTTCCTCGTCTTAACCTCGGCAAAGACAAGATATTTGTCATTTTCACAAATGATATCCGTTTCAAGATGACCGTATCTTTTATTTCTGTAAAGCACGGTATATCCGTTTTCCTGCAAAAATTCGCACGCTTTATCCTCGCCATACGTGCCTGATATCTTTTTATTTATCATTATTTAAAAACTTCAGAAATGTACGGCGGTGTACAGGACACGGGCCGTATTTGAAAAGCGCTTCCATGTGTGCCTTTGTGCCGTAGCCCTTGTGCTTGGCAAAGCCGTATTCGGGGTATTCTTCGTCAAGCTTGTAACACTCCCTGTCACGGCTGACCTTTGCTAAAATACTTGCCGCCGCAATTGACGGACTTTTCGCATCACCCTTTATAACAGGCTCGCACGGGATCGAAAACCCACGTGCAATATTACCGTCAATAAGAGCGTAATCGGCACTCGGCGACAGCTTTTTGACAGCCTCATTCATCGCATACATAACAGCATTGAGTATATTCATTTCGTCTATCTGTCGGGGCGTTGCCGAGGCAATTCCGTATGCTACCGCATTTTCGGTTATAACATCAAACAAAGCCTCACGTTTTTTCTCCGTCAGCTTTTTTGAGTCATCAAGTCCGTCAATAACAAGCCCTTTAGGCAAAATGACGGCGGCGGCATATACATCTCCCGCAAGGGGGCCGCGCCCTGCCTCGTCAACTCCGCAAATAAACCGAAAGCCCTTGTTTTCAAGGGCTTCTTCCATATCATATAAAAGTATCTTCCGGTCTTTCAAGTGTAATTCTCCCGATCTTTCCGTTTCTGAATTCTTCAAGGATAACGCCTGCGCCTCGCTCTGTGTCAAGCACACCGCCTGCAAGCAGAAATCCGCGTTTACGGCATATAAGCTCCATAATTGCCTCGCCGTCACGGCACTCAGCAAGCTTTTCCTCTGTCAGTTTGTACCTCTGACAAAGTAAAGCGGGATATCTTTTGGCAAGCTTTTCGCAAAGGGATGCTGCAATCTGCTCGGGAATGACGACGTCATCCTTGATAGCACCCGTTGCGGCGAGATTCTCACCGACCGTGCGGCTGTCAAACTTCGGCCAGAGCACTCCCGGCATGTCAAGCAAGTCGATCCCTATGCTCGTTGTTACCCACTGCTTCGTCAGCGTGACGCCGGGGCGGTTTTCGACCTTTGCCGATTTACCCTTTGAAAGCTTATTTATAAGGGATGATTTTCCGACATTCGGAATACCGACGATCATCGCCTTGATGTGCCGTCCGTTCATGCCCTTTTCTTCATAGCGTGCCAGCTTGTCGGCAAGCACCTTTGAAATTCCGTCCTTTAAAATTCCGAGCCCTGCACCTTTTATGCAGTCGCAAACGATGCATCTTCTGCCAGATTTTATATAATGGTCACGCCACATAATGCTTGCCTTTTCATCTGCAAGCGTTGCTTTGTTAAGCACGGTTATTACGGGCTTCTGACCGATAAGCTCAGCAAGCTGGGGGTTTGCGGAGCTGTAGGGAATTCTTGCATCCAGAAGCTCAATAACGATATCGACAGCGCCTAAATTCTCACGTATGAGGCGCTTCGTTTTCGCCATGTGCCCCGGAAACCACTGTATTATATCCGTCGGCATTAATATACACCGCCAAATTCAGAGAACGGAAGCAAGCGAAGCATTGCTTTACCGAGTATATAGCTCTCTTTTATAGGTCCGAATGTTCTGGAGTCGCTTGAAACCTGTCTGTTGTCACCCATTACAAACAGCTCATCCTCGGCAAGCTTGATGGGGTACTGTCTGCCTGCAAACTGCATGACCTGCTCAGGCTCATAAACAGGGTTGTTTTTGATATACAATTCCTCAAGAGGCTGTATTCCCGCCGCTTTTATATCGTCAAGCGTTTTCAGCTTTCCCTCGGGATCGTCATAAACATAGACAGCCCAATTCGGGAAATCAATATAAACTGACTGTCCGCCTGTTGCGATAATACGCTTGATAAGCGGAAATCTGTGTGTTACTGTCGATCCCTTCGGTGCATGGAAAACGATGATATCGCCCTGCTGCGGCTCATAAAGAAAATCGGAGATGAGCAAGGAATCGCCTTCTTCAAGCGTACAGCGCATTGATGTCTGCTGTACAACGGCAAGTCTGCCGAAATATGTGAAGAATATCATTACAAACGCAAGCGACAAAACCACTACCTCAAGCCAGTCAAATGCTTCTGTAAGTGCTGTGTGCTTGGGGGCTGATCTTCTTTCCTCACCTATGATTATCTCGTTTTCCTCACTGCGGTGATGATGATGGTGGTGACGGTGTCCGTCGTGTCTTTCGGCACTGAGTATCTCGCTGTCACTGCCGCTGCTTTTAATTTCTTTGTTTTCGTTGTTTTCGGTATTCATAGTGTAATTCCTTTACTTTTCAATAAAATAATCAAACAAATGCTCACCTTTGTCAAGATAAAATCCTGTTTTCTTTGCATTTTCTTCTGTAAATACTTCTATGCCGTTTTCTTCTTTTTTAGAAGAATACATCATAAACGGTACGGGATCTGATGAATGTGTGCGTATTTCAAGAGGTGTGGGATGGTCGGGCAGAACGAGTATCTTGAAATCCTCACCCGAGGTCTTCAGATATTCGTATATAGGGGTGAGTATCTTTTCGTCAATAAGCTCAATTGACTTTACTTTATTTTCTGTTTCGGCACGGTGTCCGCATTCATCGGGAGCTTCAACGTGCAGATATACAAGATCGGCACCGTTTTTGAATTCTTCAATAGCCGCTTCTCCCTTACCCTTGAAGTTTGTGTGTACGTTGCCCGTAGCACCTTCAACGTCAACAGAACGCATTCCTGCGCAAAGTCCGATGCCCTTTATCAGGTCAACAGCGGAGATAACGGACGCATCAAGTCCCCATTTTTCCTTGAAGTTGGGAAGCTGGGGCTTTGTGCCGGGGCTCCACAGCCAGATGGAGTTTGCAGGCTTCAGACCGCGTGCACGGCGTGCTTCGTTTACAGGGTGGTTATTCAGAATTTTGTAGCTTTCACGGAACAGATCTATAAACTGTCCGCCTATTTCACCCGTGGGCAGATGGCTTTTTATCGACTGACCGATAATATCATGCGGACGGTCAAAGTTGTAAAGACCGGGGGCATTTTTCCAGATAAGGCAGTGGCGGTAGCTTATGCCCGTGTGGAATTTGCGGCTTTCCGTTCCGAATTTTTCATCTATTGCCTTGATAAGTATATCGGCTTCCTCGGTTGAAATTTCGTCAGCCGAATGGTCAAGCATTATCTTATCATCGTAATTTTCTTCATCCTCGGATATCGTTACGATATTGCATCTGTATGCAGTATCATCGGGGTCCATTTCAAGGCCCATGCTGACCGCTTCAAGCGGAGATCTGCCGTGAGAATATTCAACGGGATCGTATGACATTACGGCAAGATTTGCCGTGTCGCTTTCAGGTACCATACCGGCAGGCACGTTAAGGACCTCACCGCAGAATGATTTTTTTACAAGTTTATCCATGCAGGGCTTGTTTGCCGCTTCCATGGGAGTTTTATCGCCGAGGGCAGGCACACGTCTGTCAGCCATGCCGTCGCAAAGAAGAACAAGATATTTCATTATGTATTTTTCCCTTTCGTTGTGAATTATTAAAAAATCCACCGTAAATTTCATAATACATCAAAAATATAATATATTAATGTATGTTATAATAAATTTTCGGTAAATTTTTATCCGCACGGATATGGAATGTTGAAATGTAACCTCGTAGGGGTCATTCACGAATGACCCGCATGAAACGCCTTCTCCAGCGGGAGAAGGGGGACCGCGATAGCGGTGGATGAGGTGTCATATTAAATGGGTTTGAAACGGCGGGAGATAAACCCCCGCCCTACGGCACCACGCCCGAATTAAATGAATATAAACGGGTTTAAAAATGAAATGCCTTCGGCATGAAATGCGGCGGTGCCGCCCTAAATGTTTGTTTTACAAACATGAAATGTTATCCGCATGGCGGATAACATTGTAACCGTCGTGGCGTGCATCGCACGTCCGCATGAAACGAGCGTAAATGGGTTTCAAACGGGCGGTTCGTGAACCGCCCCTACAGGCACCACCCCGAATATACAAACCGTAGGGGTCATTCACGAATGACCCATATTAAACGCCTTCCGTCATGGCGTGCATCGCACGTCCGCATTAAACAGCCTTCTGTAGGGGACGGCGCCCTCGACGTCCCGCATGAAACGAGCGTAAATGGGTTTAAAACGGGCGGTTCGTGAACCGCCCCTACAGGCACCACCTCGAATATACAGACTGTAGGGGTCATTCACGAATGACCCGTATGAAATGAGGCAGGCTCAATTTTGAGTCTGCCTCGGTTTTATTATTTTATTTCCGTGAAATAATCGTCAACAAGCTCGGAAGGGGGAGCGTAGAGGACTGTGCCGTTTTCTGTATCATCACGCACGCAAAGGTACAGCACGCCGTCTTCAAGGTAGTATTTATCCTTGAAATAACGGAGTCCCGACACAGCGGGAATGGGATCGTACACGGTGCCCTCATATTCGGGAAATACGACCTCCCAAAGTGTGGGTGTATCCTTCGGAAGCCACGAAGACAAAGCGGTGTGAGCCTGTATGCACTTATACACCAAACCGCCGTATACAACGGCACAGCCTGTATCGTATTTCGTGTTCTCGGCCCATTCGGGAAGCGAGGATCTGACAGCGTTAAGCTCACGGCTGTCAAGAATATCCGCCGCCCTTTCCGTATTTGAAATACACAGCTTTTCAAGTGCCTTCATTCTGTTGTTATGTGCAAAAACAGCACGCTTTAAATGCATCATCATACATCACCCCCTTCTGCCATGGCAACGAGGGCTGTTGTAAGCTCATTTATCTGCGACTGAAGTCCGTTTATAAGCGAATTTATATCCGCATTGTATTTGATGACAAACGGAATACGGCGTATTGAAACTGTAATATCGGAGGTTTCAAATCTTGCCTGCTTCACCTCAGAATCTTCAATAAACGGTTCTGCATACTCATAGTACACCGTAAGGGGTGTTCCGCTTTCGTAAAGCGATGATACAAAGTTATAGAATGAAATTCGTGCTTCCTCATCGCTTTGCGCCTTCTGACCGAAGCCGAAATAACGCTCATCACCGTCATAAGCATATCCGTGTTCACAGCCGTTTACGGAATCTGCTGTGTTGAAAAAGCATGAAAATGTCTTGCCCTGTGCTTTTCCGCGCGGATACATATCACCGCTGTCAGTGAATACATTTGATGCTGATGTGCTTTCCACTCTCGTCACGGTGTAATTTTTGTCTGCATACTCACCTGTGACGGTATCAAAAATTCTGATATTTCCGTCGATGACGTGAAATTCACCGATGCCGACCTTGTGAATGTATTTTTTGTTTTTGATATCAAATATATCAGATACACCGTCGGGTATAACATGGGGACGGTATTTGTTAGGTTCAAAAAGAGTTACTCCTTCTAATGATATATTCGGCAAAAACGTAAATTTTATATTCGAAGGGGTTTCGGGGCTTTTTCCACCCGACGGAAGTGTTTCGCTGTATTTGCCAAGTGCGTAAAACTCAAGCGGTTCATCATCGGGAATACAATGGTGCAGCTTCATGTACAAATCATTTTCCGTGCCGATTGAGGTTATCACGTAAGCGTTGGAATAGCGGTCTGCATGCTCCTTAAGCTCTCCGTAAAGCTCCTGCCTTTCACCCTCGGCTTTCTGTCTTTCCTCCTCTGAGGTGAGCACCGTTTCAAGAGAAGTATTAATTTCTCCGAGTGTATTTTTCACATCGTCATACCGAGAAATAAGCTGGCTGTAAACATCCTCAGCAGGCTCTGCAGGTGTGCCGTCCGAGGTCAGAATACTTGCACGGCACCTTATTTTAAAAGGGGAAGATGTGTGAAGCTCCCCTGCGTATACGCCGATGCTTAAAGCAGGAGGCGTTAATATCTGTATCGGGATCTTTACCGTGTTATCATCGGGCAGAATGATATCGGCATAATTTTTCCCGTTGACAAATCTGACCGTTTTTGTAAGACTTGACCATTCATCATCAAATGTAAAATGAATAAAATAGTCGGAATTATCTGCAATAACGTCAAATTCACCGTTATTTGAGGTGAGAATTTTATTCTCAACCGTAAAATTAAATTGCATATGTTCCCTTTCTTCGACTTTTTCCGAATGAAAGCCGATAATGGGACGAAAAGGAGAACATTTGTTCTATTTTTGATTATAACACAAAACCGAGGTTTTGTCAATATCTTTTTGATAAACCTCGGTTTTATTTATTTTTAAACATCAAGCTTCATGTCGCCGTCGCCTATCCAGCCTGCTTTTCTCATTCCCTCGGAAACGGCAAGGCTTATTACAGCGGGCAGAATGAAGTAAATAAGTGCAATTTTTATAAGCACCGTTTTGGCATCCTCACCCGACGATGTCATGTCGGTAAATGAAAGTATCGGCCCTACGAGTCCCGCCGTGCCCATGCCTGAGCCTGCAGGAGTATTCGTCATTTTGAACACCATCGTGGATAAAGGCCCCAGGACCGCACTTGCAATTATCGGCGGTATCCATATCCTCGGATTTCTTATGATGTTCGGCATCTGGAGCATGCTTGTGCCGACTCCCTGAGCCAAAAAACCGCCGAGCTTGTTTTCACGGTAGCTTATAACCGCAAAGCCTATCATATTTGCACAGCATCCGACCGTTGCCGCACCTGCGGCAATTCCCGAAAGACCGAGTATGACGCCTATTGCCGCCGAGCTTATCGGAAGCGTAAGGAACATACCCATCAGCGCGGAAACGATAAGACCTGTCAGAAGAGGCTGTGCCTCGGCGCCGTACTCAACAAGACCGCCGAGCCAGCTGTTGAATTCCGCTATCGGCGCACCCGTCAGAAGACCGACGGCACCGCCCGACACAACGGCAATAAGAGGTGTTAAAATAATATCTATCTTTGTTTTTCCCGCAATAAGTCCGCCAAGCTCAATACATACGTATGCGGCAATAAATGCGTTAAGCGGATCGCCCGCACCCGACAGCGACACCGTCTGCATTGAGGGGATTTTAGATGCAAACGCACCGATAAATCCACATGCGGCGGCTGAAAATATGACAAGCGGCTTTGCACCGAGCTTCACCGCTACGCCGCATCCGATGCCCGCACCCGTTGCAACCTGCGCAACGGCTCCGACGTTGACGAGCATAACACCTATTTCACCGGGTATATACACACCGAGCTGTTTTAGTATAGTACCCACTATAAGTGTCGAAAAAAGACCGAGCGCCATACCCGAAAGTCCGTCAATAAAAACTCTTGTAAGATATGCTTTTAAAAGCCCCCATGGGGTTCTTCTTGTTTTCTTTGCCATTTTTTACTCCAAAAATATATTTACTACAATATAATATATCAAATTTCGGGAAATGTCAATATTTGACGGAGAATATGATAAAATGACATATCATCCTGTTTGTGTTCATTTAATTCGTGGTGGTGCCTGTAGGGGGGAAAATAGATAATAGATAATAGAGAAAAGATAATAGATAATAGATGTTGTAGGGGACGACGTCCTCGACGTCCCGTCCCAGACTCATTTAATCTGTCACCTCCTGTGCCGTATTTTTCCGATGTTTAAAGATAATTAATAAATACTTTCCTATAATTCACAAATAACGCTATTCAAATACATTGAATGGCCTTTAATTATATTGTATAATAGTCGGAAGTCTAACAAGAATGAAGGTGGAATTTTTTGCACAATCGGCATATAGGAAAAGAGCTGGGTAATATTTCCAACCGCATAAGAAGATACATAGATAACGAAATATCTGCTTACGGCATAACGCACATGCAGGCGATGATAATCAGATTTCTCAAACACAGCGGCGATGCGCCTGTGTTTCAGAGGGATATAGAGAAGGAATTTGATATCCGCCGTTCATCTGTCACAAGCGTTTTACAGCTTATGGAAAAAAACGGCTTTATCACCCGCACATCGGACGAAACCGATGCAAGACTAAAGCAAATAAATCTTACAGAAGCGGGATACAATGCGGGAAATACAGTATTCGGTGTACTTAAAAGCACAGATGAAAAGCTGACGAGTGTTATAAGCGAAGAGGAAAGAGAGCAACTCTTTTTTATTCTCGGTAAACTCGAAAAATGCATTACAGAGCTTGAAGAAGAAGAAAGGAAAGATAAGAAATGATAAAAAAGCTCGCCCGATATATCGGGGAATTCAAGAAATCGACAATAATAACGCCGTTTCTTATGATCGGTGAGGTTTCCCTTGAGATACTCATACCGTATCTCATGGCCTCCATAATCGACAACGGTGTTGAAAAAGGCGACATAAAACACATTGTCATAACAGGTATTCTGATGATAGTGATGGCATTGTTTTCGCTTTTGTTCGGTGCTGCGGCGGCTATTACGTCGTCGAAGGCGGCGGCAGGATTTGCAAAAAATCTGCGCTTTGCGATCTTTTCAAAGGTGCAGAATTTCTCATTTGCAAACACCGATAAATTCGCAACATCCGGCCTTGTTACAAGAATGACCACGGACGTAAACAACGTGCAGATGTCATTCCAGATGCTTATAAGAATTTGCGTACGTGCGCCCCTTATGCTCATAATGGCGCTCTTTATGGCATTCCGGATCAACAGCCAGCTTTCGCTGATGTACATCGGCGCTATCCTCTTTCTCGGTCCTGTGCTTATCGTTATTGCAAAAAAGGCTTTCCCGAGATTTGACTACGTTTTTGAAAAATATGACAGACTTAATGAAAGCGTACAGGAAAACCTCACAGGCGTGCGTGTTGTAAAGTCCTTCGTAAGAGAAGACCACGAAACGAAAAAGTTTCACAAGGCTTCAAATTTCATATACGAAGGCTTTGTAAGGGCTGAAAAGGTCGTGGTCATGAACGGTCCGTTCATGAACCTGACAATGAATACTTGTATGATACTTATCTGTTGGATAGGTGCGCACATAATCGTCGGTTCAAACCAGATTGAAATGACGACAGGTAACCTTACGAGCTTTCTTTCATACACAGTCAATATTCTTATGAACCTTATGATGATATCAATGGTATTCGTTATGATGACGATATCAAAATCATCTGCTGAACGTATAATGGAAGTGCTTGATGAGGAGCTTGATATAACAGACCCCGCATCACCCGTAACAGATGTTAAAAACGGACAGATCGTTTTTGACGATGTTTGCTTCTCATATTCCAAAAACAAGGATAACCTCAATCTTGAGCATATAGATCTGAAGATCCCGTCAGGCTCCGTCGTCGGTGTCATAGGCGGTACGGGCAGCGGTAAAACAACGCTTGTTCAGCTCATTCCCCGACTTTATGATGTCACATCGGGTAAAATAACGGTCGGCGGTGTCGATGTCCGTGACTACAGCATAGAATCGCTCCGTGATGCCGTTTCTATGGTGCTTCAGAAAAACGTTCTTTTCTCAGGCACTATCAAGGATAATCTCCGCTGGGGTAACAAGGATGCAACGGACGAGGAAATGATAGAAGCTTGTAAATCGGCTCAGGCGCATGATTTTATTATGTCATTCCCCGACGGCTATGATACGCTCATTGACAGAGGCGGTACAAACGTGTCGGGCGGTCAGAAGCAAAGACTTTGTATCGCACGTGCGCTTTTGAAAAAGCCCCGTGTGCTTATACTTGATGACTCCACAAGTGCGGTCGATACAGCGACAGACGCAAAAATAAGAGAAGCGTTTGCAAAATATATTCCCGACGTTACAAAGATAATAATCGCACAGCGTATTTCCTCAGTCGCTGAGGCTGATATGATAATCGTGCTTGACGAGGGTAAGGTGAACGGCATCGGTACACATGAGGAATTGCTTGAAAACAATGCGATCTACCGTGAAGTTTACGAATCTCAGATAAAGGGGGCGGATTTCGATGAATAAGATGAAAAACGGTATGCCTCCGAGAACAAATCCGTTCAAGACTTTAACACGTGTTTTGCGCTTTGTCATTGAGGATTATCCGCTGTTGTGCTTCATTGTGTTTATCTGCCTTATCGTAAGTGCAGTCACAACGGCATACGGCACGATGTTCTTTAAAACTCTTATTGCCGATTTTATTGAGCCTATGCTCGAAAACCCCGAAACGGCACCGACATATGCGGATCTTGCAAAAGAGCTTGCAAAGGTAGCCATAGCTTACGGTCTTGGAGTTCTTTCCGTGTTCGGCTCAAACAGACTTATGGTAAATATCTGTCAGGGCACGCTTAAAAAGATACGTGACAGAATGTTTGAGCATATGCAGAGACTCCCCATAAGATATTTTGATAAGACATCACACGGCGATATAATGAGCGTTTATACAAACGATACGGATACTCTCCGCCAGCTTATAAGCCAGAGTATTCCGAATATGATATCGTCCGTCGCAACGGTAATATCGTCCGTTGTTTCGATGATAATTCTTTCTCCGCTTCTTACGCTTATTGCGCTTTTTGTAGTGTTCGGTGCTATTGTTATCACGAGAATACTCGGCGGAAAAAGTGCGACATTCTTCCGTGCAACACAGAAAAATCTCGGTGCTGTCAACGGATATATCGAGGAAATGGCTGACGGTCAGAAGGTCGTTAAGGTCTTCAATTATGAGGATGATGCAATTGAAACGTTCAAACGCCTTAACGATGAGCTTTATGTAACAACGAAAAACGCAAACGGCTTTGCAAATATCGTTATGCCTATCATGGGCAACCTCGGTTATCTCAATTACGTGCTTGTCGCTATTATAGGCGGTATCATGGCAATAAACGGCTTCGGCGGATTCGGTGTAGAGTCGCTCGTTCCGTTTTTACAGTTCACAAGAACATTCAATATGCCGATAACACAGATATCACAGCAGATAAACTCCATAATCATGGCTATGGCCGGTGCGGAAAGAATTTTTGCTGTTCTTGATGAGCCTGCAGAGCATGACGAGGGATATGTAACACTCGTAAACTGCAAGGAAGAAAACGGTAAGATCGTCGAAACGGAGGAACGCACAGGCAAATGGGCTTGGCGCCATCCCCATCAGGCTGACGGCACGGTAACTTATACACCTCTTGCGGGCGATGTCGTCTTCGACGGAGTTGATTTCGGTTATACCGATGATAAAATGGTGCTTCACGATATCAAGCTTTACGCACGCCCCGGTCAGAAGGTCGCATTTGTCGGCGCAACGGGCGCAGGTAAAACGACGATAACGAACCTTATCAACAGATTTTACGATATTCAGGACGGTAAAATACGTTACGACGGTATCAATATAAATAAGATAAAGAAGGCTGATCTGCGCCGTTCTCTCGGCGTGGTGCTTCAGGAAACGCACCTTTTCACAGGTACTGTTGCCGATAATATACGTTACGGCAGACTTGATGCAACGGATGAAGAAATAGTTGCCGCAGCAAAGCTTGTCAATGCCGATTACTTCATCAGCCACCTGCCGCAAGGCTATAACACGATGCTGACAGCAGACGGAGCAAGCCTTTCGCAGGGGCAAAGACAGCTTATCGCAATTGCACGTGCGGCAGTTGCCGACCCGCCTGTTCTGATACTTGACGAGGCAACGTCGAGCATCGACACAAGAACAGAAGCTATAGTTGCCGCAGGTATGGACAGTCTTATGAAGGGCAGAACGGTGTTCGTTATCGCACACAGACTTTCAACAGTACAGAATTCCGACGTTATCATGGTGCTTGATAAGGGCAGAATAATCGAGCGCGGCACGCACGATGACCTTATTGCACAGGGCGGAACGTACTACACGCTCTACAACGGCGGCAAAAAATAAACAGTAAAATAAATATACAGGCGCCACCCCGAATATACAGACCGTAGGGGCGTGCATCGCACGTCCGTATTAAACGCCTTCTCCAGTGGGAGAAGGGGGACCGCGATAGCGGTGGATGAGGTGTCAAATTAAATGGTTTTAAAACGGCGGGAGCAAAATCTCGCTGCGGCTCGGTCACGTTCGGGTTCTGACATGCCGCCGGCATGTCATTCATTACCCTCACGCCGCTTCGCTACCCCGCCCTACGGCACCACCCCGAATGAAACAAACATAAACGGATTTAAAAATGAAATGCCTTCGGCATGAAATGCGACGGTGCCGCCCTAAATGTTTGCTTTGCAAACATGAAATGTTATCCGCATGGCGGATAACATTATATACAAAATCCCCAAGAGGTGAACTCTTGGGGATTTTATTCAGTTTGCTTTTTCAAAATGAACGGAGTCGGGACGTGTGACTTCTTTTATGTCTGCGCCGACTTCTCTCAATTTACCTACAATGTCTTCATATCCGCGCTTGATGTGATAGATATCATCTATCACGGTTCTGCCCTTTGCGGCAAGACCTGAGATGATGACAGCCGCACCTGCACGCAGGTCAACTGCCCTTACAGGGGCTGCGGAAAATGTAACGGGGCCGTCCACGACAGCAACCTTTCCGTCAACCTTTATTTTTGCGCCCATACGCTTCAATTCCTCAACATAGCGGAATCTCGTATCCCAGACGCTTTCCGTAAGTCTGCTCGTACCGCTGGCGAGGCACAAAAGTGCACACATCTGCGGATTCATATCCGTGGGAAATCCGGGATAAGGCATAGTTTTTATATTTACACTCGTAAGCTCACCGTCACGTGAAACGATAACGGCATCGTCAAGCTCCTCAACAGTGACACCCATTTCCTCAAGCTTTGCGCTTATGGATTCAAGGTGCTTGGGAATTACATTGTTTATTTTAAGACGTCCGCCCGTTGCCGCCGCAGCGATCATAAACGTGCCCGCCTCTATCATATCGGGGATTATTGCATACGTACAGCCGTGGAGGGCTTCAACACCCTTTATCTTTATAACGTCAGTACCTGCGCCTGTTATCTTGGCACCGCATGTATTGAGGAAGTTTGCAAGGTCAACTATATGAGGCTCCCTTGCGGCATTTTCAATAACCGTTGTACCTCGTGCAAGCACGGCGGCGATGATTATGTTCATCGTTGCGCCGACGGAAACACCGTCGAAATACACTTGATTGCCTATCATGCCGTTTTCCGCAACAGCTTCAACGTAACCGCCCTCGACCGTTACCTTTGCGCCGAGCGCTTCAAATCCCTTTATATGCTGGTCAATGGGGCGCACACCGAAATCACATCCGCCGGGGCATCCGACAGAAGCACGGTGAAATCTTCCAAGCTCCGCACCGATAAGATAATATGATGCACGCATTTTGCGCACAAGCTCATATGGTGAAGTACCGCATTTGCAGTTTGTGCAGTTTACCTGTATCGTTGTTTTTGAAAGACGCTTAACAACAGCGCCCATGCTTTCAAGTATCTCAAACGATGCGTTGACATCGCTTATATTAGGCAGGTTTTCGATCGTACAGGTATCCTTTACAAGCAAGCAGGAAAGAATAACTCCTACTGCGGCATTCTTCATTCCACTGACTTCTATTTCGCCGAACAGCTTATTTCCGCCGTTTATAATAATATTCTCCATAAAAAGTCCGTTTCCCGACAGCAAAACGTAATATATATACAGGTGCACGCAAGCCGCCGTGTTACGGCACCGTGAAAAAAGCATAAAAATACATTCTACATAACTATACCATATTTGTATTATTTTTAAAAGGGGCAGTTAGATAAATTAACGATTATTTTACATATTATAGGTTATAAAATTCCTTCTGCGTGAGTTTGTGTTCTGATGAAGTGTAATTTTAATTTTAAAGAGAAAGGAGGAACAGAATTTCATATTGTCCGTTTCAACCCCATTTTTCTTTATTAAAATCAACAAACATACCGCCCACGGCGGTGCGCCCTATGCCCGTGGCGGCTCGTACCGAGCCGAGGGGGGCGGGCAGGGCGCCGTTTTTTTTACCCATTTATTCTCGTTTCATACGGGACGTCGAGGACGTCGTCCCCTACGGAAGGCGTTTAATGCGGACGTGCGATGCACGCCCCTACGGAAGGCGTTTAATACGGTGCATTCGTGAATGCCCCCTACGGTTTGTATATTCGTGGTGGTGCCTGTAGGGGGAAAATAGATAATAGATAATAGATAATAGAGAAAAGAGAATAGATAATAGATGTTGTAGGGGACGGCGTTTAATTCGTGGTGGTGCCGTAGGGCGGGTAGCGAAGCAGCGTGAGGGTAATGAATGACATGCCGGTGGCATGTCAGAACCCGAACGTGACCGAGCCGCAGCGAGATTTTGCTCCCGCCGTTTCAAACACATTTAATCTGACACCTCATCCACCGCTATCGCGGTCCCCCTTCTCCCGCTGGAGAAGGCGTTTATTGCGGACGTGCATGCACGCCCATACGGAAGGCTGTTCAATTAATTTTATTATATTATCTTGCTTTATTTTTGTTACACCCTGAAAATGCAAAAGCACTTATGATACGTTTGTACCATAAGTGCTTTAAGTTCAAGTTTAAAAGCTTTGGTGTACGAATTACTTGTACTTGCGCTTTCTTGCCGCTTCGGACTTCTTCTTACGCTTTACGCTGGGCTTTTCGTAATGCTCCCTCTTGCGAAGCTCCGTAAGAACTCCTGAACGTGCACACTGTCTTTTAAATCTGCGAAGAGCACTGTCAAGTGTTTCGTTTTCTTTAACTCTGACTTCTGCCATTTCATTCCCTCCCTTCGCATTTAAACCATCTGCGCATTATTATATAACGAAAACGCTAAATTGTCAAGTATTTTTTTCTATTTTTTTCAGAAAATGCGACAAAAATGTGACAGATGCTTATTTTACAACGATGTTGAATATTTTTCCGGGTACGTAAATTTCCTTAACTACTGTTTTACCCGTAATAAGCTCTGCAATTCTTTCGTTTGCCATAACTGCCGCCATAGCGGTATCCTTATCGCAGTCCTTCGGAATTGTAACAGTTCCTCTCATTTTACCGTTGACCTGAACACCTATCTCAACTGTGCTGTCAACTGTCTTTGCTTCGTCAAATTCGGGCCACTTTGCATATGAGCAGAAGCCTTCGCCGCCGAAGTATTCCCAAAGCTCCTCGCAAAGGTGGGGTGCAAAGGGGCAAAGAAGTGTTACAAATGTCATAGCTTCGTCCTTTGTAAGCGAACCGTTATCGGATATCTCATTCAAAAGGCTCATCATAGCGGCAATAGCCGTATTGAACTTCATATTGTCGATATCCTCTGTAACCTTCTTTATCGTCTTGTGGAACGATACCTCAAGCTTCGGTGTTATGCCCTCACCCTTGACCATGTCGGGGATGGATGCAACTCTTTCCAAAAATCTCTTACAACCCTTGATGCTTGCCTGTGACCAGGGTGCGGACTTTTCAAAGTCGCCTATAAACATTTCGTAAAGACGGAGTGAGTCAGCGCCGTAATCTCTTACGATATCATCGGGATTGATAACATTTCCTCTCGACTTTGACATCTTTTCGCCGTTTTCGCCGAGGATCATGCCGTGCGCTGTACGCTTCTTGTACGGCTCCTTGCAGGAAAGCACGCCGATATCATAAAGGAACTTTGCCCAGAAACGTGAATAAAGCAGGTGAAGCGTTACATGCTCCATACCGCCGTTGTACCAGTCAACGGGCATCCAATAGTCAAGCGCTTCCTTTGCGGCAAGTGCATCGTTGTTCTTCGGATCGCAGTAGCGTAAGAAGTACCATGATGAGCCTGCCCAGTTAGGCATTGTGTCTGTTTCTCTCGTTGCGTGTCCGCCGCAAGCGGGGCACGTTGTGTTTACCCAATCCGTCGCCTTTGCCAAGGGGGATTCGCCTGTGTCCGTAGGCTCATACGCTTCAACATCGGGAAGCGTTAAGGGAAGCTGATCCTCGGGGATCGGCACCCAGCCGCACTTTTCACAGTATACAAGCGGCACGGGCTCACCCCAATATCTCTGACGGGAGAATACCCAGTCACGGAGCTTATAGTTAGTCTTCTTTTCGCCTATGCCTTTTTCTGTCAAGAACTTGATTATTGCTTCCTTTGCTTCTGCTACCTGCAAGCCGTCAAGGAATCCGGAGTTGACCATTGTGCCTGTTTCAACGTCTGTGAACGCTTCGTTCTGAACGTCACCGCCTGCAACGACCTCAATTATGGGAAGGTCGAATTTCTTTGCAAAATCCCAGTCACGTGTGTCATGTGCGGGAACAGCCATGATAGCGCCCGTGCCGTATGTAGCAAGCACGTAGTCGGAAACGAATATCGGAATTTCCTTGCCGTTTACGGGGTTAATTGCCTTGACACCGTCAAGCATAACACCTGTTTTGTCCTTTACAAGCTCTGTTCTTTCAAAGTCGGACTTCTTTGCGGCATCTTCCTTGTATTTGATGATATCATCGTAGTTTTTAAGCGAGGACTTCCACTTTTCAACGAGTGCGTGTTCAGGTGCGATAACCATATAAGTTGCACCGAAAAGCGTGTCGGGGCGTGTTGTATAGACCGTTATCGTATCGCCCTCTGTTGTTTCAAACTTGACCTCCGCACCGTAGGAGCGTCCTATCCAGTTGATCTCCTGTGTCTTTACTCTTTCAATAAAGTCAAGTCCTTCAAGGTCGTCAATGAGTCTGTCTGCATACTCAGTAATTTTGAGCATCCACTGACTCTTGACCTTTCTGATTACTTCAGATCCGCAACGCTCACAAACGCCGTTTACAACCTCTTCGTTTGCCAAAACTACCTTACATGATGTACAGAAGTTAACGGACATTTCCTTTTTGTAAGCCAAGCCCTTTTTATAAAGCTGGAGGAATATCCACTGTGTCCATTTTACGTAGTTCGGGTCTGTTGTGTCGATCTCACGTGACCAGTCAAAGGAAAGACCGAGCATTTTAAGCTGCTTTTTGAATTTTGCGACGTTTACTTCCGTAACCTTTGCAGGGTGGATCTTGTTTTTGATAGCGTAGTTTTCAGTCGGCAGACCGAAAGCGTCCCAGCCCATCGGGAAAAGAACATTGTAGCCCTGCATACGCTTTTTACGTGAAACGATGTCAAGCGCCGTGTAAGGACGGGGATGTCCTATGTGAAGGCCCTGTCCCGACGGATAGGGGAACTCGATAAGCGCATAATATTTGGGAAGCGTATAATCGTTCTTCGCTTCAAAAGCGTGGTTTTCTTCCCATCTGTCCTGCCATTTTTTCTCAATACCTGTGTAATCGTATTTCATTATTTTTACCTTCCTTAGGTTATTCTTCGCTGTTTATTGCAAGCTCGGTAGTGTCACCCCAAAGCTTATCAAGCTTATAAAATTCTCTTGCTGATTTGATGAATATGTGTACGATGACCGATGAAAAATCAAGCACCGACCATTCGCCTCTGCCCATGCCGTCTGTATGTGCGGGGGGAGTGTTGCAGAGTGTCATCTGATATTCAAGCTCATCGGCAAGCGACTTTACCTGCGTTGTGGAATTTGCCGTGCAGATAACGAAATAGTCGGCAATTACCGTGCGTGAATGTACTTCAAGCAGCTTTATATCTCCGCCCTTTTTAACGTCAAGTATATTTACTATCTTATCCGCTATTTTTTTCGGTTCTGCACCTGTCAGATCTTCGGGAACTATCTGAAGATCATTTTCGCTGATGTTTTCAAACAGATTTTCCATATTTATATTTTCCTTTCGGGGTTTTGTATCTTTATCATGTCATCACGCCCGCGCAGAGTTGCAGGGTGAATGAATCCGCCCTTCTTACTAAGAAAGCTTATAGTATTATCGTAAGCCATAAGCACGGCTTTGTCAAGATGTTTTTGCATATTTCCGTCATAACATTCGTTAAAAAAGAAGTGATTTAAGGCACGGCAGTGTTCATTTTTCCGTTTCGGCTCAATATAATCAGCCAAAAATACGATCTTTTCGTAAATGCTCATACCGGCTTCCCCTGTGCAGTGACGGGAAATTGCACCGTATACCGTGGGGCACACAGCCCCCTTCAACAGCTCACGTGCGTACGGTGCGCCCGTTATCTGATGCAGTACCTCATCTGCACGTTTATCATCGTCACTTAAAACGATTCCGTTTCTTTCACAAATCTGAAAATGTTCAGATTTAGTTTTTTCCTTAGTTATATCGTGTAAATAAGATGCTGTGACTGTTTTTCGTGTTTCTTTATACGAAAGATTTAAAATCTGACATATTTCATACGCTGTTTTTGCAACGGACACAACGTGAGAAAGTCTTTTTTCCGACAGCTCACGTGATGCTGTTTTATGAAGCTCATTTATATAATCAAGTTCTGTAAAGTCCATGTTCGTTTATATATTCAAGTACTTCTTTCGATACTTTTTTTGATATATTCCTTCCGTTTTTTACGTCATTTCTGATCTCTGTTGACGACATTTCGTAAGGCGGATAGACGGGTGTCATGATGCGTGCGGAAAACCTTTTTTCGTATTCCGCTTTTTTTTCGTTTATCCTCTGCAGGATCTCGCCGCCGTCATCTCTCGGAAAGCATACAACGGTACAAAGGGAGAATATTTCATAAGGACCCTTCCACTCATCAAGCGTTAAAAACATATCGTCGCCGACGAGTAAGAAAAGCTCATTATCCTCCGTTTTGAAGTGGCGAAGCGTGTCCTTTGTATAGCTTACCCCTTCTTTTTCTATCTCATAATCGGAAACCGTAGCTTTTTTTATCTTTCCGAAGGCAAGACGTGCCATCTCAAGCCTCATGTCGGGATCGTCATCGCCTCTGACCTGCTTGTGCGGAGGGGTATAAGTGACGGTAATTAACAGCTCATCAAGTCTTGCACATTTTATAAAATGGCGTGCCGCCTTTACGTGGCCGTTGTGCGGCGGGGCAAATGTTCCGCCGTAGATGCCTATCCGTTTCTTCCTCATTTGGGAAGTATTATGCGTGTTTCACGGCGCTTTTTGTCCTGTGTTTCACGGTAGATAACAAACTTTGCGCCGAGAACGGAAACACCGTCGGCACCTGTTGCCTCACAGATTATATCGCAGGCTTCCCTTGCCATGTAGGGGGAATTTTCAAGCACGTGTATCTTCACAAGCTCATGCGCTGTAAGCGCATCTGATATCTGCTTTATCATGTTTTCGCCGATCTCGTTTTTACCTATCTGAAAAATGGGGGCAAGCGGCTGTGCTTTAGCCCTTAAAAATGCCCTTTGCTTTGATGTTAACATAATTCTCCTATTTTTTCCGCAAACTCTTTAAGTGCGTTTGCCCTGTGGCTTATTTTATTTTTTTCTTCAGCTGAAAGCTCTGAAAATGTTTTGGAAAGTGCGGGGAAGTAGAATAACGGATCGTATCCGAAGCCGCCGTCGCCCCTTTCCTCTTCAAGTATTATTCCTTCTGCCCGTCCCTCGGCTTCAATTACACGGCCGTCGGGGAAAACACAGCAGATGGCGCATGTAAAATGCGCTGTGCGCCCGTCAAACGGCACACCCTTTAAGTTTTCCAAAAGCTTTATATTATTTGCCCTGTCGCCTGCCCCCGAATAACGTGCGGAGTAAATGCCGGGTTCACCGTTCAAATGATCGACACAAAGCCCCGAATCATCGGCAATTCCGATATATCCAAGACCCGCAGGCACTGATGCCTTTATTTTTGCATTTTCGGCAAATGTTTTGCCGTCCTCGATTATTTCATCCGTGTAGCCTATATCGGCAAGCGATAGTATTTTTATATCGGGAAGCTTTTCCGATAAGATATCGTAAAGCTCCTTTATTTTTTTCTTATTGTTTGAAGCAAGTACAAATTCCATCATTCAAACAAAGCCCTTACAAAATCTTCTGCTACAAACGGCTGCATATCGTCTGCCTTTTCACCGACACCGATGTACTTGACGGGGATGCCGAGCTCCTCTTTGATGGAAATTACGATACCGCCCTTTGCCGTGCCGTCAAGCTTTGTAAGCACAAGACCTGTGATATCTGCGGCGTTTTTGAATTCCTTTGCCTGAATTATCGCATTCTGTCCTGTTGTGGCATCAAGCACAAGAAGCGTTTCACGTGATGAGTCGGGTGCTTCACGTGAGATAACACGATTTATCTTCGCAAGCTCATCCATAAGATTTTTCTTGTTGTGAAGACGTCCTGCCGTGTCAACGATAAGCACGTCGGCACGCTTTGCCTTTGCGGCGTTTACAGCGTCATACACGACTGCCGCAGGGTCGGAGCCCTCATTATGCTTGATTATATCGACACCTATTCTGTCAGCCCAGATCTGAAGCTGGTCAATTGCCGCTGCACGGAACGTATCCGCCGCCGCCAAAACGACCTTTTTACCCTCGGATTTGAGATTGTTTGCAATTTTTGCAATAGATGTCGTCTTACCTACTCCGTTTACACCTATAACGAGTATAACAGAGGGAGTTGTCGAAAGGTCAAGTCCGTCACCGTCGCCTATCATCTCTGCAATTATCTTTTTCAGCTCGTCATACACTCTTTCGCTGTCCGTTATTTTTTCAGCCTTTACGATGTAACGGAGCTTTTCAAGTATCTTTTCTGTGCCCGCAACGCCGACATCGGCTGTTATGAGTATTTCCTCAAGCTCATCAAAAAGATCCTCGTCAACCTCTCTCATGTTGATGAAAAGGTCCTTTACCTTGCCGAGCAGTGCGTCCTTGGTCTTTGCAAGACCTGCTTTAAGTTTATCGAAAAATGCCATTTTAATGTGTTCCTTTCTTTATCAGTCGAGCTTACCGATCTTCTGTTCGATCTCTCCGATATCGACCGAAAGAATTTTTGATATACCCTTTGTGGGCATCGTTACACCGTAAAGACGGTCAGCCGCTTCCATTGTACCACGTCTGTGGGAAATGAGAATAAACTGCGTTTTTGCCTTGTTTACCGTAAGATAATCGGCAAAACGGTCTACGTTCACCTCGTCGAGGGCGGCTTCTATCTCGTCAAGCAGTATGAACGGTGTGGGGTTGACCTCAAGAAGTGCGAAATAAAGCGCAATTGCGACAAATGACTGCTCACCGCCGGACAAAAGCGAAAGACTCTTTACTATCTTTCCGGGGGGCGCTACGTTAATATCGATTCCCGACTCTAAAATATTATCGGGCTCTGCGATCTTTATTTCAGCATGTCCGCCGCCGAACAGGTGCGTAAACACACGTCCGAAGCAGACGTTTATTTCTTCTATTGCCTCGGAGAAGCTTGATTTCATTTCCTCGTCAAGCTTGTAGATTATCTCCTCAAGCTCTGTCTTTGCCGCCTTCAGGTCCTCCGTCTGTGCGGTCATGAAATCGTATCTTTCCTTGACTTCCTTGTATTCCTCAGCCGCATTGACATTTACGTGTCCGAGGGCACGGAGCTTGTTTTTAAGCTCTGTCTGGCGTTTTACATGCTCACCCCTCGTCTGCGGTGTAACGGTTATGTCGCTTGTCTTTTCCTTTGCCTCGGAATACGTAAGGTCATATTCCTCTTTGAGCGACTGTGTCAGCTTTTCACGCTTTTCCTCGGAGCTGTTCAGCTTGTTTTCAGCCGTTGTAAACTCACGGAACATAAGCTCCTTTTTGTGCGCCTTTTCCTTTTCAGCCGCACGGGATGAGTTCAGTGCGCCTTCGACCGAAAGCGACTGCACCGAAAGTGACTCGATACGTGCTTTTATCGCCGTTATTTCGTCCTCCAGCGCATCAGCGGTGCTTGAGGAATCCTCAGCTGTCCTTATGTTTTCTTCAAACTTGTTTTTAAAGGATGACAGCCTTCCTTCCGCTGTTTGCTTTCTTTCCCTTACATCGTTTATTCTTTCCGTAAGCTCAGCCCCTGCTGTGTCTGCTGCTTCCTTTTCCTTTGCATTTTCAGCAATTTTTATGTCAAGCGATGCGATCTGCGTGCGCAGCTCCTCCTGTTTTACGTTGCCGTTTTTTATATCGTTTTCTGTATTTTCAAGGGAAACTGCAAGCTCTTCAAGCTGTTTTTGAAGCGATGCAAGCTCATTTTCCAGTGCTTCCTTTTCAAGCTTTCTGCGCTCAGCACGCTTGCCGATATCATTTTTCTCCGCTTTTAATTCTTCAAGTCGGTCAAAATCCTTACTTATCTGCGTTTTAAGTATCTGAAGCTGTGTATTTTCGGCATTCAGAAGCGTGTTTATGATAGATGCCTTTTCATTTGCATCGGCTGCGGCAGCTTCAAGTGCTTTTATGCTTTCCGTTGCTTCTGCAAGCTGTTTTTTCAAGGCTTCCATCTTGCCCTTGCCGTCGTTTATCTGCTTTGTAAGTGTATCTATCTGTGTGTTTCTTGACAGCATTCCGCTGTCGTTGCGGGCAGAACCGCCCGTATACGAGCCGCCTGCGTTTATGAGCTGACCGTCAAGGGTGACTATCCTTATCTTATGGTCATATTTTTTTGCAAATACGGAAGCCTTGTCCATATTTTCAAAAACGACCGTTCTGCCAAGCAGATTTCCGATTATTCCCTTGAATTTTTCGTCGCTCGATACAAGCGACGATGCAACACCTATGTAACCGTCGTTTTTTGAAAGCTCATTTTCGTTATACGAAAGATACATCGGCTTTATCGTTGAAACGGGGTAGAATGTCGCACGTCCCGCACCGTGCTTTTGCAAATGGCGGATGGCATCCTTTGCAGATGCATCGTCCTTACACACGATATTCTGCATCGATGCGCCGAGTGCGGTTTCAATTGCCGTGGCATATGCGTTTCCGACCTTTATAAGACGTGAAACGGGGCCGTATATCTCACCGCATACACCGCCGTCACGTGTCCTGATGTTGCCCTTTTTATATTCCTCGACGATGAAGCGCACGCTGTGGGAGTAGCCTTCAAGAAGCTCCTCCATTCTTTTGAGATTTTCTATTCTGTGCGTTTTGGAGGAAATGTCGATATATATCTCATTTATCTGTTCTCTGAGCTTTGCGGCTTCCTTTTCCGCATTTTCCGCTTCTTTTTTCGCTTCGTCCGCACGTGTTACCGCTGATGTGAATTTTTCGTCATACTTTTTAATTTCGTCTTCAGCCTTTTCCGCACGTGATTCTATGAGCTTCAGGTTTTCCTGCCTTTGCGAAATTTCCTCGTCAAGTGCCGTATCCTTAACAACATCCTCGCCGTCGCCCGTGTCGGCAACGGAAAGCTTTATGCGGATATCCGTCATTTTTTCCTTCAGCTTTTCGGAGCGCTCTATGATATCATCTGCAAGCAAGCTCATTTTTTCAAGGCTTTCGGTTATTTTCGTGTGAGAGGTGACGGCATCTGTGTGCTGTGTCCTCAGCTCCTCTGCCGTTTTTGCAAGTGCATTTGATATATCCAGCTTTTCTTTTATCTTTGTGCTGAGCTCACTGAATTCATCTCCCAACGCTTTTATTGTTTCCTCGGCGGTCAGAATATCGCTTTTAAGATGTTCTATTTCTTTAAGCGCCATGCTCTTTGCGTTGCTTTTTCTGAATTTTTCCTCTGTCTTGTCGGATAAAAGCTTATTTTCCGCTTCCTGCGCACGCTTCAGCTCAATGCTTTCAGCCATTAAGCTCTCCGTTTTTGCTTCAAGTGCGGAAAGCTCACCGTCTGTCAGCTCAAGCTCTGTTTTATAAAGCTCATATGTGCCTCGGAATTTTTTTATCTCCTCTGCAAGAAGTGTCATATCGTAAAGCCATACGGCAATATCAAGCGACTTTTTTTCCTCTGCAAGCACGAGATATTTTTTAGCCTTTTCCGCTTCCTTTTCAAGCGGGCCGACACGTCCCTCAAGCTCACCTAAAATGTCAAGCACACGGGAAAGATTATCTTCTGTTTGTTCGAGCTTCTTGGCACTTTCATTCTTTGAAAATTTGTATTTTGAAATGCCTGCGGCTTCTTCAAATACGCTTCTTCTTTCCTCGCTTTTTCTTGAAACTATCTCGGCGATCTTGCCCTGACCGATGACGGAATATCCCTCACGGCCGATACCCGTGTTCATGAAAAGCTTGTGTATGTCCTTAAGCCTGCATGCCTTGCCGTTTATAAGATAGTCGCTCGTACCGCCCTTGAAATATCTTCTTGTGACGGTAACTGTATCGTAATCGATGTTAAGGCGTCCGACGGGGGATGAATTGTCAAGGCACAGCGTTACCTGTGCAAAGCTGCCGGGCTTTCTGCTTTCGCATCCGCCGAAGATGACGTCCTCCATCTTTGTGCCTCGGATATTACGTGAGGAAACCTCACCGAGCACCCAGCGCATAGCGTCCGCAATATTCGATTTACCGCTTCCGTTGGGTCCGATAATGACGGTGATACCCTCGTTAAACGAAAGAGTTGTTTTATCGGGGAATGATTTGAACCCCTGAAGCTCTATTGACTTTAAATACACACCGTCACCTCCTTGTGTCGGGCACAACTTTTATTTTTATTTCGTAAGGAATCAAATTTTCATCCTCTATGACCTTTATTCTGTATATGCCGTATTTTTTTATAAGTGCTTCTTTGTTTGTTTTATTTATGCCTACTGCTGCCGATGTAAAGCCCTTTGCAACGTATAATGTTACAAATGCGTTTTTAAGCGTTTCAATATGCGGTATCAGCAGTTCTTCTGTTTTTTCAAGATAAATGGCACAGTCAACGGCAAGTCCTGCCGAGGGGTCATACTGCCCTGCGAAAATATCGCCGTCAGAGCCCAAATTGTCCTGCGCCTGAAGTCCGAGCCTTATAACGGGCACGCCGTTTTTAATAAAAACCTTTTTTACTTCCTTTGCCCTTTGTATTATCTCGTTTTTACTGCTCGGAATATAAAGTCCTTTTTGTGTCATTTCGGCAAGGGCGGTGTCGCAAAACACCACAGTCGGGTAAATTCTTGCCCCGTCGGCACGGCATGCGCAGATATCCTCTGCAGTTTTGACTTCACTTTCGGGGCTTGATGACGGCAAAGATGTCATCATCTGCCCGATAAGATCAAAACCGTGGGATTTTACAGCCTTCATGGCAGTCATTGACTGTTCTTTCGTGTGGCCTCTTTTGCACGCTTTAAGCACGTTGTCATCGGTGCTTTGTATGCCAAGCTCAACGGTTTTCATGCCGTAAAATTTCAGTATATCAAGTATTTCGTCATTGATATAGTCGGGACGTGTGGAACAGCGCAAAGCCGTCACATCGCCGTTTTTAATGTAAGAATTTCCGATCTGTAAGAGCTTTAACATAAGCTCACGGTCAATGCCCGTGAACGAGCCGCCGAAAAATGCAATTTCACGCTGTGTACCCTCGGTGGTTTTCAAAACCGCCTCGATCTGCGGTATGACCGTATCGGGATCAAATCCGGCAGTTTTCGTTATTTTTCTTTGATTGCAGAAAACGCAGTCATTCGGGCATCCCAAATGCGGAATGAAGATCGGTATATTTACGTGCTTCATTCTTTTATAACGCCGAACAGTATGAGCGTATTTTGCGCCGCCTGTTGCTCTGCACGTCTTTTTGATTTGCCTGTTCCTTTGCCTACGACCGCACCGTCGAGTATTGCATCAACGTAAAATACTTTGTCGTGGTGCGGGCCTTCCTCGCCTGTTACGACGTATTCAAGCACCGCATCGGGAGAGCCCTGCACGAACTGCTGTAAAACCGTTTTGTAATCGATGTTGCTTCCCGGCTCGATATGCTTTTCGATTTCGGGAATTATAAGCGGGTATAAAAACTTCTCCGCCGCATCACGTCCGCCGTCAATGTATACGGCGGCAAGAAATGCCTCAAACGCATCGGCTAAAATCGATTTTCTGTGACGTCCGCCGTTTTGCTCCTCACCCTTGCCCAATTTAATATGAGAGCAAAGGTCTATCTTTTCGGCAAGCGCAAACAGCGTTTCCTCACATACCACAGATGCCCTCGTGCGTGTAAGCTCACCCTCCGGCAGGTCGGGATATTTGAAAAACATATATTCGCTTACAAGAATACTGAGTACGGAATCACCGAAAAATTCAAGTCTTTCGTTACATTCCGTCTTTGACTTTTTGCTTTCATTGGCAAATGACGAGTGTGTGAGCGCAAGCGAAAGATATTCGTTTTTTTTAAACGTGTACCCACACGTTTTGTAAAGATCGTTTAAATTTTCGTTGTACATACCTTTTGCCTGTTCGTTTTATTCTGGGTGTATTGTAGGGACCGACGTCCTCGGCGGTCCGTTTGAATCCCATTTTCGTTCGTTTTATTTGAGAAAATAATAAATAGTTGAAAGTTGATAATTGAAAGTTGAAAACGGTGTGGTGACGGCGCGCACACCCGCCCCCCACAATTTGCGAAGCAAATTGCCTCGGGTGTTAGCGCGCATATTTCCTTGCGGAAATATGTTTTTTTCATTCAATTCGAGTAGGGCGGTGGCTTGCTCCCGCCGTTTTAAATCAATTTTTAATTACCGCATTTTTAATGAAGCATCACTCGCACGCTCGTGATATGAAGCACAGCTGCGCTGTATGAAGCAGTGCTTACGCACTGTGAAGCAATCGCCTGCGGCGATCACGGTTTAAGGAATTAAATCCTTTAAAGAATCTATATATTCTACAGCACGTGTTGCATAATAATCGTATCTGCCGCGCTTACCGCCCTTTACTTTTCTGTCGGGCGGGGCGATTATGCCGAAATTGGCGTTCATCGGTTGGAAATCGGCGCCGTTATATCCCGAAACGTACTTCGCCATTGAACCTATGACAGATACA
Source organism: Eubacteriales bacterium (assembly GCA_045124505.1). GTDB lineage: Bacteria > Bacillota > Clostridia > Oscillospirales > CAG-272 > RGIG7213. Next base: position 48,323 of record JBGVLZ010000062.1, read on the forward strand.
TCGGAAAATATAAACGGTTCTTCGCCTTTTGCAAATCTTGCGGCATTTATTCCGCACAGAAGTCCCGATGCCGATGACTCAACATACCCCTCAACACCTGTTATCTGTCCTGCAAAGAACAGTCCGGGGGTGTTTTTAACCATATAAGCTTCATCAAGGAAGCCGGGGGAATTGATGTACGTGTTTCTGTGCATCACGCCGTAGCGTAAAAACTCGGAATTTTGCAAGCCGGGTATCATTGAAAACACCCTTTTTTGCTCACCAAACGTCAGATGTGTCTGAAATCCGACGATGTTGTACATCGTTTTTTCAAGATTTTCAGCACGGAGCTGAACTGCCGCATACGGCTCTTTTCCCGTTTTCGGATCAGTCAGTCCTACAGGCTTCATCGGGCCGAACAAAAGCGTTTCAAATCCTCTTTTTGCCATGACCTCGACAGGCATACAGCCTTCAAATACATTCGGTTCTTTTTCAAATCCGTGAAGCTCTGCTGTATCAGCGGTTATTAAGGCGTTGTAAAATGATTCATATTCTTCACGTGTCATCGGGCAATTTATATACGCCGCCTCGCCTTTATCGTAACGTGACTGCTCAAAGGTAATGTCACGGTCGATGCTCTCCGCCGACACGATGGGTGCGGCGGCATCGAAGAAGTGAAGTCCCTCGCCTGCAAGCGCTTTTATTTTCTCACTCAAAGCATCGGATGTCAAGGGCCCCGTTGCAATAACGGTTATTTCATCATCGGGAATTTCCGTGACCTCACCTGATATGACCTCAATATTTTCGTTATTTTTTATTTCGTTCGTTATATATCGGGAAAATTTATCTCTGTCAACGGCAAGCGATGCGCCTGCGGGCACGGCTGTTTCATCAGCCGCACGCATTATAAGCGAGTCAAGACGGCGCATTTCTTCTTTCAGAAGTCCGACAGCGTTGAATATCTGATGAGAGCGCAGGGAGTTTGAGCAAACAAGCTCCGCAAATAAGTCGCTTTTGTGTGCGGGCGACTTTTTTTCGGGCTTCATCTCAAAAAGCCTTACTTTAACGCCTCTTTTTGCTATCTGATATGCCGCCTCGCATCCTGCAAGCCCTGCGCCGATTACGTTTACATACGAACGGTTCACCGGCATTTTTCGTTCAGACATATATTCTCACCCGATTTTTTGGTGAACATTGATGAACCGCACTTCGGACATTTTTCCTTGGACGGTGCGTGCGATGTCGTAAAGTCGCATGTCGGTGCGTTTGCACACGCATAATACTCACGGCGTCCGTGCTTTTTCTTTACAACGCTGCCTCCGCACTTGGGGCAGGCAGCACCTGTCGGCTCAGTCTTCTGAAGCGTGTTTTTACACGTGGGGAAGTTTTCGCAAGCGTAAAACTCACCGTAAGGGCCGCTTCTTATGACCATCATACCGCCGCACTTTTCACACTTCATGTCGGTCTTGACAATGGGCGTTTTTTCTTTTTCGGGTATGACGTTGCCGTTTTTATCTATCTTCTTTGTGTTTTTACATGACGGATAATTGGGACATGCGGCAAAATCGCCGTATCTGCCCGATTTTATAACCATCGTTGCACCGCATTTTTCGCAGATGATATCGGTTTCTTCATCTGCATACTTGTATTTTTTACCCTTGACGGTCTCTTCTGCCTTTTCAAGCGTTACGCTGAAGCCCTTCCAGAAATCGCCTAAAACATCCTGAAGCGTTTCTGTGCCGTGCGAAATGTTGTCAAGAGAGTTTTCCATATTTGCTGTGAATTTATAGTCAACGATATCAGAGAAAAAGTCCGTCATAAGCTGTGTTGTCACTTCACCGAGCGATGTGGGCGCAAGAGATTTACCCGAGCGCTTGACGTAGTTTCTTGCAACGATCGTTGTGATGATGGGTGTGAACGTACTCGGACGTCCTATTCCCATTTCTTCAAGCTGTTTGATAAGCGAAGCTTCGGTAAATCTTGCCGGAGGCTCCGTAAAATGCTGTTTTTTTGCAAGGTCAAGAAGCTTCATGCTGTCGCCCTCGTTTACCTCGGGGAGCTTTATGCCTCTTTCCTCGTCAACGCTGTCCTCTGTTTCCTCGTAAACAGCCATATAACCCTTGAATTTAACGGTGTAACCGCTTGCACGGTACGTATACATACCGGCGTTTATATCAAGGCTTACCGTGTCAAGCTCAGCAGGTGACATCTGGCTTGCAACAAATCTGTCCCATATGAGCTTGTAAAGACGGTACTGATCTGCTGAAAGCTTATCTTTTATGAGCTTCGGGGGAAATTCGAGCGACGACGGACGGATAGCTTCGTGTGCGTCCTGTGCGCCCGCCTTAGCCTTGAATATTCTTGCCTTTGAGGGCAGGTATTTTTTGCCGTATTCACGGTCTATATGCTCACGCAAGGCGGAAAGCGCCGTGTCTGAAATACGGAGCGAGTCCGTTCTCATATACGTGATGATACCCTGTGTACCGCCGAGATCCGCACCGAGGTTGATACCCTCGTAAAGCTCCTGAGCGACCTTCATAGTCCTCTGTGAACGGAAATTGAGCTTCTTTGATGCTTCCTGCTGAAGCGTTGACGTTATAAACGGAGGCTGGGGGTTCTTGTATTTGAGAGTCTTTTTGACTGACGATACGACAAAATCCTCTTTTTTGCTTCCTTCCTCAACGGAAAGTGCTTCTTCGGCACTTGTCACCTCTGTCTTTGCGCCGTTTATGCCGAAAAAGCGTGCCTTGAATACTTCGTTTTTAGCAGTTTCAAGCTCACTTTCAATAGTCCAGTATTCCTTGGGAACAAATGCCCTTATCTCGTTTTCTCTGTCAACGATTATTTTTGTGGCAACTGACTGAACACGGCCTGCGGAAAGACCGCTTTTGACAGTCTTCCACAAAAACGGACTGAGCTTGTAGCCCACGATCCTGTCAAGAATACGTCTTGCCTGCTGTGAATCGACAAGATCCATATTTATCTTGCCGGGATTTTCAATGGCACGGCATACGGCTTCCTTTGTAAGCTCGTTATACGTCACACGGCTCGTTTTTGCCTCGTCACATTCAAGTGCTGTGGCAAGGTGCCATGCGATCGCCTCACCCTCACGGTCAGGGTCCGTTGCCAAGAATATTTCATCAGCCTGCTTTACTTCCTTTTTAAGGTTGTTTATAAGCTCGCTTTTATCTCTGATATTAACGTATTTCGCTTTGAAGCCGTTTTCTATGTCAACTCCCAGTGTGCTCTTGGGCAGGTCCTTTACGTGGCCTACCGATGCCACGACCTTATATCCCGAACCGAGATAGCCTTTGATCGTTCCCGCTTTACCGGGTGACTCTATGATAACAAGTTTTGACATTTCTGTCCCTTTCTGTTTATTATTTTCGTTCGTTTCATTCGGGGGAATAAATAATTGAAAATTAAAAATTGAAAATTAAAAATTAGAAATTGAAAATTGAAAATGGTGACGGTGCGCCCGCCTGCCCCCCTCGGCTCGGCACGAGCCGCCACAGGCGTAGGCGCACATATTTCCTGCGGAAATATTTTTTATCCGTTATTATTACTTTTTTGCCATTTCCCACATTATTATTGACGATGCAACGGCGGCATTAAGCGACTCTGAATGCTCTTTTATGGGAATTATAACAGAGCCTGTGCAAAGGTTTATTATTTCTTCGGAAAGTCCGTTTCCCTCGTTTCCTATAACGAATGCCGTTTTTTTGCTCACTTTGACATTTCGTATATCGATGCTGTCATGATGAAGTGCCGCTGCATAAACGGAAAAGCCGTATTGTCTGAGCTGATTTATCGCATCAGCTGTTTTCATCGTAAGCACCGGCTGGGAAAATGCAGCACCCATAGCACCTCTTTGTACCTTAGGTGAGTAAATATCCGCACAGTCGGGCGATGCGATTATGAGTCCCGTACCGAGGGCGTACGCCGTACGTATGATAGTTCCTATGTTTCCCGGATCGCGCACGCTGTCAAGAATGATGACTCCGCCCACTATGCCGTCACATAATGTATTATTATATATTTTATCTATTTTTTCGGATTTGTCAATACACTTGAAAATGCACAGTATGCCGTCGGGTGATTCTTCACCGCTTATTTTTTTCAAAATTTCATCTTCTGTCATAATAATTTCGGCAGATTGACCAATTTTTTCGAAAATATCATTACAAAATTCTTCATTTTTGTCCAAAAATTTTTTTGTGACAAAAATTCTTTTTGCTTCCATTTTACACAGTGCGGCTTCTTGTGTCAGTTTCTTTCCCGATACGGTGTATTCACCGTATTCTTCCCTGTATTTTTTCTGTAAAAGCTTTGATGCCTGTACTGCTTTAGGGTTGCTTTTGCTTGTTATAAACTCCAAAAAAACATCCTCCTGAAAAAATATTGCAGTCTATACAATACCACAGAGAAAAATTTTTTTCAAGGGCAAAAATAAATTTTAACATTTATTCATTATGTGTGTACAAACGCATCCCTGCGCCCTTGACATTTCATTTATTGTATGATAAAATATAATTGAGTAATAATGTAATAAAGGATTTGGAAATAAAAATGATATCAACAAACGATGTTTCTTTACAGTATGGCGGCAGAGTGCTTTTTTCGGGTGCTGACCTTGTATTCACGAAAGGCAACTGCTATGGCATAATAGGCGCAAACGGTGCGGGAAAGTCTACATTTTTGAAGATCTTGTCAGGTGAGGTTGAGCCGTCAAGCGGTACAGTATCAGTCACTCCCGGCGAAAGAATTTCAATTCTGAAGCAGGACCACTTTGCATTTGATGAATACACCGTTATAAAAACGGTCCTTAAAGGCAATCCCGAGCTTTGCGAAATAGAAGACGAAAAGGAAGCCCTTTACGCAAAGGAAGAAATGACGGACGAAGACGGTATGCGCCTTTGTGAGCTTGAAACAAGATATGCGGAGCTTGACGGATATTCCGCTGAAAGCGATGCGGAAATACTGCTCAACGCCCTCGGTATACCGAATGATCTTCACTACGCTTTGATGAAGGACTTAAACGGTGACCAGAAGGTTAAAATACTGCTTGCACAGGCACTTTTCGGTAATCCCGATATACTTCTGATGGATGAGCCTACAAACCACCTTGACCTTAAAACGATCGCATGGCTTGAAGAATTTCTGATCGATCTGCACAGCGTCGTTATCGTTGTATCGCATGACCGTCACTTCCTCAATAACGTCTGCACACACACAGTCGACGTTGACTTCGGAAAGATAACGATGACAGTCGGCGGATATGACTTCTGGTATGAATATACACAGATACGCCAAAGACAGATGCGTGAGCAGAACAAGAAGGCAGAGCTCAAAGCCGCAGAGCTTAAGGAATTTATTGCACGTTTCTCGGCAAACGCTTCAAAATCGAAGCAGGCGACGAGCAGAAAAAAACTGCTTGACTCCCTTGATTTTGCCGAAATGCCCGTTTCCTCCCGCCGTTTCCCGTACGTGGCGTTCAAGCCCGACAGAGAAGCGGGCAAGGATATGCTCACAGTTGACGGAATTTCTATGACGGTCGGTGACAAAAAGGTGCTTGATAACGTCAGCTTCACGCTCCGTCCGTGCGAAAAGGTCGCATTTGTCGGCGATCCCGTTTCAATAACGACACTTTTCAAGATAATCACAGGCGAGCTTGAGCCCGATTCCGGTACGTATAAATGGGGCGTTACGACAACACAGGCATATATGCCGTCGGACAACTCCGAATATTTTGACGGACACACTGAAAATCTTATCGATTGGATACGAAACTGCAGTAACCTTATATATGAAGCGGACGTGCGCAGCTGGCTGGGCAGAATGCTTTTCTCGGGTGATGAGGCGCTCAAGAGCGTCGGTGTCCTCTCCGGTGGTGAGCGTGTGCGCTGTATGCTTTGTAAAATGATGCTGTCGGGTGCAAATGTGCTTATACTTGATGAGCCTACAAACCATCTCGACCTTGAATCAATTGCCGCACTCAACGACGGACTTATAAAATACCCGCAGACGGTTCTGTTTACATCTCATGACCACCAGTTCGTGCAGACTATAGCAAACAGAATAATCGATCTTACGCCCGGAAGCTTCTACGACAAGGCGACGACGTATGACGAATATGCATCGGAACGTCTTTGATTTTGCGCATTTTTGTCTACAAACAATACTTTTTTTAAAAATAATCTATTGACATTTTGACGAAAAAATATATAATTGATTATATTATGCTAATTAGGGTTTTGGAGTAAAAATAAAATGAAAAACGCAAACACTTTCTTTGACGGTATCGTTTCGCTTGAAACGACCGTGAAATTGTGTGATGAATTTTTAGATGCACTTGACAATCTGCATCACAAGGTTCCGAAGGAGCTTGAACCGAGATTGTGTGATTTCACTCCGAGAAGACACAGATACCGTACGGAGAGCTATAAATATTCCCTGTACGGCGGTGTTATCGGTGTTGTTTGTGCGATTATTTTAATATTTTTAGGGGAAAAATTTAAATTTGATGCGATGCTTCCCGCACTTATCATCGTGCTCCTCGGCGCATCGTCAGGGCTTGTCATTATGGGGCTCAGACGCTACAAGGAAAATGCGATGGAAAAACGTGCTATGATAAAATACAAAAGCGCACTTGACGATTACTATGCAAAGCACCGTACGGAATCGTTTGTCGCTTCGATGAAGAGCGCAAACATCGTGACCTTTTGCTGTGAAAAAATAAGGGAAATAAAAGCACAAAGCGCAGATATACTCGGTAAAATGTACACCCTCGGCAATATTCCCGAGGAGGCACGAAATCTGCAGACAATGTGCGCAGCACTTGTGTGCGCTTCCGAAATGCCAAGGTCAAAAGACACAAAAAAGATACTTAATGCAATGAACGAAAGCCATTTTGAGAAAAGTCAGTATGGATACGTATGCACGGAATCCGAAAAAATGGTTACAGAGATCTGTAAAGACATCAAAACGGACGAAGCATATGATGATCTGAAAAAAAATATCACAAGAATTACAGACGGCTGTCATCAATCAAACGAAGAAATAAAAGCAAAGTTTTCAATAAATTAATTTCTGAAAGGATTTCAAGTTATGAAAAAAGCTCTCCGACTTGCATCAGCTATCCTCGCAGTACTCATGGTTGCCGCTATCCTTCCGTTTTCCGCGTTTGCGGCAGAAGACGACTGTCCGATAATTTACCTTCCCGGTATCATGGGCAGCAGACTTTTTACATCCGATAAGATATTCAACGATTTCACACGTGTGTGGGACCCTTCCGTGTTCTTCATCTCGTCTTTTGCGAAAATAGTCAAAAACGGTGACCTTCACGTTATTCCGCCCGTAAACATGAATGCAAAGGGCGCAAAAAGGGAATACGGCACGTTTGATACGTCGAAAACGATCGTAGACACACTTTGCGATCAGTTCCCTGACAGGGAGGTTTATTTCTTCTCTTACGATTTCAGAAAAAGCACGGTCGATGCCGCTGAAAAGCTCAATGCTTTTATTGAAGAATCAGGCTTTGATAAAGTCGATTTCGTTGCTCACAGCATGGGCGGCCTTGTCGTTTCAAATTACGTCGGCAAGTACGGCTTTGACAAGGTAAATAAAATGATCTCATGCGGTACACCTTACATGGGCTCGGCAACTATGCTCAATGTTTCATTCGGTAAGGATCTTCTTACAAGCGATGCCGTCGCTGACGGAATAGAAGATATGTTACTTAAAGTTGCGGATTATTTCGTTTCCGGCCCCTTGGGACTTGACAGAGAGCTTCGCACATCTCTCGTTTCCTGTGCTGAGCTTCTTCCGTTTGTACAGAGTGCCGAAAAGACACCCATGATGAAATACAAGGGCCTTTCAATGCTTATTAAGCCCTCGTTTATGTATAAGCCCGCAAGCCTTGCAGAGTATAAGACGCTTTGTAAAGACCTTTACGGCGCAAAATACGATATGGCAGCGGCTGTACAAAGTAATCTTTATAACAACGTATATCCTCAGATACTCGATTTTGAGAACGCATATTTCGTTATCGGTACGGCGCAGAAGACTATATCTTCCATCTATTACAGCGGTAAGGGTGCAAGACTCGGTGCCGATAAATTCAAAACAACGCTTGGCGACGGTACGGTAACGCTTGATTCGGAATCAATCCTCGGCGCTGTGTTTGAGCTTGACAGCTCACGCTACTGCATCCAGAAAACAACGCACGGCGGTACAGCAGGCCAGGACGACAGCGAAGCATCGAGAAACTGCCTTGAATATGTTACAGATATACTCAAGGACGGCGTATCAGACGTAAGATCCGCAGCGTAAAATGTGAAAACAAAGGACCATCCTGAAAATGGGTGATGTTCTTAGCGGAGAATTTGAAATAGGGGTATGGGCATAGCCCGAAGCATTTGTAAAACAAATGCGAAACTGGCGATAAAAAAAGAAGAGAGTTAACGGTTTTTTGCCATTAACTCTCTTTTTCTGCTTTGTGAAGTTTTTGCTGACGCAAAAGTGAAGTTGTTCTATGCACAGTGAAGTTGTTCGCCACGGGCATAGGGCGCACCGCCACATGGGCGGTATGTTTGTTGATTTAAATATCGAGAAGCATATCGAAGCTTTCATCAAGGAACGATCTTAATTCCTCAGCCGTAAGCTGTCTTTGCGCAATAAGTGAGAGCGTGTATATCTGCTTTGCTATTTTTTCAGCCTTTGCTTCGTCATTTGATGCTGTTTCAGAGAGCTTCTTTATGAGCGTGCTGTTCGTGTTGATGATAAGTGTCATGTCGGTAGGCATACCCGGCATACCGTCCATTTTATACATTTTCATCATGTCCTCGAAACGGCGGGACTGCTCATTCACGTTAATGAGAGCAGGCGTTTTTTCGTCCTTCAGACATTCATAAGACACCTTCAGTTCTTCATTTCCGCTTATTTTTTTGAAAAGAGCTGTTATTTTTTCGTCCTCAAGTGCCTCTCCCTCACCCTTGAGCGCACCTGCAACATCCGCATCGATTCTTATGAATTTGATATCGCTGTTATTTGATTCAACTGTGTGGATGTACTGTGTATCAAGCATACGGTCAAGCAGAACTATCTTGATGCCTTCCTTGTCGAACATCGAAATATACTGTGCCTGAGCCACTGCATCCGTTGCATAGTAGACTGTATTTTCGTGCTTTTCCTTTGCGGATTCGAGATACTCTTCCAGCGTGTAATACTTTCCGTCCTCTGTTGCCGACTTGTAGATGACGCATTTTTTCACTCTGTCATTGAACTTTTTATCACGTATGGAGCTGTATTCGACGAACATTTTAAGGTCATCCCACAGCTTTTCGTATTCCTCACGTTCATTGTTGAACATTGAATTGAGCTTGTCTGCAACCTTTTTAACGATATGCGCCGATATTTTGGAAACGTATCCGCTGTTTTGTAAGTAGCTTCTGGAAACGTTCAAAGGAAGCTCGGGGCAGTCTAAAACACCCTTGAGCATCAGCATGTATTCCGGAATTACCTCTTTGATGTTGTCAGCGACAAATACCTGATTATAGTACAGTTTTACCTGTCCTTCAAGCGAATCATACTCATGGTTAAGTCTGGGGAAGTACAAAATTCCCTTGAAATTAAGCGGATAATCTGCATTTATGTGAATGTGGAACAAAGGCTCCTTGTAATCGTTGAATACCTTTGTGTAGAAGGTTTTGTATTCTTCCTCCGTACATTCTGAAGCTGACCTCTGCCACAGGGGGTGGGTATCGTTTACAGGCTCATTTTCCTCTTTTTCCTCGCCAACGATGACGAAATAGACAGGAACGGGCATAAACGAACAGTATTTTGAAAGGATCTCACGTATTTTACCCTCGGTGAGATACTCTGCTTCCTCGGACGATATCTTCATTATAACGTCCGTTCCTCTTTCCTCACGCTCGCCGTCATAAAGCTCATATTCACCGTCAGATGTACATACCCACTTTACGGCGGGGGTGTCCGTGTATGACTTTGTCTGTACCGTTACAGTGTCGCTGACCATGAAAGAGGAATAAAATCCGAGTCCGAAATGACCGATTATACCCTCGCTTGAAGATTCGCTCTCGCTGTTTTCGTACTTCTGTATAAATTCGACCGCACCCGAAAGAGCTATCTGGCAGAGATATCTTTCAAGCTCATCCTTCGTCATGCCGATACCGTTATCGGAAACAGTGAGCGTGCCCTCACCCTTGTCAAGTGTTACGGTGATCCTGTAATCATCCTCGGAGATATCCGTCTGACCGAGGGAGGAAAGCCTCTTGAGCTTTGTCACGGCATCCGATGCGTTTGAAACGATCTCACGCAGAAATATCTCCTTTTCGGAGTACAGCCATTTTTTAATGATGGGAAAAATGTGTTCAATATCGACGGATATACCGCCTTTTTTAACTTCTTCGCTCATTTTGATTTATCCTTTCGCTGATATTTGCAGATAAAATCTGCTCGTGTGTATAAAACGCCGTTATGTGGTGAAAATATTTCATACAGCCCGCAAGGGCAAATACACAAAACGGAGAAATGCATATGGAAGAAAAAAGAAACCTTGAAAAGCAGGCAAGAACGCTGTACGTTGTGCTTGCCGCAATGCTTGTCCTTATTATGGTCTTTTCCGTAATAACCGCCGTGAATAAGCGACGTGACAAGCAGAATCCGCCCGTCGTAACGGACAGTGCCGTGACGACAGCGCACAAAAATGAAACAAGACCGCCCGTGACAACGAGAGTGCCTGTTATCATTCCCGACGAAACAAAGCCCCCCGAAACGGTCATCTTCACCGAAAAGCCTGCGGATGTTGATGTTCCCGTCGAGGATGAGCCTGTGTCAATGCCCCGTGTTTACGTGATGCCCACGGAAGGAAATGTTATCAAAAGCTATTCCGTTGATCTTCCCATATACTCGGCAACGATGAACGATTACCGCTCTCATACAGGCGTTGATATTTACGCTGAGCCCGGTATGCCCGTTTACAGCTTCACAGACGGCGTTGTAAAGGAAGTTTACAACGATCCGATGATGGGAATGACGGTTACGGTCGATCACGGAGACGGACTGATATCATGCTATCAGAATCTTAACGAACAGCTTGCCGAAGGCATAAAAGCGGGTGTTAAGGTGGATGCGGGTGATGCGCTCGGCTGTGTCGGCGAAACAACACTCGTTGAGCTTTCCGACGCCTCGCACCTGCATTTTGAGGTAAGATGTGACGGAAGACCTGAAAATCCCGCAGAATACCTCTCCGCACTCAAGGAAGCAAACGCAGAGGTTGCGGAATAAAAATTGATCTTGCAAGCCTCCCATTCATTGTGGGAGGTTTGTTTTTTTCTCTCATTTAATTCGGACGTGCTGCAATGTTCGTAATTAAACGTGACAGCACCCCGCCTGCGCCCAACCGCAGGCAAGGGGTGCATATTTCCTTCGGAAATATTTTTTTGTTTATTTCATTCAGGGTGGTGCCGTATATATCCAAATAACGATATTCGTTAAAACGAATATCATTTCATGTTTGCCTCGGCAAACATTTCGGGCGGCTGTGCCGCATTTAATGCCGACGGCATTTCATTCGGGCGATTCGTGAATCGCCCCTACGAATGATATGGATCGTTTTTTGTTCATTCCATTCGGGGATATTGTTGTAGGGGCGATTATTATGTCAAGGGCAACATCATTTACAATTTGTGAAGACACATGGTTTACAACTTTCCGACCAATAATTTTGAAGCGAAAGCGAAGCTGTAGTGAAAAATTATTGGTCTAATCACCATGATTGCCGGGGATCATTTTGAATTAAATAGGCTCTCTTGAATGTAAAAACTCGTTTTTTAATATCAATTTGCCCTATGCGGAATTGTCTGAAATACAAATTTATCAAATGCGCACCTTTACTTGATTCACGGAAAGCGATCTCTTTGTTTCCAAACGCTTCACTTAAAAAGTATCCTTGCCCGCGAATTGTTATGTATCCCGTTGCTTTTACCTTGTGCACTTTCAAATCATCGGTATACTCCCACTCTGATATTTTAGAAGAGTATTTTCTTGTGCTGGGTGTATATCTTGAAGAAGGTACTTCTAAATTCAACGACATATGAGGCCGTATATTGTTGTAAAAATCCCTGTATTCTTCAAAAATTTTTGAGGCATCTGTTTGGTCTTTTATCTTATGATATTTCAAACACTCTCTCGTAAATGAGCCGTTGAATCTTTCTTCTTTTCCTTGTGTTTGCGGATGTATAAATCTACCATGCAGTGTAAGAACGCCAAGCTCCATAAGCCAAACTTCAAAGTTTGTAAATCCTGTAGATTGTGACGTTCCCCAAGGATTACCGTTATCACAAAGAAACGAGAAAGGTAAACCATAAGTACTAAAAAGCCTTTCTATATGCGGTTTTACTTCTGAAAATGTTTCAGATAAAAGAGGTTCACAGCATAAGTTCATGCGGCTGTAATCATCGATAATATTAAGAGGATGACATCTTATACCGTTTTCCATTTTGAAATTACCTTTGAAATCTGCTTGCCACATTTCATTTGGATAAGATTTTTCAAAACGTCGATAGTGAGTAGCTGCAGTACTTGCTTCTTTGGTTATCAGTCCGTTGCGTTTAAATATCTCATTGAAAGTACGTGGACTCGGTAAATCGGTATAGTTATCATTACCCATTATCCGATGGAGTTTTACAGCACCTATTGCGGGATATTTCTTTCGGTATTCTACAATTACTTTTTCAATTTCGGGATCTGTTTTATTTGGAAGAGTTTTCGGTACTTTCTTTAAATCCATCAAAGACTCTCCTGCTAAATACCGAGCGATCCACTTATCTCCCGTCGGACGGCTTATACCATACTCCTCGCATAACTTACGTTTGCTTTTTTCGCATGATAAAACTCGTTTTACAAATTCTTCTCGCATAGTTTCCAACCTTTGTTCTTTCCAAGGCATTTTCTCGTCTCCTTCTGACTTTTCATGCCTTTATTTTACATCAAAGTTGTAAACTATGTGTCTTCACATTTTGTAAACTATGTTACCACACTATACA
>JBGVLZ010000063.1:0-1893 GCA_045124505.1 Eubacteriales bacterium
ATGCGGAATCGGCAGATGAACCCGTCCCGGAAACTTCCGATTACTATATTACCACGGACAACACGATCCCCGAAAAGACACGGCTTTGCTCTTTTGCGGAGTGGGAACTCATTTTCTACAAAAATTATTTCCCCGATCAGCCCCGTATCACTTATACTATGTACCTTGCATTCATAGAATGGCATTATCAGTTTTTACGGTACAGGTACACCAGATGATATACAAGGTCAGGGAAATACAGGAAAACGATGTTTGGGCCGCCGCATATCACAACGGCATGCTTTTTGCCCGGAATGAACGGGACGAATACTTTACCCTGACCGGACGGGAACAAACTGATTTTGTCCGGCTGCTTTCCGCCCGCAAAAACATTATCCTTACTTGGAACGACAAGCCCGATCAGTGGATCAGAAAGCATTACAGCATCACATTACCCATGATCCGCATGTCCGGACTTTGCCGCAATATCTCATACGATCTCGCCTGCGTAAGAGCCGGTATTCTCCGAATACATACGCCGCATAAGGATAACGAACTTGCTTTAACAGCTCTTAACCTTATGACCATGTATAAAACCTTTCTGAAAAACGAATGCAAGATGCTGCTTTCTTTGACAGCGGAATTTCAGCAGAATTTTCTGCAATGCAGCAGCACCGAAGTCATTGAAAAACTGAACGTGATCCAACCCTCTTATTCCCGTCCCTGTCAGCAATTCCGCTATCAGCCGCCGGAACAGTTAAAGTTCACCGAACCGTTTTTAAATGACTTGCTGAAAGATATTTTAAGTCATGATTTTTACACGGAAAACGGCAAAATTAAACACCCGAAACTGCCACAAACCTTTGTGTATGACGGAACTGAGATCACAGTTGGTATCGGCGGGATCCACGGATTTAACCCGAAAATCAACAGGGCATCCGCCGCTGATGAAGTTCTTCTTGACTGGGATGTGGGTTCTTACTACCCTTCGCAAATATGCAAGGACAAGGTTTTAGGCCGTATCCTCGGCAAAAACTTTGTTTCAGTTTACAACGGCATCAGGGAAAAACGCCTTGCCGTAAAGAAAAGCGATCTGGTTCTCGCCAACGGTCTTAAACTCATTCTCAATTCCGCCACGGGCCGTTTGCAGGACGCAAAATCCCGCCTGTATAACCCGCAGGCTTACATACAGATCACTCTTACCGGACAGCTTTATCTTCTGATGATCGCAAATATGTGTCATGATGCGGGCATTCCCTTTTATTCCCTGAACACGGACGGTATCACGCTGCTTGACAATGCGGAACACAGTTCCCGCCGGATCTTTGCTTATATGACCGAACTTACCGGATTTACCTTTGATGATACGGTCTATGAAAAGTATTATGCAAGGGACGTGAACAATTATTTTGCCGTGAAAGAACACGGCATAAAAGGCAAGGGCATTTTCGGCTTCGGACGTTCCATGACCAGACAATGCAATAATTTAGCCGTGAATTACATGATAAAAAGAAAGGTAATGGATAATGTCGAACCGAAGGAAAGCATAAAGGAAATCCCTCTTTGCGATTTTCTTGACACGGCAAATTCCAACGCCACAAACGAACTTTTTCGCTTTTACCGTTCCGTATCCTCCGCAGACTGCATCAGAAACAGAAACGGACGCAAGATCCCGTGTTCCGATCATTGCCGGGCGCTGTCGATTAATGAGACTGATTTTTCCGGATTTGAAAGCGATATTGACTATGAATGGTATAAAGAACAGGCAGGTCTCATGTTAAATAAGATCCTGCCTGCTTTCGTTGTTTAAGAGATAATTATGTTAACGCAAGGTAGTCACACCAGCGGAAACAATTATATCACAGTCTTTTTCAAAAGCAAACAGTCGGCCGTATAATTTGCTGAATATTTTTT
>JBGVLZ010000064.1:0-4202 GCA_045124505.1 Eubacteriales bacterium
AATATTTATCGGAGGCATCACAAATGAAAACCTCAAACCTTGTTTACGGGGTAAAAGACAACCCCGGTTTTTGGAAAACGCTAGTCTTCGCACTTCAACAGGTACTGGCTATCCTTGCGGCGACGATTGCTGTACCCGCTATTATCGGCAACGGCATGAGTCAATCGGCAGCGCTGTTCGGCGCAGGCGTAGGCACCCTCGTCTACCTGCTTTTCACCAAATTTAAGAGCCCCGTTTTCCTCGGCTCGTCCTTCGCCTTTATCGGCTCTATGAGCGCGGCGTTTGGCGGTGCGGCAAGCGTGTCGGTGGGATATCTTGGTCTCATCATCGGCGCGGCTTTGGCAGGGCTCGTTTACGTCATTATCGCACTTATCGTAAAATACGCGGGCGTTAACTGGATTAACAAAATCATGCCTCCGTCCGTTATCGGCGCAACCGTTGCCATCATCGGTCTTTCCCTTTCGGGGAACGCAATTAATAGAGCCGTTTTTTATTATTTATCTTTTATATTTCCTTTTGCGACGTTTCTTTCAACCAAACTTTTTGCAAATTCCCATATTTCTTCTGAACCTAATTGAGAAGATTTTTGTCTATTCAACACTTGTGATTTATTCACATTGTGCGCTCTCCAATCCGCACCATTGTTACTATCATTTAGGAGAATAGGCTGTAAATTATGCTCTTGGGAAAGGTTATCCTTTTTAATTCACGCAAAGCCTCGTCGCGCGTCATATACATCTTATCCGTCCTTTCATCTATAAAAGCGTTCAGACGAACGTGCATACGGTCTATCACTGCTTTCTCAATTTTTCCCTTGTGGCGGTACTCCAACTCTCTTTTTCTGTACTTGCACTTCGGCTCTTTCTCTGCGAACCAAAAATGTATATCGGGTGATTGATAAACGCCGCATAAATGCGCCAATCTGCCGCGCTGTTCTTCTCGTAGTGGCGCAGCACGAGGATCAATACGTTTTCATTCGTCAGCCATTTAGTAACCTGCCGATCTCGCTCTGCCTTTATATCCGTTATTTGCTCATAAAGGACTTCCCGTTCCTGTTCATCCGCTGTCCGTATCGACAAATACAAGCGATTGATTGCCGCCTTGCTCTCGTCTATGATTTGTACGATTTTATCTTTATGTCTGTATTCCGTAGCGTTCCCTGAACCCACATCATACGCTAAACTTGACGAAATCGGGAGATAGTCACCGTATTGCTCTCTGCCTTTTCGGAAATGCACTTTATTCACAAGCGCATACAGATCATCCATCGCCGTATGATAAAAGGCGTGCTGTTTACTTCTACTCTCGCCAATCTCTGCAAAGAAATTCGGAGAAGGACGCTGATACTTCTTCCGCAACATGGTAAGTTCCTTGCTTACGGAAATATTTTCAAAGCTGCGTTTTGCCTTGTCGATCTCCAATCCCGAAAGAACCGCAAGCTTGCAGATGTCCTCGTAAATTGAGAGTATCTTTCCCTTCTCTGCGCTCTTATGTAGTTCATCCCACAAAATACTGTTGAGCTTTTGCGACAGGTTGACGATTTCCCCGATCTTATTGACGCTTGTATCATGGTCGAGTTTAGAGAGCGTCTGTTCCGTCTTTTCCTCTGCTTTGATGTTGCCCACGGGAACTTTGAAAAAATCCTTATATCGCGCGGCCGCGTTTACCAACAGCTTGTCATCCGTTATCAGCATCGTATCCGAATCATAATCACAGCCGTTGAGCCGCTGCTGGATATTTTCTCCGATAGAATTTACACAGACAATGTTTTCGCCTAGGTCAAAGTAATCCCATATCCCACCGCTGAGAGCGTTTTCCACACAATATAAGTTTCCCATCGTGATATGCGGAGAACGCGCGCACAGCAATTTCGTCCCATTTCCAAAGCGTTCACAGCGGATCTGCCCGGGCTTTAATTCGCTTGTAAAGTCTTCGCTCGCAAGATACTTTAAAAGTTCCGTGCCGTTTCCGAAAAGAGTGGCATTCGTACCGTTTAACAAAATATGCCCGCGCTTTAACCGCTCCTTTAAACTGCGCACGACGTCGTCACGAAAATTGGCATACAGTTCCGTTTCATCGAAATGCGGATATTGGTGCATGAGCGTAAAGATAACATCCGCACGTTCCGCAAGTCCGTCACAGTATCTATTCTTCCCAAAATGGTATAGGCTTTTATTTTTGTAATGCTGCAAAACTTTTGCTTTCCTGTTGTAATATCCGTCTGTTTCCAGTTCAAAATAGTTCCTCCTCTCTAATACTGATTTTATCAATGATATTGCGCAATAGCAAGCAATGAACGCTTGCATTGCGCAAGACATTACATTATCTTCTGAAACATATGGCGAACCTTATCTAAACGGCTGTTCGGGCGGCGTGGCTGAAACACAGGCTCGCCGGAAGTTTCCTGATACCCTTTTAATTCTGTAATACAAACACTTCTTCCATTTGTATAAAAATTCAAATCATTCCTATATTCACCGATACAACGGGCAGGGATTTCCCCCTTAAAAATAACTTCATCTTTT
This sequence comes from Eubacteriales bacterium, assembly GCA_045124505.1. Lineage (GTDB taxonomy): Bacteria > Bacillota > Clostridia > Oscillospirales > CAG-272 > RGIG7213. Next base: position 2,526 of record JBGVLZ010000064.1, read on the forward strand.
TCAAGTCTGGTTGATTCAATTATTGCGCAATACTTTGGTGCGTCATTATAAGCCCGTGAAAGATATTCCTGCGGCGCAAAAAGAGTAAAGGAAAGGTATGGTTCCAACAGCTGTGTTCCTGCTTTTTTCAATGCCTGTTCCAACACGATAGGTGCAAGAAAACGAAAATCAGCGGGGGTACTGACCGGACTGTAATAAACTCCATAATCAAAACAAATTTGGCAGTCTGTCACTCCCCAGCCATATAAGCCCTGCTCCATTCCATAACGCACCCCCTCCATGACGGCATTTTGAAAACTTTGGTTTAAATATCCGAGAGATACCTCGCTTTTATATTGTGTTCCGCTTCCAATAGGAAGCGGTGTTACAGTCAAACCAATAGATGCCCAAAACGGATTCGGCGGCACTTCAATATGAATCGTGCAGCTCGCTTTTTTTTGCGGTCTTTCCAGATAAATAACCGAAGGCTCTTTCGTAACCACGCCCACATGATATTTTTCTTCTAATAGCGAACAAATAACTTCTAACTGTACTTTTCCCAAAAAAGATAACATGATCTCATGGGTAACAGTATCAATGTCAAAATGCAAAAGAGGATCTGTATCAGCGATCTCTACGAGGGCATTTAACAGGGCTTCCCTTTGCTCCGGCTTTTGCGGCTCTACGGTTGTCCGAAGTAATGGCATGGGATCATCGATCCGTGTTTTTTGAGGTAAGAGTTTTTCGTTTCCCAGAATGTCGTTCAGTTTCAAAGTATCATCAGCTAAAACAACAATTTCTCCCGGATCAGCATGGTCAGCCGGGACGATTTCACCATTTAACGGAATACACATTTCTGTAATCTTTATTTTTTTCTTTTTTGACAGCGGCAGCTCATCCCGTAAATGGAGCGTCCCATGATACAGGCGTAAATAAGTAAGCCGTTTTTTCCGGTCTGTATACTCAACCTTAAAAACATATCCACATAATTCAGACTGAATATCGTCTGTTTCTGTAATGAAAGTTTCTGTAATCGCTTCGATCAGTTTTTCTGTTCCTAAATTGTCTTTTGCACTCCCATGATAAACAGGAAACAAAGAGCAGCATCTGGTTCTTTTGCACTTTTCATATTGTAATTCCTGTATATCCAAAGGATCCTCTGCAACATATCGTTCTAACAGTTCATCGCTTCCAGAAATAACAATATCCCATTTGTCCAAATCAGAAATATCGGTTATGGTTATCTTGGGCGACAAGGCAACCTCCTGCATGACAATCATATCACTGGTAAGTTTATCTTTGATGCTTTGGTAAACACGCCGCAGGTCGATTCCATTTTGGTCTATCTTATTTACGAAGATAATTGTCGGGATGTTCATCTTCTGAAGTGCATGGAATAATATACGGGTCTGTGCCTGTACGCCGTCTTTTGCCGAAATGACTAAAACAGCTCCGTCAAGGACAGATAAAGAGCGGTATGCTTCGGTTAAAAAATCCATATGACCGGGAGTGTCCACGATATTGATTTTATAATCATTCCAGCAAAAAGAAGTAACCGCTGTCTGAATGGTAATTCCACGTTGCCGTTCCAAAATCATAGTGTCTGTTCTTGTAGTTCCTTTATCCACGTTTCCTTGTTCCGCAATCGCTCCACTGGTGTATAGCAGGCTTTCCGTCAATGTTGTTTTTCCTGCGTCT
>JBGVLZ010000065.1:0-4668 GCA_045124505.1 Eubacteriales bacterium
CAAGTGGGCGGACTATAATGGGAGATACAACGCCGTGCATTTTAATACTTTCGGCAAGGGCATCCATTTCTTCGTTGTCCTGCACCTTGTAGGGGTGGTTCTCAAAGGGGTGTAATTTCTCAATGGATATATTCTTTTTCGTGTTTTTCATCGTTCATAACCTCGTTCTTTCTTTTTAATCAAATTATTTCGTTTCATTTCGATATTGCGCTCCTGCTCAAGAAGTTCGTGAATTTTGGGAATATGCTCCTCAATGCGCAGAGCGACTTTTAATTCTTTTCGCAAGGGAGTAATTCTTGCGGTGATCTCTTTTGCCTGCTCCTTCAGGGCGGCATCTTCTTCGGGTGTTTTCACTCGGCGCAGTTTTAGCCGCAGACCATATCGTTCCTGCTCCAATTCAGAGATACGGGCAGATAAGTTCTCTTGAAATGACAAAAGCTCCTTTGGCGACTCAATGTGGTTGTCGTGAAGGAGCTTGTATTCCTCGATATATTTATCTAATTTCTGTACCTCTGCCCGCATTATTGGAGAGAGTGGGCGGTTGTGTTTTTCCTCAATATTGTTGCCCGTGCATATTTTCAGCAGTTCGATGAACAGAGCAAACAATACTTGCACGGTATCCATACGTTCAAATCGCCGCCATTCGTATTCGATTACGAGCAGAGGTTTTCGCTTGTACGGAGCATTATAAATGGTGTTCATAATTGGTCCGACTTGATTTTCACGGCATCGTTCCCGTATGCTTTCTTTGGTGTAGTTCTCACCCAAACTACTAATACGAATTGCTCGTTTCCATCCGTCTGCAATAACGGAAGGATGGTCGTAATAAAAGTCACGTTCAAAGCGATAACCGAGATTTTTCATACAATACTCGATTTCTTTGAAACTGCCGCTGTTAGCGATGGCTTCATCCACATCCCGCCGTAGTATATCTCGGTGAGTGAGCTTGCCGGAGTTCCGTATCCAATATTCCTTTTTATTGCTATAAAATTTATGACTTTGAATAACAGATTTGTTTCTTGCGGCACAGATCGCATCGGAGATTTTGCGAAGCTCTAACCGATCTCCGATGCCGTTACGAAACTTCCTGCCGTCCACAAATGATACGCTGTTTATTACAAAGTGGTTGTGAATGTTATCGGTATTCAGGTGTGTAGTGACTACCACCTGATACCTTGCACCCCACATCTGGCGTGCGGTTTCCATTCCGATGGCGTGTGCTTCGTCGGATGTGACCTCGCCTGCAGCAAAGCTCTGATAACCGTGATAAGCGATATTTTTGCCACGCTCACCGAAACGGCGCTTAACAGCAATCATTTCGTTATAGGCGTTATGCTTAGAACAGTTGATGCCCGAAACAAACATTGTTTGGTCAGTTTTATTATCATTCTCCACATAGCGAATGGCGGCATACAGATCTTCATCAAGATATTCTTTGGCGGTGGTTTTGTCAGGATTGTTGGCGTAGTCGATTACTTCCTTTAACCGTCCTCTGACGGGCCAAAAGCCTGTGGTTGCCATTTGCGCATATTCTCCTTTCTCGGTGTAATAAGCTCTGCCGATATATCTTTCAGTAAAGTCAGCGCCAACCCATTCACTTCCGCAGAGAAGGGTTGCTCGATAAGAGCATCCAACCTTTCGCAGAAATGAAAAAGAGCATCGGGTGGAACCGGCTTCGGCTCATATCCCAATGCTCTTTGGCGGAGATATTCGGTTGTGGAAAGTCCACACCGTTTGGCAATGTCGCTGATGCGGTCTTTTTCCTTTTGGGTAACACGGGCGACGATCCGTATATCTTGTTTTTTCATAACATCATCCTTTCATAATGGGGTATTAGGGGTTATCCCCTAAAGAATCCGCCATAACCTTTATGGCGGCAAGCGACATTTGGCACACAAATGTCCTGCTTGTTACGGTGTAAGACACACGCATTTGGCGTATATCTTCCATTCTCCGTGACTTGCACCGTGAGGGAGCGAAGCTCACGGTTATACCGTTTTCTTGATTTGGTGCATTGAGCCACTTTGACACAGTTAATGCGGTAAAAATGCTCTTTTGAGCCAAAAACGGCTATCTTGGCTCAGCCGAACATTTCTAAATCCGCAAGGACATTTTTTGCGTTTTCCGCTTTCTGTTCTTCGGTCAGTTCTGCCGTGACCGCTACTGCGGCGGGCGGCGCTGACACAACTGCTACCGTCTGCACTTCCTCCCGAAATATCTGCCGTATGCTCTCAAGTAGGGTTTCGTTATCGGCGCTTTCCTTATTCATATAGGCAATGACGGCATCCACGATAAACTTATTACGGGATTTGTTTAAGGTTTGCAGATATTCAGCGGCTTTCTTTTCGGCGGGTATATCGGCGTGAAATCTTACATTGATACGGTAATCACTCATACCGCCGCACCCGATTTGAGCTGAATTTCCGCCATATACTCATAACCCTTTGCGGCGGCAGAAATATCGTCCACGAACTTAACACGGTCAGCATTGAACTTGTAGAAGTTCTTTACAAGACAACCGCCACCTCCGGTAATATACAGCATCATCGTACCCTCGTCATACCCGTGTTCACGGAGTCTGCGGAATATATCTTTTACATATTCCGTTGCGATGGATCGGATGATTTTCTGATCGGCGGGAGCGATATTTGCCGCACCCGTAATAAGCACTTCCTCGATAATGGCATCGTTGATCTCACGCTGGGTTTTCTGCATAAACATTTCCCGCACCGCAAGGGTACACTGATAAGTGCCGAACTTTTCGGTATACATTTTTCCCGCCTGCGGTCTGCCGTTTATCATATACAACACGTTCATCGTGCCGTTGCCAATATCCGCAACCATATTAACTCCGTTCATAGTGGCGGCAAAGTCGGCAATGGCTGCGTACCCCTGCGGATAGATGCGTACACCCTCAACCGTAATATGATAGTCCACCTTCTGATAAGTGAAGCAGACCTCTTTGTTTTTACTGAGATAAGCGGCAAAATCCTTTTTCTGTCCGCTTGTCCAAGTAAGGGGCAAGCCTGCGGCGATAATGACCTTCGCTTCGGTGAGTTTTTCACGCTGAAGCTCCTTTGCGATAGCAACAAGGGTTAATACATAATAATCCTCGTCACGGATTTTGTCGGGAAGGAACTCCTTGTGTCCTTCTCCGATCAGATAATACTTACCGTCATAAACGAGCATATCACCCGTAAACAGCGGCTCGGCATCGTAAGCGAGCAGTCCTGTCTTAAAACAGCAGTTCGCCGTTTTCATATTCCCATACCCGTGGTCGATACCGATAACGTACATTTCATTAAATTTTCTCATAATTACATTTCTCCTTTTCTTACTTTAATTTGGTGATTTTTTTGATTTGCTCATACAATTCTCTGTCGCTGGGCAGTACCGCTTCTTTGAAGTAGTTGCAGTAGATACCGTAGATAGAGATAAGCTGCACACAGCGGTGCGCTTCGCCATCGTCAAGCAGGATGCAGTTGCCATCCTCGTCACAGTTGGCGCAAAGCTCTCTGACAAGGCGATGAACTCTCTCTACTTGTTTTGGTGTGATCTTCATCATAGACTTTTCCTCCTTTCGTTTTCGGGTAATAAAAAAGCCGCCGGTTTCCCGACGGCAATGCCCTGAGTGTTTGTGAGGTTTTCGCTCCCTCATATATTTTAATACACACGAAAACGAGTTCTTGGAAAAGTGAGATAACACACGGAAATCAAAAAGCGTAACACCGTGAACGCCTTGAAAATACGGAGTTTTTGTGATATAATAATCAAAAGTGTACTTTGCGAAAACAAAAATATTCAGAAAAATATTTTGAAAATCTTTTTTCGTCCCGATAAGCCAAAGGGAGTTTTATGGGACACTTCTTTTGATAGAATTAGTATGGAGGTATAGCGGAATATGGATAAAATCAGCTTTTTCAGCGCCGATTACCGTGACGGCAGAGTGCATATCGGCGGCAAAAGCTATCCTGCAGGAACTTTTGCGGCGCACCTGCTGACACAATATTATATCAATGATACCGCCGCACGGATCATCGTGTTTACAAGTGATAATTGGCTTTTGGAACGCTCTTTGAAAAGAGGGTATTTATATGTTCCGAAATTCTTAAGAGCCGGTGCGGATATACTGAACATTTTCAATGCACTCCCTTGGTTAAAGCCTTTTGATATGCTCGACGTAGATTCTGAGCGTAACAGAATAGCGGAGCTTTTCACCGAAGAAAACGGCAATAAAATCGTTGAGTATTTTCAGCGCCGTTCTAAAGTAATGGCAATGGATGAAGGACAAGCAATGTATAATATTCTCCCGAAAGAGTTTGACGAGGTCTTTTTCAAAGAGTCCGCCGCTTTGCTGAGTGAGGTTCAGAAAACCCTTGCATTTTACGACGGTCTGAGAGACGACCTGATGAAAGCCTTTAAGCAACTTAAAACCTTTGCAAGCCGTGTGGATGAAGCCGACCGCTTTGACGAGGAACATCTGCTCCCGATAGCATTAGAAATATTCGGTTCTGTACCGTTCCCCGTAACAACGGAATATGTACCCATATTAAAATCCACACGAAGCAAAACGGAAACTTTTGCCCGTAGGCTCTACTTTGACAGCTATTACAGCTTTGTGATTACCGACTTCTTTGAAGGTCTGCATCACGGGCATTACCCAAGACA
>JBGVLZ010000066.1:0-26921 GCA_045124505.1 Eubacteriales bacterium
ACACTTGTATGTATGGGATGAACCGCTCAACTTTATTGATGTGTACTCACGTATGCAGATTGAACAACTCATAACGGAGTTTGCCCCGACCATGCTCCTGGTAGAACATGACAGTGTTTTTCGAGATACTGTGGCAAGTAATATTGTGAATATCTAAATTAAAATAATTGTATGAGTTAATTCCAGTTTTACAGAGACTCAAATTCCAATTTATCGAATAGTTTGATAATTAAGATAATACATAAAAAATCCGTGCTTCCATACAGGAAACACGGATTTTTTGGTCGGAGTGACAGGGTTCGAACCTGCGGCATCGACATCCCAAATGTCGCGCGCTACCAACTGCGCCACACCCCGATGGTATGATATTTTGTTTAAAAAGCGATATTTTCTATAAGTGGTCAAATAGTTGGTCAAAATCAATTTTACAGTAATTTTTGAAAACGGTCAAGTCCCAAAAACCCAGTGTTTATGCGGGTTTGCGAGCACTCGAACTTCGGAGGTGTCGGGACCGACCACTTGTTCCCAAACTTCGCGCGCTACCAACTGCGCCACACCCCGATTTTGTATTGAATTTTTAAGTTTTTGCGTAGAAGTGGGACAAACTGTGGTCAAGTCCGATTTTTACGCTTTTTTCTGATTTTACAAAGTGCAGAAAACCCGCATAAATAAAGGCTTTTTCGCACTTTTGTTTTTTTTACAATGCGAAACTTGTTCACGCTCCCAAAGAAAACACACTACCAAATTTGCTACAGCACAAATTTTGTGGGTACCGTTTCTGTAAGCCGGGTTCTGTCGTGGGCAATCATCTGTCTTGTCTTTATGTTACCACAAAGCTCTGTGCCGCCTCGCTCTTAAATTACGGTCGGGGAGACCGGGCATTTCTGCCGTTTGCGGGGCGTTGCTTCGGATAGGGTTTACATTTGCTTGTACGTTACCGTAAAGCCGGTGAGCTCTTACCTCGCCTTTCCATCCTTATAGCAAAAATTGCTACGGTTTATTTCTGTTGCACTTTCCCGGAAGTCACCTTCGGCGGACGTTATCCGTTATCCTTCCCCTATGAAGCCCGGACTTTCCTCACGGTAATACCTTACGGCGCAATACCGCGCGATTGCCTGAAACAGTACCGCGAAAGATTATATAATATTTTAGCGCATTTGTCAAGTGATTCTATACAAAAAGACTGTAATGTAAAATTAATTTCTGGCATATGCTATTATTATTTGCGGATCAAGCATTATTTCTTGCATTGAAAAGTTAATAAAAATATGTTACAATGAAATTGAATTTATAAAGTGATTTTGGTGGTAATTATGGAAAATATCGAAAATAAAAATATCATATTCTATTCTGATGAAAATATGTGGTATGCAAAAGAGTTTACATTTATGAATGATGCAGAAATTGCAGATTTGATAGAACGACGTCTTTTCAGCAATTGTTATTTTGATTATACTATTCATTCTGTACATAAATCCAAGGGTACTATAGTTTTAATCCGTGATGCTTGTGGTCATAAGATTGAAACTACACTATGGCAGATCGAAGAAGGCTTGATTCCGGAAAAATGTGCTTCGTGCAGCCAAATCGAAAAAGACAAACTCATTTCTTTTAAAGATAAGATACAAGATGAAATCAAAGATCGCGGACTTATCGTGATGCTCTATGAAATCGATGAAAATACAGATTCGCTTTATATTGAATGTACTAAATGTGGCGCGAAGTATTATTTGAACGATGATTTTAATCTTGATGATGAAGCGTGGGAAATGTATTGCAAAAATTGGGATTGTATGATGGATGCTCTTGTCTTAGAAAATCATTGGATCGCGAATGATATTAAATCGGGCAGAATTGTCATCAAGGAAAACACCTATAGATCCAACCGTTCACCATTTATACAAGACTATGAAGATTGGGTATGCGATTTGAATATGTTTGATGGCTCGTATGAACTGAAATGCGACAAATGCAACGCCATCAATATCCTTCATTTTGGAAGCTGGAAATGTCAAGCTTGTGATTATGCCGGGGAAGATAATTATACAATTAAAAAATGGGATGAACTTTCTGATGAAGTAATCATCTGCTGTGAAAAATGTGGAAGCCAATATTGCATTTCGTGTGTTGATGCTGTCGAAGAAGTATTTCACTGCTTTAACTGCTATAAACGGGATTCAGCGCATAAATATATTTGCCCAGTGTGTGATACAGAGTATAATGAGGCACCATATTTCTGTCGCACTTGTAATTTCCCGATGGATGAAGTTCGTAATAGCACAATAAAAACGCAGGTTCAGTATACTGCGTGGATAAAAAACACGGTGAACCCTTGCATCCGTATTTGGTGGGAAATTAGCCCCAAGTATGTTAAAGCATTAAATGACTTTAACGGCTCTTTGGAAAATGAAACCAAATTATTGAGAGAAAACAGAGAACTAAATGAAAAACTGAGTCGATGTTATGCAGAAATAACCGAGTATAACAATAAAATTTCCACTTTAAATGAGGAAATCAAATATAAAAACGCCAAAATTAGCGAGATGAAGGCAAAGACTGCTGTATTGTCGATGCTCAATCAATCGCACACATCGGTTGCTGAGGTAAATTTCAGAAACTTAATAAACAAGTTTGCTATTGTTCTGAATGATGATATAACCATTACTTGCTTGAAAAAAGAAATGCCCGAAGAAATAAAAGCCAATAGTGTTCTTGTCTACGGGTATTACGACGGCATGGCAGGAATGTCATTTATGGTATTGGGGTTAACCTATTATGATGACGGGGATTACACGCTCGTTTGGACACCGAAAGAAATTGGTATGACCGTTCGCGGGGAGTGTTATGAAAAAGCAGAGATCATTCCCATTGAGAATAAAACGCTGTTCAAGTGCTTTAAAAATATGATTTCGCTTCGTGACTCATCTTCTTTTTGGAAAGAAAACGATATTGGCAAAACAAGAAAATTTGAAGTCTTGGATGATTTCAGACATTTCGTATTTCCTGATGACATTCTTGTTACTTTCATTAACCACGATATTCAAAAGATTGAAAAAATATGGGCAAGATCGAAGAAATACGTAGGCAGAAATGAAGAAAATGATGTGTTTGTTGCTACTCTTCTTAACGAACCGTTTGACGAAAGGTTTGATATCCACTTGGGTGAAGATATTTTCGTGGTCGTTAGTAAAGATGATGATGGTTTCTATAAACTGTTAGGTTTGAAAATGGGGTTGTGAAATATTAGAAAAATATGCTGATGAGAAATATCAAACTCACCAGCATCTTTGTTTATTAGTATTAGAATAAAGCAAATAAGCATGATGTGAATATATGCCAAAATCTATTTTCTTTTTTGCCGTTTGCGGTTGACAAATGATTTAATTTAATATACAATATCATATGATAGTAAAATTTGTTATTTACATTTTGCATACTGTAAAACGGTATGCGGTCAAAAATACTTATTGAGAGGTTAGTTATGATATTGAATTATTCAAAAATCGACGGAGATAAATATACCGTTTCGATTTCTTTTTCCGAGGATTTTGCGGGTACTTTGACAACGGAATTCAAGTGTACAAGCTGCGGCAGAACGGTGACGAGGGAAACACCTTTGTCAAGCGGAAAAGACTTTGTTGTTGTTCATGAGAATGTTGAATTTTTGTCAGGCGATTATATTGTTACAATCACAGCAGGCGACAAAGTAAAAAGCGTTAAATACATAAAAGGCTATCCCCAGCTTTCTAAAGATACAACAAGAATGGCTGTTTCCGAAATGACACTTGATGAAAAGTGTTCGCTTTTCGTTGCTATGGGTGCTGACAGACACATGGCGGCGACAACTTATGTTGTTGAAAGACTCGGCATTCCCATGATATACCTTGCGGACGGTCCTGCAGGACTTCGTGTAAATGTTCCTACAGTCGGATATCCGTCTGGTACAACGCTTGCGAACACTTGGGATCCTTCCGCAATGGAAAAGGTAACTGCGTTTATGGGTGATGACTGTATCGGTTTTGGCGTTGATATATTGCTTGCACCCGGTATGAACATTCAGAGATATGTTCTCAATGGCAGAAACTTTGAATATTTTTCTGAAGATCCGTACCTCAACGGTATGATGGCAGGACACTACACTCTCGGTGTACAGTCTGCAGGTGTCGGTGTTTCGCTCAAGCACTATACAACCAACAATCAGGAATTTAACAGAGGTGGTGTATCGACAGTTATAAGTGAGCGTGCGCTTCGTGAAATCTATCTTAAAGGCTATGAATACGCTGTTGAAATGGGCAAGCCCTACACAGTAATGACAGCGTACAATAAAATAAACGGTGTTTGCGCACCTACAGCAAAGGATCTCATTACCGATGTTCTGAGAAATGAATTCGGATTTGACGGTTTTGTTATGAGCGACTGGGGTGCACAGGGCACGAAAGATGCAATGATAGCCGCAGGTAACGATATGTACTGCGGAAGCCCTGATGTTCCTGCTGACATTGCTGCTGTAAAGGAAATGGTTGAAAACGGCAAGATCGACGAAAAAGCACTTGACTTGTGCTGTGAAAAGATCCTTTCTGTTGTTGCACGTACACATGCAATGAACAGAGGAGATGTTACATATACGGTATCTAATAAGCCCGAAAAGCTTCAGACAGTACGTAAGGTCGGTGCTGACGGCATGGTTCTCATGAAGAATGACGGTATACTCCCGATGCAGAACGGTAAAAACATTGCACTTTTCGGTAATGCATCTTACATTACAGAGCATTGCGGATACGGTGCAGGATATGTTATCGTTTCCCACGTTGTAACTGTTAAAGAGGGCTTTGAAAATGCTAACTTCAGTATCAACGGTGAAGTGGCATCACTTTATAATGACTGTAAGCGTCATCCGCACATTCTGACACAGGAAATGAATCCGACAGATGACAGGTTTGAAATCGTTATAACCGAAGAAATTGCAGAAAAAGCGGCGCAGACATCCGATTTTGCTGTATTTACAATATCACGTATGACAGCAGAGGGCGTTGACCATGCCGATATCAAGGGTGACTTCTACCTTAATGACAGAGAAACACAGGCAATCACAAATATTTCAAATGCCTTCCATAAGGCGGGTAAGAAATTTATTGTTCTTATCAATGTAGGTAATCCTATTGATGTGGCTTCATGGGCTGACAAAGCGGATGCTATTCTGTGTATCGGACTTTCGGGTGAACAGATAGGTAACTCCATGGCTGACATCTTTACAGGCGCTGTGAATCCCTCAGGTAAGCTTGCGGTAACGTGGCCTGTTTCATATAACGATACAGCTTATTCAGAGATATACCCCGATAAAGATCACGCAGTGTATTCAGACGATATTTACGTTGGATACCGTTATTTCACAACATTTAATGTTCCTGCAATGTATGAGTTCGGTTACGGTCTTTCATATACAGATTACGAATATTCCGATTTCAAGGTCGAAAAGACTGAAAACGGCTTTACACTCGCTGTTAAGGTTACAAACAAAGGCTACATTACAGGCCGTGAAACAGTTCAGTTCTATGTTACGAAGCCCGAAACGAGAAACGAGCATCCTGTGCGTGAGCTTGTGGGATTCGGTAAAACTCCCGAGCTTTCAAAGGGTGAAAGCACAACTGTTACAGTAAACGTAACGAATAAAGAGCTTATGACATATTTTGCACCTGAAGCAAAGTGGATCGTTGAAAAGGGTGAATACGTATTCGCCGCCGGCGCATCTGTAAATGATATCCGTCTTACTGCAAAGGCGTCGGTCGAAGATGAGATACTTGTCCGTCAGGTAATGAACGTATCTCCTATACAGTTTGATATTGACACAATATCAAAGAAAAATCCCAAAAAGGTTGATGCAAAGGGCGAAAACCTTGCGCTTTACAAGACGGTCTATGCAAGCGGTGAGGAAAAGGGATGCGAAGCTTTGTATGCTGTTGACGGCTCACATTTTACAAGATGGAGCGCAATCGGAACAGAGGGCGAAAATTACTGGATAACGGTTGACCTCGGAGAGGTGACAAAGGTAGAAAAGCTCGTTCTTGAATGGGAGTCAAATGCCCTGGGTGAATTTACAGTTTCCGTATCTGACGACAACGAAAACTGGAAGGACATCAATAAATACAAATATGAGCCTAAAAATGTTATCGACCTCGATGTTAAGGCAAGATACGTAAGAGTGCTCAATAAAAAAGACGGCTTCTTCTCGATCTATAACATAGGAATTTATTAATACGAATAAATACAAGTGCCTGTGCTGAAAAGTGCAGGCGCTTGTTTTTTGAATAGGTTGAGCATTTTTTTATTTGTATAAAGTCAAATGAATAACTACAGTTAACAAAATGGCGTCCCTGCCCGTCCCCCCATCGGGCGAGGGACGCAGATTTCCGCAGGAAATCTATTAACAATATTAAAGAGAAGAATTATTCACAAAAACGAGTACAGACGATGTTGAGGTTTCTTTGCTTACCGATACGGATGATGTTGAAATAAATATTGTAAAATGGCCGAATAACACTTGACACGTGATATAAAATATGTATAATAGTTGTATGTGCAACAGTTGCACATACAACTTTATTTTTGGAGAAAATGATGCCTAAGATAATGAAAGTATTAAATAACATAAGCAGGTGTCAGGCTGTGTACAGACGGAGGATGATAACCGATGAAGGACTTTGTGCCCATCAGTATGCTTTTGTGCTTGCGATATGCTTTAAGCCGGGACGCTCACAGGAGGAGCTTGCAAGAGAGCTGTGCCTTGATAAAAGCACGGTCGCAAGAACGCTTGCATCTCTTGAAAAAAACGGATATATAACAAGAGATGCTAAAGAAAGCGACAAGCGTCAGTACGTTGTGCATCCCACGGAAAAAATGCTTGGTGTTTATCCGTCTATATGCCAAGCCAATGAAATGTGGAATGAGCAGATCGAAAAGGGAATAACGAAAGAAGAGCTTGACGTGTTTTACAATGTCCTTTCCCGTATGGAGCAAAGCGCAAGGCGTGCCCTTGAAACGGAGGAAATATCGGAATGAAACGTATTTTATCTTACCTTTTGCCGTACAAAAAACGGTTGCTGATCGGCTTTTCAATAAAGGTATTCGGTACGGTATCGGAGCTTTTTATACCGTTTTTGCTCACATACATACTTGAAAATGTTATAGTCACGGAAAAAATATCAAGCATCGTGTTTTACGGCGTGCTTATGATGCTGTGCGCCCTCGGTGCGTGTGTGGGAAATGTTACGGCAAACCGTATGGCGGCAAGATCAACGGCTGATTTTTCGATAAGGATGCGCCACGATCTATTTGCCAAAACACTCAATCTGTCTGCAAAGGATACAGACAGATACACCGTAGCGTCTCTTGAATCGAGAATTACATCCGATACATACAATGTGCAGAATTTTATCGGTATGATGCAGAGAATGGGTGTGCGTGCGCCGATACTTCTTTTGGGCGGTGTTGCAATAACTTTATTTATGGATTCAGCACTTGCACTTGTAATGATAGCCACAATGCCCATTATTTTTGTAACGGTTTTTTGTATTGCCCGCTGGGGAGTTCCGCTTTACACACGTGTACAGAAGTCCATTGACGATATGATACGTGTTGTGCGTGAAGATATACAGGGTGTCAGAGTGATAAAGGCACTTTCAAAAAACAGCTATGAAAACAGAAGATATGACGTATTCAACAAAAATCTGGTAAAAAATGAAAGGGTAGCGAGCGTTGTGATGAATGCCGCAAACCCTATAATGACTCTTTTGATGAACCTCGGAATTGCCGCAGTTATCGCAGTTGCGGCTTACAGAGTGGCTGACGGCACATCTTCAACAGCGACCGTAATTGCATTCATGCAGTATTTTACTCTGATATCAATGGCACTTATGTCGCTTTCAAGAATGTTTGTTATGTACACAAAATGTGCCGCATCTGCCCGCCGTATAAGCGAGATACTTGATACCCCCGACACGTTTCCGATCGAGGAAGACGATGGAAAGGGAAATGATGAGTATCACATTTCATTTGAAAATGTTACGTTCTCATACTTCGGCAAAAAGCCTAACCTTGACAATATAAATCTTTCACTTCCGCACGGCGGCACGCTCGGCATAATCGGTGCAACGGGAAGCGGCAAATCAACGCTTGTAAAGCTGCTTTTGAGATTTTATGATGTCAATTCGGGTGTAATACGCATAAACGGCAAAAAGCTTTCGTCATTTACGGGTGAGGAGCTTACATCGATGTTCGGTGTTGCACTGCAAAACGATTTTCTTTACGCTGACACGATAGAGGAGAATATATGCTTCGGACGTGATATATCGCACGACGGCGTTGTAAAAGCGGCAAAAATCGCACAGGCGCACGATTTTATATTCGCAATTCCCGAAGGATATGATTATAAAATTTCCGCTAAAGGTACAAACATTTCAGGCGGTCAGCGCCAAAGAATTTTGATTGCGAGAGCGATAGCCGCAAAGCCCGATATACTTATACTTGACGACTCATCATCGGCGCTTGACTACAAAACAGATGCAAATCTGCGAAAAGCACTTAAGGAAAATATGACAGATACAACCGTTATCACAGTTGCTCAGAGGGTAAGCTCCGTAAAGGACTGTGACATTATAATCGTGCTTGATAACGGAAAGATAATAGGCAAAGGAAAACATGAGGAATTGCTCGAAAACTGCCCTGAATATAAGCAGATAAGCGATTCACAGATGGGAGGTGCCTTCCTTGACTGAAAATACAGAAAATAAAAAACGCAATACAAAAGGAATAGCCCTTCGTCTGGGCGGATATGTTATCCGTCAATGGCACCTTTTTATTCCCGCTGTCATACTGACCTTTATTTCAAACCATCTTGCACTGCTCGGTCCTAAATATTCAGGTGCGGCAATAGATGCCGTAACGCTTGATACAGGTGTTGACTTTCCTGTTGTGTGGGATAATGTCTTTATGATGATAATCTGCTATGCAGGTGCGGCAATTCTTTCGTATGTTCTTTCGATCATAATGGTTTTTTTGAGTCAGAAAATAGTCTATATCATGCGAAAACAGCTTTTTGAAAAGCTGAACACACTTCCTGTGGGATATTTTGACAGAAATGCAACCGGCGATATCATAAGCCATTTATCGTATGATGTTGATACGGTCAATACCTCGCTTTCGAATGACTTGGTACAGGTAATGACAAGCATCTATACCGTTGTCGGATCACTCATATTTATGTGGAAGATTTCAAGACCGATGATACTGATCTTCGTTTTGACTGTTCCCGTGTCGATACTTTTCACACGTTACCGTTCAACAAAGGTGCGACCGATGTTCCGTGCAAGGTCGAAAAAGTACGGCGAGCTTAACGGATACGCCGAGGAAATGCTTTCAGGCTCTGCAAGCATACGTGCTTACGGACGTCAGGATGTTATTACCGGAAGATTTGATGTTCATAACGATGAAGCGATGAGTGCGTTTTACAATGCCGAATACAGCGCATCGCTCCTTTATCCGACAATAAATCTCATAAATAACGTGTCACTTTCACTTGTAGCGATCTTCGGCGGTGTACTTTACATGTATTCACAAAGCGGAGCTGTTCTTGCCGGTTCAATGTTTTTCATAAGCCTCGGCGGTGTTGCACAGTTTGTACAGTATTCAAGAAAATTCGCAGGTCCCATAAATGAATTTTCCAATATACTTCACGAATTTCAGTCTGCTTTTTCGGCGGCTGAACGTGTTTTCCGTGTTCTTGACGAAGAACCCGAAAAGCCTGACTGCCCCGATGCTGTAAGTAAGAAAGAGGTAAACGGCTTGGTTGAGCTTGACAGCGTTACATTCGGTTATACCCCCGAAAGAACGATACTGAAAAATATATCGGTTACCGCAAATCCTGGGCAGATGATCGCAATCGTCGGCCCGACGGGTGCGGGTAAAACAACAGTAATAAACCTGCTTATGCGTTTTTACGATCCCAATACAGGCGAAATACGCATAGATTCAATACCGTCACAGAAGATCAAACGCAAAGATATGCGTCTTGCCTTTACGATGGTGCTTCAGGACACATGGCTGTTTCACGGAACGGTGTTTGAAAATATTGCATACGGCAGAGAAGGTGCAACGGAAGAAGAAGTAAGGGCGGCGGCAAAAAGTGCGAAGATAGATACGTATATTGAAAGTCTGCCCGATGGCTATAATACCGTGCTTTCCGATGACGGCGTGAATATATCAAAGGGACAGAAACAGCTTATAACGATAGCACGTGCGTTTTTGTCTGATGCGCCGATGCTTATACTTGATGAGGCGACTTCAAATGTTGACTCACGTACGGAAATACAGATACAGGAAGCAATGAACGACCTTATGAAAAACAGAACGAGCTTTGTTATCGCACATAGACTGTCAACAATACAGAATGCCGATAAAATACTTGTTGTCAACGGCGGTGAGATAACTGAATCGGGAACACACGAGGAGATTTTAAATTCAGGCGGTTTTTACAGCACGCTTTATAATTCGCAGTTTGCTTAAAAGACCGAATGTTTTATTTACTATTCTTGACATTTCTATAAATTTTGGAGTATTACAGTTGACAAAAATAAAATTATTTGATATAATCGTCAACGAATATTAAGTGCGTCTTGATATATCATAAAATCGGGATATCCCGAAGAAAGGTTTTAAAATGAAAAAAATCAAACTTTTGAGTGCAGTTATTGCACTTGTAATGGCATTTTCAATGTCAGCAGCAGCAATCGACACCTTGACTTATGACTTCAATGAAGATCTTCCCGGCGACCATGCAAACTTTACAGAAATGGGTAAGTTCTGGGTTGAAACAATTCCCGCAGTCGGCACATGCCACCTTGTTGCATCTGACGATGGCAACGCTCTCAAGTTCTCCGGATACAGCGAACTTAAGACACTCGATGTTATCACAGGCGAATACGTTTTCAGTCTTGATGTAAAGGTTAACGACCATGCAGCTACAACAGACATGGCTAACCACGGTATATTCGTAAGAGGTGTAATGCCTGAGCATTATGTCAAGAACAACAACTACAGCGGCGGTTCAGATTGGCCCATCCAGATGAACTACTATGAATCCGACTACTACGCAGTATGGGGCGGTACAGACGGTACACAGGGTCTTGGCGGTGCAGGTATCTCCGTTGCAGCTGACGACGAAGGTCTTCTTGTTACTATCAAGGCTTACACAGATGATGCGATGAACATTTCATCCAAGCCCACAGTTATTCCTTATCCCGATGATGTATTCTATGATCAGTTCTTCAACCTTACATTCTTCGATAACGGAACAGACAGAATCGACATCTACCTCAACAACAAGCCTTTCGCTTTGATCGAGCTTTCCGAAGCAGGCGTTGTGTATGATATTGACGGTAACGTTGCAGGCGACCAGTACTTCGGCAAGGCAGTACTTAAGGATGCTTACGGCACAGAGCTTAAAACTGTTGAAAAGACAAGAATAAACAGCCAGTCTTCACAGCTCGCTATCGCTACACGTGAAGTTGCTTCCGAAGTTTTTGTTGACAACATTAAGCTCGTAACAGGCGAAGGTGCAGTTCAGTCTATCAGAGGCGATGAACCCGTACCCGAAACAAAGGATCCCAACGCAACAGAAAAGCCCGCTGAAGATACAAACGCACCTGCAGAATCAGGCGCAGCTACAGATGCAGCTACAGATGCTGCAACAGGCGCTGACACAACAGAAGGCGGCGAAGATGAAAAGGGCGGAAACACAGGTCTTATCATCGGTATCGTAGTTGCAGTAGTTGCTGTAATTGCAGTAGTTGCTGTAGTACTCGGCAAGAAAAAGAAATAATTAAGTTTACTTAATCAAAATAAACCGGCTCAAGTATTTGGGCCGGTTTGTTGTTATGTAAATTAATCTTTACATACCGTTTTTAAGAAATATCATAATAATTAATCCTGCAAAAGGAATAACACGGATTTATTTTATAATGCGAAAATAATCATTTTGTTATAATTTCATATTGACAAAATTGTACGCACTTGATATAATATCAAAAGGTATATAAAAAATAAAGTAATAATTGTGCAAGTTTGAAATAACAGTTCTTTCAAACTCAGTTTTTTGATGTTTCTACCACAAACGGCACATAAGAAAGGTTTGGTTTATAGTATGAGCAAGATAAGAGCAGGTATTATCGGTGCAACAGGTATGGTTGGTCAGAGATTTGTAAGACTTCTCGAAAACCACCCCATGTTTGAAGTGTGCGCACTTGCGGCAAGTGCAAGAAGTGCAGGTACGACCTACGAAAAGGCAGTAGAGGGAAGATGGAAATTTTCTTGCGATATTCCCGAATATGCAAAAAATATGATGGTATACGATGCGGCAGAAATCGAAAAGGTCGCTTCTATGGTTGATTTCGTTTTCTGCGCTGTCGATATGAAAAAGGATGAGATCAAGGCGCTTGAAGAAGCGTACGCAAAAGCAGAGGTCGTTGTTGTTTCCAATAACTCCGCAAACCGTTGGACGGAAGATGTGCCCATGATGATACCCGAAATAAATGATTCGCACACAGAGGTTATTGAGTATCAGAAGAAGAGACTCGGCACAAAGAAGGGCTTTATAGCAGTTAAACCCAACTGCTCCATTCAGTCCTATGTTCCGCTTATCACACCTCTTTTGAAGTTCCGTCCCAAGACAGTAGTTGCGACAACATATCAGGCAATTTCCGGTGCCGGCAAAACATTTGAGCAGTGGCCCGAAATGATAGACAACGTAATTCCGTATATCGGCGGCGAAGAAGAAAAGAGCGAGAAGGAGCCTCTCCGTGTATGGGGTAAGGTTGAAGACGGAAAGATAGTTCCCGCAACAACACCTGTAATTACAACACAGTGCATCCGTGTTCCTGTTTCTGACGGTCATATGGCTGCTGTATTCATAAGCTTTGAAGAAAAGCCCACAAAGGAACAGATACTTGAAGCATGGGCAAATTACTCCGGCAGACCTCAGGAGCTTAAGCTTCCTTCAGCACCTGAAAAGTTTATCACATATTTTGAAGAAGATAACCGTCCTCAGACAAAGCTCGACAGAGACATATACGGCGGTATGGGTGTTACAGCGGGCAGACTCCGTGAAGATACAGTATATGACTATAAGTTTGTGGGTCTTTCACACAACACACTCAGAGGTGCGGCAGGCGGTGCTGTACTTATTGCAGAACTTCTTGCAGCAGAAGGCTTCATTTACTGATAAAGGGTAGTATATGGATATTTTAAAGAAGATCGAAGAGTCTATGGACAGCTTTTCAAAAGGTCAGCGTGCTATTGCAAGATATATGCTTGACCATTATGAAAAAGCTGCTTATATGACTGCTTTGCGCCTTGGCTCAGAGGTGAATGTTTCGGAATCAACAGTTGTGCGCTTTGCTATAGAGCTTGGCTTTGACGGCTATCCCGATCTGCAGCGATCTTTGCGTGAGCTTATACGTTCACGTCTTACAACATTACAGCGTATTGAAATAGCAAACGACAGAATAGGCGAAGGCGAGATCCTTGAAAAGGTCGTGAATTACGACATTGAAAAGCTGAAGATAACACTTGAAAGTGTTGATAAATCAGCTTTTGACAAGGCAGTTGACACCGTTGTGTCATCTAAAAGAATTTTCATCATGGGTGTGCGCTCGTCAGCTTCTTTGGCGCAGTTTATGAATTATTATTTCAAGATGATGTTTGAAGATGTCAAGCTTGTAAATACAACGAGCCGTTCTGAAATATTTGAACAGCTTTTTAGAATAGGACCTGACGATGTTATGATCGGCATTACTTTCCCCAGATATTCAAAAAGAGTTATAAATGCGATGGAATTCGCAAAGTCGAGGGGGGCTAAAACGATCGCACTTACAGACTCAAATGATTCACCTGTTACCGAAACGGCAGACTGTGTGCTTGTTGCAAGAAGTGACATGGTGTCATTTGTAGACTCCCTTGTTGCACCGATGAGTATTATCAATGCTATGACCGTTGCAATAGGCAAAAAGAAAGAAAAGGAACTTACCGATACCTTCAACCAACTTGAAGATATTTGGGATAAGTACGAAGTTTATGACAAAACAGGCAAATGAGGCTTGTAAAAAAATCGCTGTTATAGGCGGAGGCGCATCGGGACTTTTCGCAGGTGCGCTATGTGCCGAGAATGGATTTTCCGTTGATATATACGACAAAAATACCGTATTCGGCAGAAAACTGCGTATAACAGGCAAGGGCAGATGTAACGTAACAAACAACTGTACACGGGATGAATTTTTTGCAAATGTACCGACAAATCCTAAATTTCTGTATTCATCCTATGCGAATTTTGACAGCTCGGCTGTCATGGAATTTTTTGAAAATTCCGGTGTCCCTCTCAAAACCGAGAGGGGCAACCGTGTTTTTCCCGTGTCGGATAAGGCGCACGATATTGCTGATGCATTGGTTAAAAAATGCAGGGAAAACGGCGCTGTGCTTATCACGGACAGGGTAAGAAAAATCGAAAAGACAAGCGAAGGCTTTGCAGTTTATTCAAGCGAAAGAAAAGTATACGACAGCGTTATAATCGCAACGGGCGGTGTGTCTTATAAGGCAACAGGCTCCACAGGCGACGGATATGAATTTGCAAAGGCTTTCGGACACAGTATCGTAACGCCGACACCGTCACTCGTTCCGCTTGTATGTACAGAAAAATACTGTGCGGAGCTTATGGGACTTTCGCTTAAAAACGTCGAAGTTAAGTTTGTTGATAACACAAACGGAAAGGTAGTTTACCGTGAATTCGGGGAAATGCTTTTCACACATTTCGGTGTAAGCGGTCCTGTCGTTTTAAGTGCATCGGCATCTCTTCGTCCCATGGAAAAGAAGCGCTATAAGATGTATATAGACCTCAAGCCTGCGCTTGATGAGGGTGAGCTTGATAAAAGACTTCTTTCCGATTTTTCGAAAAATATAAACCGCAATTTTTCAAATTCCTTGGGTGCGCTTCTTCCTCAGAAAATGATCCCCGTTATGGTAGATCTTTCGGGAATAGATCCCTACAAGAAGGTAAATGAGATAACGAAGCAGGAAAGAAAAATGCTCTTGGGACTTCTGAAATCTTTTCCTGTAACTGTTGAAAGATTTGCGGATATAAACGAAGCGATAATTACATCAGGCGGTATATCTGTCAAGGAAATAAATCAGAAAACAATGGAATCTAAGCTTGTCAAAGGGCTTTATTTCGTCGGTGAAGTGATCGACTGCGATGCATACACAGGCGGTTTTAATCTGCAGATTGCTTTTTGCACAGCGTATGCGGCGGCGAATGCTTTAATAAACGAAGGTGAGAAATAATATGCGTATAAATATAGCAATAGACGGCCCCTCAGGGGCGGGCAAAAGCACCGTAGCAAAGGGAATTGCCGCTAAAATGGGTATAATCCACGTTGACACGGGCGCAATGTACCGCACAGTCGGACTGTATATGTACGAAAACGGCATAGAGCTTTCCGATGAAAACGGTATAATATCGTCACTTGAGAATGTCAAAATAAAGCTTGAATATGAAAACGGTGCACAGCACATTTATCTCAACGGCAGATGCGTTGATGCTGATATAAGAACAGATATCGTGTCAACATATGCTTCCGGTGTTTCTACAATTCAGGCTGTACGTGACTTTTTGCTTGATACACAGCGTGATATTGCGAAAAACGATAATGTTGTAATGGACGGACGTGACATCGGAACAGTTGTTTTGCCCGATGCGGGACTGAAAATATTCATGACCGCAAACGATGAATCACGTGCAAGAAGAAGATATAAAGAGCTTTT
Organism: Eubacteriales bacterium; assembly: GCA_045124505.1. Lineage (GTDB taxonomy): Bacteria > Bacillota > Clostridia > Oscillospirales > CAG-272 > RGIG7213. The sequence goes on from JBGVLZ010000066.1 coordinate 15,862, forward strand.
GGAAAAAGGCGAAAATGTCACGTTTGAAGATGTTTACGGAAATATGGTAAAGCGTGACGATAAAGATAAAAACAGGAAAATTGCACCTGCTGTTCCTGCAGACGATGCTGTGCTGTTCGATAATACGGAATACGGACTTGAAGAAAGTATAGATTATGTTGTTGAGCTTGCACGTAAGAGGTTCTCAATATGAGCTTTTATACTGGGGCTATTAAAGTTTTAGGACCTGCTGTCAGATTTATATTCGCTGTCAGAAAGGTTGAAGGAATTGAAAATATTCCCGAAGGCGGCGGACTTGTGTGTGCAAATCATACATGCTTCGCAGATCCGATTGTAATAGTTGCGGCTATCAAAAAGCCTGTAAAGTACATGGGTAAGGCTGAACTTTTTAAAATTCCTGTTCTCAGCTCGGTGATAAAGGCTTTCGGGGCATTTCCCGTAAAAAGAGGCGGAGCTGATTCAACGGCAATACGTACTGCTGAAACTTTGCTTAAAAACGGTGAGCTCGTAGGAATATTTCCCCAGGGAACAAGATGCCCGGGAGTTCCGATTGAAGAATCAAGTGTTAAGAACGGTGCAGGACTTATAGCTTATAGGTCAGGATGCTGTGTTATTCCCGTGTATATAAAAACGAAAAATAATAAAGTAGGTCTGTTCAGACGTGCACATATTGTGATAGGAAAGCCTATTGAAAATTGTGAATTCAACTTCAAAGACGGTACTGCTAAAGAGTATGAGGAAGCTACAAAACGCATATTTGAAGACATTTGTGCGCTTGCATACTCGTTAAAGGAGACAAAATAATGTCTGTTCGTGTTGCTGAATATGCGGGATTTTGCTTCGGTGTACAGCGTGCGGTAAGCACAGTGTACGACATAGTATCGAAAGAAAAAGATTCAAGAATATATACCCTGGGAAAAATTATACATAATCCCGTTGTGACAGAGGAGCTTGAACAAAAGGGAGTCAGGATAATATCCCCGGATGAAATAGACGGTATTGCAAAAAGCGCAAATGAAAATTCTCCTGCAGTAGTGGTCATAAGAACACATGGCGTAGTAAAGGAATTTTCCGACAAACTGTTTGCACTTTCCAATTCCAATCCGTTTTTCCGTGTGGTGGACTGTACATGTCCGTATGTTAAAAAGATACACAAAATAGTAAGCGAAAATTCAACGGAAGATACCGTCACGGTTATTTTCGGTGATAAAAAACACCCTGAGGTTGAAGGGATACAAAGTTACTGCAACGGACAGACAAAAATAGTTTTAAATGAAACTGAAATATCTGACGCACTTTGTGAACTGAATGATTCGGAAAAATGTATAATTCTTGTATCGCAGACCACACAAAACATGGCTGAGTGGAAAAAGTCACAAAAAAAACTCAAAAAAGACTATACAAATACAAAAATTTTTGATACAATATGTAGCGTGACTGAAAACAGACAAAAAGAAACGGCGGTGCTTTCATCAGAGGTTGACCTTATGGTGGTCATCGGCGGTGCTGACAGTTCCAATACAAATAAGCTTTTTGAGATCGCAAAATCAAAATGCCCCCATACAGTTATGATAGAACGGGCAAAAGAACTTGAAAATATAGAATTTTCCAAATATAATAATATAGGAATAACTGCCGGTGCTTCAACACCGGACAGCATAATACAGGAGGTATATGAAATAATGAGTACAGAACTCAAAATTGAAAATGGCGAAAACTTCGCCGAAATGCTTGAAGAATCTTTCAAAACTTTAAATACAGGAGATATCGTAACCGGTACGGTCATTGCAGTGTCGAACAATGAGATACACGTCGATCTTGGCGCAAAAGTTACAGGCATATTGTCTTATGACGATATTACCGACAAACCCGGTTTGAAACTCGACGAGATGTTTAAAGTAGGCGACCAGGTTGAAGCTATTGCTATGCGTGTGTCAGATGTTGACGGTGTTGCTACACTTTCAAAGAAGAAGATAGACGCTAAAAACAAGTGGGCTTCCATTGTTGCCGCATACGAAAGTGGCGAGATACTCGAAGGCAGATACATCGAAGTTGTTAAGGGCGGTGTTATCATGTCTATCGACGGTGTACGTGTGTTCGTTCCCGCATCTCACACACTCGTTCCCAAGGATGGCGATCTTACAACTCTCAACAACAAGCGTGACAGAGTAAAGATCATCGAGATCGATGAAACAAGACACCGTGCAAAGGCATCTGCACGTATCGTTGCAAGAGAAGAAAGAAAGCAGGCTGAAGCTGAATTCTGGTCTAACATCGAAGTTGGCAAGCATTATAGGGGTGCAATCAAGTCCCTTACATCTTACGGCGCATTTGTTGAGCTTGGTAACGGTGTCGACGGTATGGTTCACGTTTCTGAACTTTCATGGCAGAGAATCAAGAACCCTGCTCAGGTCGTTTCCGTAGGTCAGGTTATTGAAGTATTCGTCAAGGAATTTGATGCTGAAAAGAAGAGAATTTCTCTCGGCTACAAGACAGAAGAATCCAACCCCTGGACACTCTTCACAAACCAGTACAACGTAGGTGATGTTGTAAAGGTAAAGATCGTAAGCCTTATGCCCTTCGGTGCATTTGCTGAAGTACTTCCCGGTGCTGACGGTCTTATCCACATTTCACAGATCGCAGACAGAAAAATCGACAAGCCCGCTGACGTTCTTTCCATCGGCGAAGAAGTTGAAGCAAAGATCATCGACATCAACATGGAAAACCAGCAGATCGGTCTTTCCATCCGTGCGCTTCTCGCTCCCGCTGAAGAAGCAGTTGAAGAAGCAGCTGACGAAACACTTGTTTATTCCGACGAAGCACCCGCTGACGCTGAATAATTAAATTTGCTAAAATAAATCGGTAACACACGAATGTGTTACCGATTTTGCTTTTCATGAAATATGTAAAATAAAGGGTTTGGCTCATTTAAGTAAAATATATATTACATTTGTAGAGGCGACCATTGGTCGTCCGCTTCAAAATGTATAAATATACTAAAAGCGGGAGTGTGCACCCCCACAGAATAAATATTCAAAAAGTACATGGGGCGACTTATTTTGGAAGTTATTTCCATAAATGAGCCACCCCTTTGTAATTACTTTATATACAATGCCTGAGTATAGAATAATTCGTTTTGTATTTCGCTGAATTCTGATTTGTCCAAAGAGAAGTGTCCGTATTTTTCTTCATCCTGAAGCTCATCGCCGTATGAAACACTTAATATATTTTTGGAAATTAAATTAATATTGCTGACGGATGTTTCAAATTCGTATAATTTTTCACTCTTGCCGTTTGAATATTTGTATAAAGAATTTGTGTTTACATATACATAATAATCATCAACAGGTGCTATACATGAAGTGGAAATGCTTGTATTTGAGTTTGTAGTATCACTGATTTGTACTGCAGTGTCATCATTTACATTGTATTCCGTATATGTCCATGTTGAATAATTATCTCCGTAAACAGTACAGATAATTTTTCCGTTGAAGATATATTCGACAGAGCCATTTGAGTAAATTTCTTTTATACTGCTTGCTTCAGCATCTACTATACCGACTGTCGGGGATTCTTCTGAAGTACCTGCTGTTGAATATGCCAACTTTTTATCAGATATGGTATATAATTTGATGCCTTTTTGTCTTCTGAAATCGAAATCATCAAAAACGGAAAATTCATCAGTGCCGATGTTATATTCGTATATTCCATCAAAATCGGATGATGTGAAGTATAGGGTGTTATTTGCTACAGCGATGGAGGTCGGATAGCCTTCTGCGTCAACCTCTGCAAGCTTTGTAAATTTATAATCGCCTTCTGCAATATTGATATATCCCAATGCATTGTAATTTTTGTCTTCGCCTTCTGTATATTTGCATAAATACAAATACAATTTGCCGTCAAAATAAGTATATTGAACGCCGCCGTTATATTCAGCTGCATCCAGAAGCTCGATTTCAGTACCGTTTTCTGTAAAAGCGCATACCTTATTGTCGGATTTTACTGCCAAGGATATGATATCAGAATTGTCGACTTTGATTTCTTCTGTTTCATTATCAGTGTTTGCATTGTCTGCTGTTACGGTATCGGCATTTGTAATATCATTTTTTGCACTGTCAGTATCATTCGAAGATGATGTGCATCCCGATGTTAAAAGTAAAGTGATTAAAACAGCTGAAATTGAAGCTGTTATTTTATTGTTTTTCATAATGTAATTCCCCTAATGTTTAAAATATATTCCCTTGACGTAAGATTTATATAAGTCAAGGGATATGGTTTATTTGATTATTTTTTCTCTGAAACCGCAGTTCGGTGTCGGAATTATGATGTCGCAGGGAGCTGCCCATCTGACAGCGTTTACAAGAATTTTTCTTACGTTGGGATCATAAAACGATCTGCACGTTTCGTGTCCCGGCTGAAAATAGAAAACTTTTCCAAGCCCTCTGTTGAAGCAACAGCCACCGCGAAATACATTTCCGTGCTTGTACCATGAAACGAAAACAAGCTCATCAGGTTGCGGAATGTGAAATGGTTCACCGTACATTTCTTCACATTCGAGTTCAAAATGCTCGGGTATTCCCGATGCTATCGGATGCGACGGCATCACGTTCCACATAAGCTCTTGTTGGTTTTCACCCCATGAAAGATGACCGTTTGTGCCGACTAAACGCTGAAAAGGCTTTGATATATGCGCTGAATGAAGTGCAATAAAACCCATTCCAAAACGGAACACTCTGTCAACGACCTTGTCAACAATATGATCGGGAACATCGCCGTGAAACATATGTCCCCACCACATAAGTACATCTGTGTTTTGGAGCACTTCATCTGTCAGCCCGCACTCATAATCATCAAGACACGCAAGTGTCACTTCGAATTCAGGTGCATCGACAGCGAAGTTTTTTGCTATAAATGCATGAATTCCTTCGGGGTAAAGCGCTTTTACTTCATCCTCGGTCTTTTCATGACGAAATTCATTCCATATAGTAACTTTTATTTTATTCATTATCATTATATTTTTTACGCAGTATAGTTTACAATTGTAATAACTATAAATATCACTGTTCCTTGTTTTTTCGATATATTAAAATAGATATGACTACAAAAGAAATAGATAATAATAAAGCCAAAACATAGAGCAGAATACTATCGATTATGTTAAGTCTTTTTAGTATGATAAAAACTGCACTTATACAGTATTCTATAATCATGCAAACTCTATATCCGGATTTTTTCATATTAAACAATTTGTAAAAAGAAACTGCTAAAAATACTATCGCAAACATTTCTTTATAGCAAACCAAGGCTGCAATAATTATCGAAAATACAAAAACAATATCTATTAATTCCTTTGAATATGTTAGTTCTTTTTGTGTATAAGTTTTAGTCTTAAAAACCGAATTTATTTTACAATGTGAATATTGCCACAAATCTAAGCAGAAGGTTATCATTACAGATATTGCATAAAGATAAATATTCCTCTGTAATGGTATGGTTAAAAATACAGCTAATCTGATCAGAACAATTGTAATAAAGAGTATATCAATCTTTTTGGGCTTTAATACAGTTGCAAAAATAAGCTGTGAAGCCATCGCTAAACCAAAAATAATGATTAGTAAAATGGCATTAAATCCTTCTATTTCGCTAAGAGAATTAACACAAGCATATAATAAAATCAATAAAGTATTGACAAATATAAGTGTTTTCAATTTTATAATGTATGGAATCAGTTATTCCAGTTGTGCCATACGTCGACAACGTCTTCGTTGTCTTCAAGATGGTCGAGCAAAAGGTTCATTTTCTTTACGGACTCCTCGTCGTCAAGATCAACGTAAACTGACGGTATCTTTTCGATTTCAGCAGATACAAATTTGTATCCTGCACATTCAAGTGCTTCACGAACAGCGGGAAGGTCATCGGGTTCAGTTGTGATCTCAAAGCTGTCCTCACTTGCTTCGAAGTCTGAAGCACCGGATTCAAGAGCACATTCCATAAGCTTTTCTTCGTCAATATCACCGTCATTTTCAATAACGATGATACCTTTGTCCGAGAACAAATAGCTTACACAGCCTGTCTGTCCGAGATTTCCGCCGAATTTGTCGAAGTAATGGCGTACATCACCGCCTGTGCGGTTTCTGTTGTCAGTTGCCGCTTCAACGATAACAGCAACGCCGTTAGGACCGTAACCCTCATATACTATTTCTTCGTAGTCAACGCTGTCGTCACTGCTTGCCTTTTTGATAACACGTTCAATGTTGTCATTCGGTACGTTGTTCGCCTTTGCCTTTGCAATAAGCTCCTTCAGCTTGCCGTTTGATTCGGGATTAGGACCCGCCGCTTTAACCGCAACGGCAATTTCCTTGCCTATCTTTGTGAAGATCTTTGCACGCTGTGCATCAGTCTTCTCTTTTTTATGCATTATATTTTTCCATTTGCTGTGTCCTGACATTGTATATACCTGACTTTCTGATTATATTTTTTCGGGATGCTTCATGCAAATGAGTTCAAGTGCGGAAGCAAGCGTGTATTTCGTGCAAAGTGTAAGTGCCAAGCGACGTTTTTTTGTTTCATCATCTTCAGCGGAGAGTATCTGACAGTTGTGGTAGAATCTGTTGAAATCTGCACAGATGTCAAGAATGTATCTTGTGATTATCGACGGCTCATATTCACGGATAGCATCGGCTATCATATCGGGGAATACGGAAAGTGTCTTGATAAGCACGAATTCGTCCTCGCATACATCGCCTGAAAGTGACGGCGTGATTCCCATTTCTTCAGCCTTTGATGCAATACTGCATGTTCTTGCATATGTGTACTGCGCATAAGGACCTGTATTGCCGTCGAAGTTGAGGGCATCCTGCATTACAAAGTTTATATCCCTTATCTTATTTGCGGAAAGATAATAGAATATTACGGCACCTATTCCGACAGCCTCTGCTGTTTCCTTGTTTCCTGCAAGTGCAGGGTTCTTTTCAGCCATGATGTCAGCCGCTTTCTCAGTTGCGGTCGCAAAAAGGTCTTTAAGAAGCACGACATTACCCGTTCTTGTTGCGAGCTTTTCACCGTTGATGCTTACAGTACCGTAGGGAACGTGAACGAGATCCTCATACCAATCGTATCCCATAAGTGCCATAACTCTGAACCACTGTGCAAAGTGCAAGCTCTGTGCGGCTGATGTTACGTAAATACACTTGTCAAAGTCAAAAGTTTTCTTTCTGTAAAGTGCGGCTGAAATATCACGCGTAGGGTAAAGTGTTGCGCCGTCTGTTTTGAGGATAAGACAAGGAGGCATGCCGTATTCTTCAAGCTCAACCACTGATGCGCCTTCGTTGAGTGTAAGAAGATTCTTCGCCTTCATGTCTTCAATGACTGCGGGCATCTTGTCGGAGTAGAAGCTTTCGCCCGTATAGTAATCAAATTCAATGCCGAGCTGTTCGTATGTCTTTTTATATTCTTTTATACTGATATCAATAAACTTTTCCCAAAGTGCTGTCTCTTCGGGTTCTTTTCTTTCAAGGGCGGCAAAGTGCGCACGTGCCTGATCGGCAAGTGCAGGATCTTTTTCTGCTTCCTCGTGGAACTTTACGTAAAGCGCCACAAGTTCATCTATTCCGCCTTCTTCAACCTTCTTTTCGTCACCCCACTTTTTGTAAGCAACGATAAGCTTTCCGAATTGCGTGCCCCAGTCACCGAGATGGTTTACGCCGATACAGTTGTATCCCGCAAATGTAAACAGCTTTTTAAGTGAATGACCTATAACGGTCGTGCCGAGGTGGCCTACGTGGAACGGCTTTGCAACATTGGGCGAGGAATAGTCAAGAACGACCGTCTTTCCTTTGCCTGTTTCAGTTTTACCGTAGTCCTGTTTTTGGACAAGTATCTTTTCGACAGTCTTTTTGAAGAAATCATTTCTGTCAATAAATACGTTAAGGTATCCGTTTACGGACTCGACCTTGATTCCCTCAATATCCTGAAGCGCACTTGCCAAAGTGTTTGAAATGTTGACAGGGGAAGTACGCAGGCTTTTTGCAAATTTAAAGCAAGGCATCGCCAAGTCTCCCATTGCCTTGTCGGGAGGAGCTGTAAGTAAGCTTAAAATATCATCTTTTCCGATTTCACATCCGGGAAATGATGAAGTAAATGCCGAATATATCTTATCGGCAAGATTAAGTTTTGTACTGAACATAATTTAAACCCGTTTCTAATTATTATTATTTTACATTATACTACAAAAACGAAAGATTTACAAGAGTTATTCGAGAAATTTCTTAAAAACTCCTTGCAAATGATTCTGTTATATGGTAAAATCAATAAAAACGGAGGTAATTAAAATGATAAACAGAATAGTTGAAGAAATTAAAAAGAACGAACTTAATATTTTTTCTGTAACGGTTATTGAAAACGGTGTTGAAAAAACGGTAAATCTTTTGCCTGTCAACCCTTGTAATGATACTTATTCCGTGTCAAAGGCATTTATAGTAACGGCAATCGGTATGCTCTACGACGACGGACTTTTAAAGGTTGAAGAAAAGGTAGTTGATATTTTCCGTGATAAATTACCCGAAAAATACGATGAAAAGTGGAATGATGTAACAGTTCATCACCTGCTCAAGCATTCAGCGGGACTTCCGCTCGGTTATCTCGATATTGACTGTATCGATATTCACACTCTCGGTACGGACGATTTCCTTGATTATCTTTTTAAAACAGAGCTCGAGTATGTTCCCGGCACAAACGGAAAGTACAGCGACGGTGCTTTCTACATGCTTTCCCGTGTTATTACCGCAAAGTGCGGCGAAAAGGCAGATGATCTTTTGATGCGCCGTTTATTCTATCCTCTTGGATACAGAGAAGCAGCGTGGAGCAAATGTCCGCACGGCTATCCCATGGGTGCAACCGGTCTGTATATAAGATCCTGTGACATCGCAAGACACGGTGCGGTATATCTCAATGGCGGTGTTTATAACGGAAAACGCATAATTTCGGAAGAATGGGTAAATATCGTACTCAGCCGCGGTTATGAGCTTGGTAACATCCGTCCTAACTCTTATGCAAAGGGCGGTATGGCAGGACAGATGCTCATATTTGATAAGGCACAAAATGTATCTGTAGGTTGGACAGCATACGAACCTTCAAAGGATGTAGGCGTACTTTTTAAACTCTTTTCGTAATATGAAATACCCGGGCTTCATTGAGCTCGGGTATCTTTTGTTATATCGTTATAGGTTCGGTAACTTCAAGTGTCAGCATGCACAAAACGTAATATTTCATGCTTGCTTCATTCCAGAATCCAACGTATGATGCAACTTCTTCGTCAATTTCTTCTGACAGCATTTCCGACTTATAATATGTAAATGAGTTTTCAAAGGAAGGAAGTGTAAGACCGAGATAGTCAAAGGCTTCTTTTAAACGGTTGTAAGCCTTTGAATTAACTTTTGCCGCTTCCCATTCATCTATCATCTTAAGCTGAATCGTCATATCGGAGGGATGTGTGACGGAAGTTGAAAAGTCTACTTCAATAAGTGCAAAGCCTTCGCATTCTCCGGTTATGGAATCGTGAAGTATTTTTACGGTAGCATCATCGGGAATATCTGTTTCTGTTGTGCTGAAAACAGCTTCATACAAAAGTTCGGGATCGTCTTTGCCGGTCTGATACCAAATAAATCCGTCATAATCTTTTGGCTTTGAACAAGCAAAAAGGGAAAAACACATAACCCAAATGAGCATTATACATAATATACTTTTTTTCATAAGTAATTACCTCGCAAGTTTTTTGTATATTATATCACCTTTTGCAGTAAAATGCAATATAAATTGATAATAAAATAAATACATAAATGTTCGCTTGACACGTTATACGAGTTGTGTTATAATCTTGATGAAAAAAATTCAGAGGTATAATGTAATGATAAATATATATGATGTGCGTTTTCATCCGGGAGACAGCGGTTTTCTTGTAGATGACGGAAAAACTTCCGTTTTGTATGATTCAGGGTTTGGATTTACAGGCTTTGGTGTAGCCGAAAATATTAAAAAAATTCTTGGCGATCGAAAGCTGGATTATATTTTTCTTTCACATTCGCACTATGATCATGCATTGGGAAGTGCATATATTCTTGAATATTGGAGTGATGCCACTGTTGTTGCAGGTGCATATGCGGCAAATATATTCAGCCGTGACGGCGCAAAAAAGCTTATGCGTGAGCTCGACGGAAAGTTTGCTTTACATTGCGGTGTCACTGAATATGAGTTTTTGGGTGATAAACTTCGTGTAGATATTGAAGTTGAAGACGGAGATATAATAAAAGCAGGTGACATGACATTTGAAGCGGTTGCCTTACCCGGACATACTAAATGCTCATTTGGATTTTACTGCAAGGACGAAAAGTTGTTGCTTTCTTCTGAGACGCTGGGGGTATATGACGGTGATGAAACGGTCATTCCGTCATTTTTGGTCGGCTACAATATGTCACTTGAATCAATGAAGAAGATCAAGAAATATGACATTGAAAAGATACTCATTCCCCATGTAGGTATCATAGACGGTGAAAAGACGAAATATTTCCTTTCTATTATGGAAGAAAAGGCATCATATTTTGCAGAGCTTATTGCGGGATTTGTTAAAGACGGTAAAACGGATAATGAGATAATTGATTATTTTGTAAGAACTTATCGAAAGGGATACATTGAGAAAATATACCCCATAGATGCTATGAGTCTTAATTTGTCGATCATGATAAAATTGATAAAAAAAGAATTTGAAATTGAATAAATAACGAAATATATGACATATTCTGCCGACTCAGAATTGAAAATCATGGCGTAATATGTTGTATTTTGTACACATTTGTCTTGAAAACTGTATTATTTAGCACAAAAATCAATTTTCAAAAAAAAATTCAAAAAAAATGAAAAAAGGGGTTGACAAAACGAAAGAGATGTGGTAATATATACGAGTCGCCAAGAGAGAGCGACGGACTTGGTCCTTGAAAATTGAATAACAGACGAGATAAGATAAGCGAAGTATAAAGCGAAAAAAGCTTAGAAATATGATGCAAAGA
>JBGVLZ010000067.1:0-44423 GCA_045124505.1 Eubacteriales bacterium
TTGTTAATTCATCGCATGATAAAATAACTGCTTTCTCTTTTTCTTTTATTTGATTTGCGTAATAGGTTTTTCCGCAACATATTTTCCCACAGATTGCTATTATCTTTGCCATAAGCATTTCTCCTTGTCTTATATAAATTCTTATTTATCGATGAGGTTATTATATCACATTCTTATAAATATTTCAATCGTTTTGCTTTTCTTTGGTTTCAGCAACACAAACTTTGAGGGGTGACCGTTCGTGGTCGCCCCTCTGTGCTTTATGCCTTCTTTGCCTTTTTCTTCATCTCGGCTATTTCAGCTTTCTTCTTTATTATCATCTCTGCGAGGAGCTTTTCACATTATATTTCCTTCTTCTGCCCATACTAATCATATCAACCAATCGGTTTACGGAGGTTTACATGGAAGGAAGAATGATAGCAGAAAAAAGAAAAGAGATGGGGCTGACGCAAGAGGCTCTTGGTGCGATGCTCGGCATATCGGGAAAGGCAGTTTCCAAATGGGAACGTGGATTATCAAAACCTTGCGAGGAGCATTTGGAGAAGCTTGTCGCCCTGCTTGGTTTACCGGTCGAATCCACCATAACGGCAGAAGGAAAGGAGAACACACAGCGAACCACCTTTTTATCTACCGTACGCAAAGAATTCACCCGAATTCTCGCTACGGGCGCGATGATCGGCGTATGTGTGTGTAACTTGGCAGGGACGATATCAACCGATTCGACCGTGGTTCCCCTCGGCTTCTCGGTCGCTCTTTTCTGCTTTGGTACGATGGTCAAAGGGTAAAAGTAAATCGCCACCCGTGAGAGTGGCGATTACATATTATTCATCGTATGACTTTCCGAAAAGTATTTGCATAAAGTTCCGTCTGCCGTAGAGAACACGGATGATGTGAACCTCATCGCCCTCAACCTTATAAAATGCGGTGTAGTTACCGCAGACAAGGAAGCGGTACGGCACTTGAAGATTGATGATTGAGGAAAGTGGCGCACCGATTTCGGGGAAATCCGCAAGCTGACGTATGCGTTTCATAATCTTATCAATCGTGTTGATTGCCGATTGCTCGCTGCACAGCTCGTCGGTAATATACGCTTTGATCTCTTTCATGTCCTCAAGGGCATCGGGCGTGAAATTGATTTTAGCCATTGCTTACCCCCAAAAGTGCTTCGACCTCCGAGATATCAATATATCCTTTTTCTTTAGCAGAAGCTTCACCTTTGGCAAGCTCGCTCATCAGCTTGAGCGTTGCCTGAGTCTTTTCAAATTCTTCCATATCGACGATGGCATATCTGCCGCGACCGTTCTTGGTGAGGAATACGGGTTCGCCAACGGCGATATCGCGCAGTACCTCGTTATAGTTGCGCAGATCTGATACGGGCTTAATGTTTGGCATCATAAATTCCTCCTTCTTTGTTTCTGCTGTATTTATTATACACTAATTCTTCGTAAAATTCAACAGCAAAATCAAAACTTTCATAAAAAATTTATAAAAGCAAGGGATGAACCGCTTGGGAACACCCCTTGCTTTCGGTTTATGCGAGTATCAGTTCACGCATTACGGTTTCTTCGGCAGCGCTGCGAACGTTGTTCATCAGCTGCACCCACCGCATTTGGTCGGTCGCCTTGAGGTGTTCATCAACGCCTTGAGTCTTGGCAAGCTCTACTGTCAGAGAGGACAGCATTTCTTGTGCCTGTTCGTCAATCTCGGCAAGGTAGGCGTTGAGTTGTCCTTCGCCGAGCAGGGCGGAGTACCTTCCGCGACGGTGTTGTTTGAGGTATTCGAGGTGCATCCGTCCATATTTGCCGATTGGCTTCTGTTCGGGCAGCTCCATGTCGGGAACGAGACTGCCGTTTTCCTCTCGGTATGTACCTCCGATCTGCTCGTAAATGGTCTTTGCTTCTTTCATTTGGTTTGTTCCTCCGTACGTTTATTTCATCAAAACCTTACACCGTAAGGGAAAACGCGTACTTGACGGTTATCTTGTGTCCTTGCGATATTCGGTTGTGACGTTCAAATCTCATAGTTCGTACGGGGTTCATATTGTTGACCATCTGACCGCCGATTGAGCCTGCCTGCTTGGATGTGAGCTCGCCGTTGTAACCCTGCTTGAGGTTAACGCCTACTTCGTTTGCGGCTTCCATCTTAAACTTATCGAGTGCTTCCTTTGCTTCGGGAACAAGTGTTTTATTTGACATTTTATAATTCTCCTATAATATATTTGATGTGAGGTATCAATTTGAAACCCATCGGTTTTCATAATCGATCCGTTTGGAACCTGACTTCTTCAAGCTCCGATATTATTGTTGCTCACGGATTTTAAAATATTACAAGAAAATTTTAACAGTTTTATTTCATGATGATAAAAATCACCTGCGTTCAAAATGCAGGTGATTTGAAATTTAGCGGACTTAATTTTTTGAATGATAAAACACTATATTAAAAATGATTGTCCTTTTCCTTCTTGAAAATATATGAGAATAACGGGAGAAGCAGAATGGGCAAAGCGGGTAACAAGAGGATCAGGAACGAAAGGTCAATGGTTTGTGAATCTGAGGATGCCACAACATAGGACACCTTGCCCTTCGGAAGATCTTTTTCTCCGGTATCTGAAACGACTGTGCTGAGGCTTGCAATATTTCCGTCTTTATCGGATGATATTACGTGTACTTCTTTACCTGCATGCTCACCGCCGAGGTGAAGACTGACTTCTTTTATTTCTTCGGACTTATCGCATACAATGTAAGCGCTTGTAATGATATCCGCTTTTTCGTTTGCATTCACTGCGTTTATCATTTTATTTGCTGTCAGCTCCGACACGGATGTTATCTGAATATCCTTTCTCTCATTTGCTGTAAATGTCATCTGAGATATGCCGTCAATTTGGGGAGAAATGCTCCATTTCACATCTTTGTTTTCATTTTTGGCTTCTTCGGCATAAATTTCAAAATATTTTTCGTAATCTCCGCCTTTGTCACCGCCGCCCGAAACTGTTGCTTTTATCGTTATGATGCCGGATTTTTTGGCAGTGATCCTGCCTGAAATGATACTTGCGTCGCCGTCTGTCACTTGCCATGTAATATCTGTTTTTGTTGCGTTTTCGGGAAATATTTCCGCTGTAAGCGGAATTGATCTTCCGCATGTCAATGTAATATTTGAAAGCTCAATATCCGATATCGGTACAAATGCTTCTGTGACATTTACCGTGACGGTATTGCTTCGTGAGCCTTTATAAATACAATAATAATATTTTACACCTATACTTGGTATCAGAGTGATACTCGGTTCTTTGAATTCTGAAAGCAAAACACCGTTTTTGTTTTTGCTGTTCGACTCATACCAATCCACCCTGCTTCCGTCATAGTCGGATATCTCCGCATCCAGTATACATTCCTGTCCTGAAAAAATACTGCTTTGCAGTGCTGACAGTGTTACAAAAACGGAAGTACTGTTTACAGTTCCGCTTAGTAAACTTGTTGTTTTGTGTGTGCCGAAATACGAAAGCTCTGCAAAGAAGGAGAAAACCCCTGCTTTTGTGCCGTTTTCGGCATGCTTGAAATCAACGACTGTGACACCCAGCAAGTCAACACTGCTTTCGGTAAATCCTTTTAAATATTCATTCAAGTATTCAGCAATACCTTCCTTCGTATTTATCTGATATATATTCACGGTGTAGTCGGCATTTTCAATGTTTGCCACTGTTTTATCAAGCGGTGACTGAGCGTTTACCGCAAGCGGTGTGAATGTCAGAATAAATGCGAAAAGGATGCAGATGATCTTTAAACTTCTCATTTTTTTACGTACAGAGTAAATCTTCCTTTTGAATTATTGATGTGTACGTTATTGAACGTGCCCGCATATTCTCCGTCAAACGTAAGCGGAGTTGGGTGTTCAAATTCCGTTATTATCTCGGATGCGTGCGTGAATACGACATCGCTTGAATTGTATTTTTTATTAAGAAGGTTTACGGCTATATTTCCGAGCTGAGTGAGTGTTTTCGGCATTTTTATAAGCAGTACTTCAAATTTTCCGTCATTGAGCACGACGTCGGACGCAGCAAAGTTCATAACACCGCCTATAGAAAGTGAGTTTGTTATGGCACCGAATATGAACTCTCCTTCATAAACCTCACCGTCTGCCGTTATTTTAGCGCGGTGTGTTTTGATTTCTGACAGAGATTTAATTCCGTCAAGCACATAAGCCATATAGCCAAGCTTGTTTTTTGTGCTTTGTGATGTGCTGTATGTGACATTAGTGAAAAGCCCGAAGGATGCGACATATATAAAGTGCCGTCCGTCCTTTATTTCACCTGCGTCAAGCGCCACACTGTTTTCGGCAGAAATAATATTTACTGCCTCGGTGATATCCTTCGGAATTTTAAGCGTTTTTGCAAAATCGTTTGTTGTGCCTGCAGGAATATATCCGATCGGTGTGTTTATGCCGGAGGCGATAACACCGCCTACAGTTTCATTCAATGTTCCGTCACCGCCGCAACAAACGATTATATCGCTTTTTGATGCATATTCTTTTGCAAGCTCTGTTGCGTGACCTTGTGCGGATGTGAATTTTACATCCGTATCATATCCACGTTCTGCAAGCAGTGATACTATGCCGAGTGCTTTTTCTTCTGAGCCGAAGACACCTGCTCCGGCTTTCGGATTTATGATCAAGGTAATATTTTTCTTAGCTTTCAATTTTATCCCCTCAATTATTATTGATAAAATTCAATTTATTTTTCATGATATTATACAGCACAATTAATTTTATGTCAAGTATCAAGGTGTGTACCGAATGTGAAAAAACGGTGTGTAACAGTATATGTTGTAAACAACTATATTATTTCCGTGTTCGTATGTGTCTGAAACGCTTAAAAATGTTAAAGTGAGAAGAAAAACACATCGTACAAATTAATTTAATGCGTTATTTTTAGTTTTTTTGACAAAACGTCTTGAAAAACGAAAACGAATGTATTATAATTATAACGTATAGGTATGTGATATTGATTGCTTGCCGATATGCAAAACGGTGTTTTACACCCCGATTTGCTTTAACTAAGTTAATTTTTTGAAAATGAGGAATAAAATTATGAACAAGATCACAATCATCGGAAGCGGAAGCGTCGGGGCGACGATTTCCTACACATTGGCTGTTATGGGCCTTGCCTCTGAGATCGTAATGATCGACATCAATACCGAGAAGGCGATAGGTGAGGCGCTCGACATAAGACAGTGTCTTCCTTTCTGCAATCCCTGCACGGTAAATGCGGGCTCGTATGCCGATGCGGCAAACTCCGACATTGTTATTATTACGTCCGGTGTTGCGAGAAAAGCAGGACAGTCACGCCTTGAGCTTGCACAGACAAATATCGATATTTTGAAGCAGATTATGAAGGATATAACACACGCTGCTCCCAATGCGGTATATCTGATCGTAAGTAACCCCGTTGACATTCTTACATACGCATTCTGCAAGCGTTCCGGTATTCCCGAAAGCCGTATCATCGGTTCGGGTACGATACTTGATACAGCACGTCTCCGTGCAAGAATGTCGGAATTTTATTCCATAAGCCAGAATAACACACATGCTTATGTTCTCGGAGAGCATGGCGACTCTTCATTCGTTCCGTGGTCGCTTGCAAACGTGTCAAACGTAAACATCGCGGACTGCCACAACTCTTTCAAGGGCAAAAACGGCGATCTGCTTGAGTTTGACTATGAGGATGCAGAAAGATACGTCAAGAAGTCGGGCGGTGAGGTAATCGCACGCAAGGGTGCAACATTCTATGCTGTTACAACAGCTGTATGTTATATATGCAAATGCCTGCTCAGCGGTGTTGATACGACAATGACCATCTCCACGATGATGCACGGCGAATACGGCATTGACGATGTTTGTCTGAGCACACTCAGCATCGTAGGCAATAACGGTATACGCAGTAACGTATATTTGCCCCTCAATGACGAAGAAATTGCGAAGCTCCGCCACAGCGCAGATACGCTTAAGGCAATCATAAAATCAACTGTTATTTAATTGGAGGATAAAATGGAATACCGTATTGAACACGACTCCATGGGCGAAGTCAAGGTTCCCGCTGATAAACTTTGGGCGGCACAGACACAGAGAAGCCACGAAAATTTTGAAATAGGCGTTGATATAGAAACAATGCCCAGAGAGATCACGTATGCATTCGGCATACTCAAAAAAGCGGCGGCGCAGGCAAACTGTGAGCTTCGTCCGGAAAAGATGACAAAGGAAAAGCTTGATGCAATAAGCGGTGCTTGTGATGAAATAATTGCAGGAAAGCTTAATGATAATTTCCCCCTCGTTGTATGGCAGACAGGCTCGGGCACTCAGTCAAATATGAATGCAAACGAAGTTATTGCCAACAGAGGAAACCAGATAGCCGGTGCGAAAATACTTCATCCGAATGATGACGTAAATATGAGCCAGTCATCAAACGATACATTCCCCACAGCTATGCATATTGCGGCTGTAAAGGCACTTGAGGATAAGCTTATTCCCGCTGCCGAAACACTTATTGCGACATTCAAAAGACTTGAAGAAGAAAACGAAGGCATTGTTAAGAGCGGAAGAACGCATCTTCAGGATGCAACTCCCATAAAGTTCAGTCAGGAGATAAGCGGCTGGAGAACGAGCCTTGAAAGAGATGTTGAGCTTATTAAGCTTTCCGTTAAGCCTCTTTGTGAGCTTGCGCTCGGCGGTACAGCTGTCGGCACGGGACTCAATGCACCTAAGGGCTTCGGTGAGCTTGTGGCAGAAAAAGTTGCAAACCTTACAGGAAAGCCGTTCATAACGGCAGGTAACAAATTCCATTCTCTTACATCAAAGGATGAAATGGTATTTGCACACGGTGCGATCAAAGCACTGGCGTGTGATATGATGAAGATAGCAAACGATGTACGTTGGCTTGCAAGCGGTCCCCGTGACGGTCTTGGCGAAATATTCATTCCCGAAAACGAACCCGGCTCTTCAATTATGCCCGGTAAGGTAAACCCCACACAGTGCGAGGCTGTAACAATGGTTGCAGTTCAGGTAATGGGTAATGATGTTGCAGTCGGTATGGCGGCATCGCAGGGTAACTTTGAGCTTAACGTATTCATGCCTGTTTGTGCATACAATTTCCTGCAGTCAGCAAGACTTCTTGCAGAGGCAATAATTTCGTTCAATAAGAACTGTGCCGTAGGTATAGTTGCTAATAAAGAAAAAATGCACCACAATCTGCATAACTCTTTGATGCTTGTAACAGCTCTCAACCCGTACATCGGTTACGAAAATGCGGCAAAGACAGCTAAAAAGGCATTCAAGGACAATATTTCTCTTAAAGAAGCGTGCGTACAGCTCGGATTTTTGACAGAGGAAAAATTTGACGAGGTATTCCACCCCGAACAGATGGTGTGATAAAATAAAATTTCAGGATTCAGATGCGGACCTCGGTTATTATCAGGTCCGCACATCCACGCAATCCCAAGAAAGGAATGGGCATATAAATGAAAAAAGTGGCATACTTTCCCGGTTGTACATTAAAAACCAAGGCGAAAGAACTTGACAGGTATGCGAGAAAAAGCGCGGAAGCTCTCGGCTTTTCTCTTGACGAAATTGAAAACTGGCAGTGCTGCGGCGGTGTTTTCACAACATCACGTAACGAAATAGCAACAAAGCTTTCTTCTGTAAGAGCGCTTGCTGATGCTCAGAAGAAAAATCAGACACTCATCACGGTCTGCTCTGCCTGCCATAACGTAATAAAGCAGACAAACCATGCAATGCAGACAGATGAAGAGTTTGCATTTAAGGTAAATAATTATCTCGGTGCAGGTAACGAATACGACGGTAAAACAAAGGTGCTTCACTATCTTGAATATCTCCGTGATGAGGTAGGATTTGATGAAGTGGCAAAGAAAGTTACAAGTCCGTTGACGGGTAAGAAAATTGCAGCATATTACGGCTGTCTTTTGCTCCGTCCGAACAGTGTAATGGGAATGGACGATCCCGAAAATCCCACGATAATTGAGGATCTCATAAAGGCACTTGGCGGTGAAGCTGTTGTGTATCCGTACAGAAACGAATGCTGCGGCGGTTATATAGCGCTTGAGGATGCTGATTCTGCAAAGAAAAAGAGCACATCCGTTGTTGCAAGCGCGCAGTCCCACGGTGCTGAAATAATCGTTACTGCCTGCCCGCTTTGCAAATACAATCTTGAAAAGAATAACCCCGAAGCAAAGGTCGTGTATTTTACAGAGCTTCTTGCTGAAGCACTTGGGGTAAAGGAGGACGGAAATGAGTAAGGAAATGGAAAACCTCAAGTCTGAAATAATCCGTTCAAGCGGTGTAAACCCGAAAAAATGTATGCGTTGCGGAAAATGCACGGGCACATGTCCTGCATTTGATGAGATGGAATACCATCCGCATCAGTTTGTATACATGGTAGAAAGCGGAGATATTGAACCGCTTCTCAATTCAAAATCGCTTTATAAGTGTCTTACATGCTTTGCGTGCGTTGACAGATGCCCCAGAGGTGTTGAGCCTGCAAAGCTTGTCGAAGCTGTACGCCTTTCTGTTATCAGAAAGCAGGGTGCAAATCATCTTAAAGCGGATGATATTCCCGCACTTCTTGATGACGAAATGCCTCAGCAGGCAATTGTAAGCGCACTTCGTAAGTACAGTAAATAAGGAGGAAAGGACAAATGCAAAGAATTGGCGTATTCGTATGTTGGTGCGGCAGTAACATCGCAGGTACAGTCGATGTTGAAAAGGTTTCCGAAGCGTTGAAAAATGAGCCCGGAGTTGTCTTTTCCACCAATTATCAATATATGTGCTCTCAGGCAGGTCAGGATATAATCAAGGATGCTATTGCTGAACATAAGCTCACAGGTATCGTTGTTTGCTCCTGCTCACCGAGAATGCACGAGGCGACGTTCCGCAAGACAGCGGCGGCGGCAGGCCTTAACTCATACATGGTTGAGATAGCAAATATAAGAGAGCAGTGCTCATGGGTACATAAGGATATGCAGTCGGGTACTGAGAAGGCTATTATTCTCGGTAAAGCGGCTGTTGCAAAGGTCAACCTCAATGCTCCCTTAACACCCGGCGAAAGCCCTGTAACAAAGCGTGCGCTTGTTATCGGCGGCGGTATTGCAGGTATTCAGACGGCACTTGATATCGCTGAAGCGGGATTCCCCGTTGACATCGTGGAGAAAAAGCCCACCATAGGCGGTAAAATGGCACAGCTTGATAAGACATTCCCGACACTCGACTGTGCGGCTTGTATTCTTACACCGAAAATGGTTGACGTTGCACAGAATGATAAAATCAGAATATTCTCTTACAGTGAGGTTGAGGAAATAGGCGGCTTCGTCGGTAACTTCACGGTTAAGATAAAGAAAAAAGCAAGATATGTAAAAGAGGATGTATGTACAGGCTGCGGCATCTGTACTGAAAAATGTCCTCAGAAGAAGGTTCCCAATGAGTTCAATATGGGAATGGATAACCGCCGTGCGGTATACATTCCGTTTGCCCAGGCAGTTCCGAAGGTTGCGACCATTGATCCCAATTACTGTACGATGCTTAAAACAGGCAAGTGCGGTGTGTGTGCAAAGGTTTGTACCGCAGGTGCTATCGATTACACTCAGAAGGACGAAATTATTGAAGAAAAGTACGGTGCAATAGTTGCCGCAACAGGCTTCAATCCCATCAGCATGGATAAGTTCGACGAATTTGCTTACAATCAGTCAAAGGATGTTATCACATCCCTTGAATTTGAGCGTCTGACAAATGCCGCAGGTCCTACAGCAGGTAAGCTTCTCCGTCCGTCAGACGGAAAGCATCCCCACACGATCGTGTTCGTTCAGTGCGTAGGCTCAAGATGTGCCGCTTGCGCTGAAAAGGGAAAGGAATACTGCTCAAAGATATGCTGTATGTACACGGCAAAGCACGCAATGCTTACACGTGACAAATATCCCGATACGGATGTATATGTATTCTATATAGATGTACGTACACCCGGCAAGGCGTTTGACGAATTCTACCGCCGTGCAGTCGAAGAATACGGTGTGCATTACATCAAGGGTATGGTAGGTAAGGTATCTCCCGAGGGCGACAAGCTCATGGTAAGGGCATCTGACTTACTTGCAAACAAACAGCTCAATATTGCGGCTGACCTTGTGGTACTTGCGGCGGCTATTGAACCCGACAAGTCCGCACGACCTCTTGCTACAATGCTTACTGCAAGCATGGACACAAATGACTTCTTTACAGAAGCGCATCCCAAGCTCCGTCCCGTAGAAAGCCCGACAGCCGGTGTGTTCCTGTCCGGTACTTGTCAAGGACCGAAGGATATTCCCGAAACAGTTTCTCAGGCGAGTGCGGCGGCGGCAAAGGTCATAGGACTTCTTGCCAAGGATAAGCTCATGGGCAACCCCTGCGTTGCAAACTCAAACGAGCTTATGTGTAACGGCTGTTCCTCTTGTGAAAGAGTATGTCCTTACGGTGCTATTACGTACGCTGATAAGGAATTCCGTATGCCCGACAGAACAGTTGCGATAAGACGTGTTGCAACAGTTAATGAGGCTGTTTGCCAAGGATGCGGTGCTTGTACTGTTGCGTGTCCGTCAGGTGCTATGGACCTTAAGGGCTTTGCAACTTCACAGATCATTGCGGAGGTGGATGCGATATGCAAATAAACAACGAATTCAAACCGAAGATCGTGGCTTTCTGCTGTAACTGGTGCTCATATGCGGGCGCAGACTTAGCAGGAAACAACAGACTTGCGTACCCCGAATGTGTAAATATCATCAGAGTACCCTGTTCCTGCCGTGTAAATCCCATATTCATCCTCCGTGCCTTCCAGAGAGGCGCTGACGGTGTTATAATATGCGGATGCCACCCCGGCGACTGCCACTATACATCGGGCAACTATTATACAAGAAGAAGAATGGCTTTGCTGTTTTCTATGCTCAATTACCTCGGTATTGAAAAAGAGCGTATCCGTCTTGAATGGGTATCCGCTGCCGAGGGTGCAAAGTTTGCCGCAACAATGAACGAATTTACCGAAGCGGTAACAGCGCTTGGCGAAAACAAGAGATTGGAGGATTTACGATGCAAAAAATAACGTGTGAATCACTGATTGAAAAAGCCTGCGAGCTTATTGAAAACGGCACCGTAAACCGTGTTATCGGTTGGAAAAAGGGTGAGTTTGATTATGACCTCACTCCCGCTGTATTCGCAACTGCTGATGAAATAAAGAAAAACTTTATATATAACGATTTTTCGGGTGCAAACTTCTCGAAATATCTTATAAAAGAAACAAGAAAGGGCGAGGGCAAGGTTCTCGTATTCCTCAAGCCCTGCGACACGTACAGCTTCAACCAGCTTCTGACAGAGCACCGCTTTGATAGAGAAAAGGTATACGCTGTAGGAATCCCCTGCGAGGGAATGGCTGATATTGCAAAGGTAAAGGCTATCACGGGCGACGGTATTCTCAAAATAACGTCTGAAGGTGATGAGCTTATAGTTGAAAACCTTTACGGAGATGTCAACAAGGTTAAATTCGCCGACGTTCTTGCCGAAAGATGCGTAAACTGTAAGAGCAAGAAGCACACAGCTTATGACGAGCTTATGGGTGAGGACGGTGACATCCTCGACAATAACAGATTTGACGAGGTTGAAAAGCTTGAAAATATGACAGAGGACGAAAGATTTGCTTTCTGGCAGAATGAGCTTTCACGCTGTATCAGATGTAACGCCTGCCGTGACGTATGTCCCGCTTGTACTTGTGAAAAGTGTGTATTTGACAACCCCAAGTCAGGTGTTGAAAATAAGGCAATAGCTGACAGCTTTGAAGAAAAAATGTTCCATATCATCCGTGCATTCCACGTTGCGGGCAGATGTACCGACTGCGGAGAATGTTCACGTGTATGTCCGCAGAACATACCGCTTCACTTGCTGAACAGAAAATTTATAAAGGATATCAATACATTCTACGGTGATTATCAGGCTGGAGAGGTCGAAGGAAGCCGTGCTCCGCTTGTAAACTACACAGAAGAAGATATTGAGCCTAATGATGCCGTTAAGAGGGAGGAATGAAAATGCGTAAATGTTCATTGAATTCACTTAATGCGGTTTTTGAAAAGATTGCAAACGGTTCTGCCCTTTATATGCCCGTTGACGGCGATAAAGGCGCAGATTATAAAAAATGGGAGATGGGCGATGAATTAAGCTCAGCCCTCAACACAAACAGAAGTGCTAAGGACTTCTTCTTCCCCCAGACTGAAAACCTTATGGAATTCAAGGTGTCGGGTAAGGAAATTGAAGTTATCGATACAAGAGATGAAAAGAAAGATTTTGTAGTTTTCGGTGTCAGAGCGTGCGATGCAAAGAGCTTTGATATCCTCGACACAGTATTCCTTTCAGAGCCTTGTGACAGCTATTATGCCAACAGACGTGAGCATGCAACGATAGTAACGCTTGCCTGCACAAGACCGTCTGAAACTTGCTTCTGTAACGTATTCGGCATAGATGCAACGAAACCCACAGGGGACGTTACGTGCTGGAAAACTGCAGATGATATGTACTTTGAGGCGAACAACGAAAAGGGTAAGGCGTTCATCGAAAAGATCGCAGATCTTACAGAAGAATGTGATACAGCAGCCGTTGAAGAACAGCAGGCGAAAACAAAGGAAATACTTAAGAAGCTTCCTTTGGCAGACCTTAAAACAGAAAAATTCGGCAAGGACAAGACAGCTGAATTCTTCGATGCACCCGAGTGGCGTGAGCTTTCTACGTCCTGCCTCGGATGCGGTACGTGTACATACGTTTGCCCCACGTGTCAGTGCTATGACATAAAGGACTACGACACGGGCCACGGAGTTATCCGTTTCCGTTGCTGGGATTCATGTATGTATTCCGAATTTACGAAAATGGCACACGGCAACAACAGACTTTCACAGCTTGAACGCTTCCGTCAGAGATTTATGCACAAGCTTGTGTATTATCCCACAAATAACGACGGTGTATTCGGTTGTGTTGGCTGTGGAAGATGTCTTGCAAAGTGTCCCATTTCGATGAATATAGTTAAGGTAATGAAAGCGTTGGGAGGTAATGACGATGAATAACAGATGTGAAGTTCTTATCCCCAAGGTAGGTGTCATAACGGATATCAGAATTGACACCCCCGATGTAAAAACATTCCGTGTCGTAACACCTGACGGTAAAAAGGCGTTTGACCATATGCCCGGTCAGTGTGCGATGCTCTCCATTCCCGCTGTCGGTGAGGCGATGTTCTCAATAACATCATCCCCCACAAATACGGAGTATATGGAATTTTCCATCAAAAAGTGCGGATGCGTTACAGAATGGCTGCATCAGGCACAGGTAGGTCAGCAGATAACCATAAGAGGACCTTACGGTAAGCCTTTCCCCGTAAATGAAGTATTTGAAGGCAAGGACCTTCTGTTCGTTGCGGGCGGTATCGGGCTTGCGCCGCTTCGTTCCGTAATCAATTACTGCAGACATTACAGAGATAAATACGGCAAAATTGATATAGTTTACGGCTCAAGAAGCAAGGAAGACCTTGTTGACTATGCCGAGATCATCACAGAATGGATGGAAGAAGACGGTATCAACGTACATCTTACAATAGACCGTGAGCAGGAAGGCTGGGACGGTCACGTAGGATTTGTGCCGAACTATGTAAAAGAGCTCAATTTTGATACAAATAAAACGGTAATCATCTGCGGTCCCCCCATAATGATCAAGTTTACGCTTGAAGGACTTATGTCTTTGGGATATGACAAAACGCAGGTTTACACAACGATGGAGCTTCGTATGAAATGCGGTGTCGGCAAATGCGGCAGATGTAATATAGGTTCAAAGTACGTATGTAAGGACGGACCTGTATTCCGCTGTGACGAGCTTGAATTATTGCCGAGCGAATATTGATAGGAGGATGAACGAAATGGAAAACATGGTTAATATATTTCTTTTCGGAAAAAAATACAGTGTTCCCGAAAATCTCACTATAATGAGTGCGATGGAATACGCAGGATATCAGCTTGTACGCGGATGCGGATGCCGTAACGGCTTCTGCGGTGCGTGCGCAACGGTTTACAGAATAAAGGGCGACAGAGAGCTTAAAGCATGCCTTGCATGCCAGACAAAGGTTGAGGATAATATGTATATTGCAACTCTTCCTTTCTTCCCCCTTGTAAAGCAGGTTTACGATATAGAAAAGGTAAAGCCCACAGAGCAGATAATGATGCAGCTTTATCCCGAAATATACGCTTGTATCGGCTGTAACGCTTGTACAAAGAGCTGTACTCAGGAGCTTAACGTAATGCAGTATATTGCATATGCTCAGAGGGGAGAATATGAGAAGTGCGCTGAGGAATCGTTTGACTGCGTAATGTGCGGTGTTTGTTCCTCACGTTGCCCTGCAGGTATCTCACATCCTCAGGTAGCGATGCTTGCACGCAGACTTAACGGTAAGTATCTTGCTCCCAAGACAGCACACCTTGAAAACCGTGTACAGGAAATTAAGGACGGCACATTCAAGGATCTTATTGAAGCACTTATGGAAAAGCCCGTTGACGAGATCAAAGAGCTTTACAATAACAGAGAAATAGAGAAATAAGGAGGGGCAGATATGTATTCGGAAAAATTTACAGAATCATTGAAGGCGGTTGAAGCGGCAAGAGAAGCCAACATCAAGCTTGAGCCCGCACGTATGACCGCACAGCAGAAGGAAGATTTGCTTAAGGCATATCACCCCGACTATAAGGAAGAAGAGTTCGTAGAACTCAAAATAGGTCCCAACAAGGGCGAAAAGGTTCCCACAGAGCTTGCGGCTATGCTTCAGTCGCACAGCCGTATAACATCTGATGCGGTTGATCTTGAAAATCCCGATTATGACGTTGACGTTCTCGTTATCGGCGGAGGCGGTGCAGGTTCATCTGCGGCTATCGAAGCCCACGAAGCGGGCGCTGATGTTATGATCGTAACAAAGCTCCGTATAGGTGATGCCAACACAATGATGGCAGAGGGCGGTATTCAGGCGGCTGATAAGGAAAATGACTCCCCTGCAATACACTTTGTAGATGCTTTCGGCGGCGGTCACTATGCGGCTAAAAGAGAGCTTCTTGCAAAGCTCGTTTGCGATGCTCCCGAGGCTATAAAGTGGCTTAATGAGCTTGGCGTTGAGTTCGATAAGGACGAAAACGGCACAATGATAACAACACACGGCGGCGGTACATCACGCAAGCGTATGCATGCGGCAAAGGACTATTCCGGTGCTGAAATAATGCGTACACTCCGTGACGAGGTCCTCAACAGAGGCATTCCCGTTGTAGACTTTACATCGGCTATCGAGCTTATTCTCGATGAAAACGGCAATGCCGCAGGTGCTGTGCTTCTCAATATGGAAACACAGGAAATGCTCGTTGCAAGAGCAAAGACGGTCATCATCGCAACAGGCGGTGCAGGACGTATGCACTATCAGGGCTTCCCGACATCCAACCACTACGGCGCAACGGCTGACGGTCTTGTGCTCGGTTACAGAGTCGGCGCAAAGCTTCTTTACGCAGATACACTTCAGTACCATCCCACGGGTGCGGCATATCCCGAACAGATCTTCGGCGCACTTGTTACGGAAAAGGTACGTTCACTCGGCGCAAAGCTTATAAACGCAAAGGGCGAAGCGTTTATGCATCCCCTTGAAACACGTGACGTTTCTGCTGCTTCCATTATCCGTGAATGTAATGCAAGAGGCAACGGAGTTGACACTGGCAACGGTCTCGGCGTATGGCTTGACACACCTATGATAGAAAAGATAGGCGGAGAGGGAACTATAGAAGCAAGAATCCCTGCAATGATGAGAATGTTCGGCAAGTACGGTATCGATATCCGTAAAGAGCCTATTCTTGTTTACCCCACACTTCACTACCAGAACGGCGGTCTTGATATCAATGCTGACTGTATGACAACAAACGTTGAAAATCTGTTTGTTGCAGGTGAAGCTGTCGGAGGTATCCACGGACGTAACCGTCTTATGGGTAACTCACTTCTCGATATCATCGTATTCGGAAGAAGCGCAGGTAAGAGTGCGGCTGCTAAATGCAAGGATGTTAAGGTCGGCAAGCTGACACTTGCTCACATTGACAGCTTCGAAAAGGAAATTGCCTCGGCGGGCATTGAAACAAAATCTGTATCCCCCAAACTTTTGCCGGATTACAGAAGAAAGTAATATATTCGGAAAAGAGGTCATTTTAAAATGAATTTGTTTGGCGGAGTAATTCCCGTAACAGGTGTTTCATTTGTTTTATTCTGCGTATTTGCCGTTCTTTTTATCGGCTATGCGCTCGGAAGAATAACGATAAAAGGCGTTTGCCTCGGTGATGCAGGCGTATTTGTTATTGCGCTTTTGTTCGGTGCGATATTCAAGGATACGATCTTTGGCGAAGGCGCTAAATACGGTGAAATATTCATCGAAGCACTTGATGTTATAGAAAGTCTCGGTCTTATACTTTTCGTAACATCCGTTGGTTTTATTGCAGGACCTAAATTCTTCGGAAATATGAAGAAGAATTTTAAGTCTTACGTGCTTCTCGGTCTTGTTATTATCATCGCAGGCGGAGCTTCTGCGGCGGCATGTATCGGTATGGGTGAAGTTTTCGGATACGGTGCAAGTATTGCCGATCAGGATGGCTTTGTTGCGATGATCGTCGGACTTCTTTCGGGCTCACTCACATCAACCCCCGCATTTTCAGCGGCAAAAGCTACAGTTGCTGAACAGTATACATCGCTTGTATCTGTCGGCCACGGTATTGCTTATATCTTCGGTGTTATCGGTGTTGTACTTTTTGTACAGCTCGTTCCGAAGCTTTCAAAGGCTGATATGGATGCTGAACGTGCAAAGCTCGTTCAGGTTGATTCAGCAAATAAAAAGAGCTTTGTAGGTAAGCTTTTCAATATTGATGAGCATGGATTTGCGGCATTTTCACTTGCGGCAGTGCTCGGTACATTTGTAGGTAAGATAAAGATACCGCTTAGCGCAGAGGGCCTTGACGGCACTTGCTTCTCGCTTACAACAACAGGCGGATGTCTTCTTGTTTCCCTTATTATCGGACACTTTGGCAGAGCGGGTAAGGTAAACCTTATGCCCGATACACATACGCTCAAGCTTTTCCGTGAGCTTGGCTTGGTACTGTTCCTTGTGGGTGCAGGTATCCCCGGCGGTGTTGACTTTGTTGCAAACTTCGACCCGATGTACTTTGTATACGGTATTATCATGACGATCGTTCCTATGATAATCGGATTTATCTTTGCAAAATATGTTTTGAAGCTCAGCCTTCTCAATAACCTCGGTGCGATCACAGGCGGTATGACGAGTACTCCCGCACTCGGCACACTTATCGGTGTCGCTAAAACAGAGGATGTTGCGGCAGCGTATGCGGCAACATATCCGATAGCACTCATCGCTGTCGTTCTCGTTTCCCAGTTCTTGATAATATTGTTCTGAATAAAAAATTCTGCGGAAAATTTCCGCAGAATTTTTTTTGTTTAAAATTGTATTCCGTATGTTTTTGTGACAGGGTCTTCAAAAAGCGGGATGTGCGGAGGGGCGAAAGTGAATACAACGAACAAAACAGCAATAATACAAAGGCTTACTATTGGCTTTGTGCTGTTTTTGCAGTATATATCCGAGCTGAACAGGCGTGTTTCGTAAACATATACTATGGCGGCGGTAATGAAAAATATCGCAATATTTACCCATGAAGGCGATTTGCCGATGGCGCCGTTGTAGGTATAGAAAATTGTGGGTATCAGAATAAGTGCAAGACATATTCCCTTTAATTTTATACACCAGAATCCGTCATACTTTTCTTTCAGAAATTTATTTTCGATAAATGCAAAAATAAACATAGGGAAGAATATCAGTTTCATATGTTCCCAAGTTGATTCGTTTATTCCCGAAAACGGGGACACGAGTATACTTTCATTTGTCCATTCATAAAGATAATGTAAAAGAGTTCCGAGAAGCCCTGTAAAGGCAAATCCGATAAGCTGCCAAAGCTGCATATTTTTCTTGCTCATATCCATACCTTCCAAAACAGTATTTATGATTATTTTATTCAGTTTTGTAAACGGTTATTCCTGTAAAACATTGACTTATTCGATGTAATATGATATAATTTTGAAAAATTATTCGGAGGATCTATGGAAAACGAGGTTATAAAAACACTTACCGAAAGAAGAAGTGTCAGAAGATATATAAAAAAGCAGGTTGAAGAAGAAAAATTACAGCTTATTTTAAAAGCGGGAACGTATGCTCCTACGGGCATGGGCAGTCAATCGCCGATAATGGTAGTTGTTCAGGATGCTGAAACGATAAGCGTTTTAAGCCGCCTTAACGCAAAGGCTATGGGCTCGTCAGGTGATCCTTTTTACGGTGCACAGACGGTCGTTATTGTACTTGCAGATAAAAATGTGTGGACTTGCGTTGAAGACGGAAGCCTCGTTATGGGCAACTTAATGAATGCGGCGTTTTCACTTGGTGTTGACTCTTGCTGGATACACCGGGCAAAAGAGGTTTTTGAAACAAAAGAGGGAAAAGAGCTTCTTAAAAAGTGGGGTATTCCCGATAATTACATCGGTGTCGGCAACTGCATTTTAGGATACAGAGAAGGTGCGTTAAGCTCTCCCAGACCAAGAAAAAGTAATTATATTTACAGAGTATAAACAGCATCTGTAAGAGCTCAAGGAGTAATATTAAAATGAACGGCGGAAAAAACATAAAAAGTACGGCGAGCTTTATTTTAATGCTTGCGACGATACTTATCTTTCAGACATGTATCGTTTCGTGCGGTAAAAAAAGTATAGAAACATATCCTGTATATACAGGCGAAAATTGGTCTCCCATACCCGAAACCGAAGAAGAAACATTTTTTGATATTAATGAAACGATAGATCTGGTAACTCCCGATGTTCCGAGCGATATCAATTATATCGAGATTGCGAGTGAGGACGATGTGTATGCTTTGGGAAGAATTTTATCTTTAAAAGCAACGAAAACTAATTTATTCGGTTCGGATTATGATGTGAATTCTGACATTGCTGATTTCAATGTGCCGGATGATATAGTTGATACCGATGCTAAAATAGCTTATCTTTCATCAGCTTCATATAAGCTGTTAAATGATATCACTTTGACGTTACATAACGCAGATAGCGGATTCTTTCTTGGTATAGGCAGTAAGGAATATCCTTTTAAAGGTATTTTTGACGGTAACGGAAAGACTATAACATTGAAAAGCAGTAACAATATTTCACTCAACGCTGATCTGAACCCGAATATAGGTTTGTTTGCTAACGCAGAAAGTGCGCAGATATTGAATACGAATGTCAATGTGGAAAATGATATTTTGATAAATAAAAGCGCAAACGTTGTAAAGCTCGGTGTGCTGGCGGGCAGTATAAAAGATTGTCTTATAAGCGGATGTAATGTTGCAGTTACAAATGCAAAAATCGGAGTGGATTTTGCTAAGGGCGAAACGGATATCAATAGGGCGTTTATAGGCGGTGTAGCAGGAGAATGTGAATATTCGGTAATTCAGAACAGTAATGTTACTTTGACTGACGGAACCGTATATGCAAAAGGATATCTTGTGGATACCGAAGCATGGTGTGCAAACTTTTCTGTTGGAGGAATTGTGGGATTTTCCTGCGAAGGCTCTAATAATGCAGTGAATATAGGCAAAATAGGGAACCAATTATTGAACTGTAAAGTCAAAGCATCAGCTTTACAGCAGAAAGATGTAATTTATGCATCTATTGAATATGGAGATGAAGTGGACGTCGGCGGAATCGTTGGCTGTACATTCAACAATTTTGTAGCACGAAAGTGTTTTGTTGAAATTTCAAACGGAAATATCGTAGGCGAAAAAAGAGGTACAACTGATAATGCAGGCGGCGGAACAAATGTGGGCGGTATCGTAGGAAGATTGGATCACACAGGGGAATTATATCGCTGTGATGTCGTTGGTGACAATTTGAATATTATTTCAAGATCTCCCGAAAATTACAGCTCAGCAGGCGGAATCGTCGGTTGGGACATTGGCCCGTACCACAGAGAAGTTATATCGATTAATGCATGCTATTTTGATGGCGGCGGAACATCTAAAATAATTTCAGACATATCACCTGATGATACGAAAGATATATGGAATATTACAGGCGGTATAGTAGGACTCGGTGCGTATCAGATCAAAGACTGTGTTGTGAAAAATGTAACGTTGGAAAACCTTTCTCAAGGTGTTGACAGATCTTATGTGGGAGGGATTTGCGGTATATTCAATAACAAAAGCGGATTATGGATCAATAATGAATTTTTTACAGCGGGAACACCTGAGGTAATAAATTGTAAAACGATCAATCTGACATTTAACACCACAGAAAATGTCAAGAAGAATGATGTCTATCCTGCCACTAAATAGTAAAAATTAAGTCATTAAAGGAGCTTTATCTCACTACGGTAAAGCTCCTTTTTCGTTTCAAAATAAAATATTGACCACTTCGTTTTGAGTATGATACAACAAAATAAACCGCTATTGAGTTAAATACTTGTCGCATGCGTGCAGTTAATCATTTTTTACTTGACTTATTGTTAAAAACATGATAATATTAACATAATGATCCGAAAAGGTTTGCTCAAAAGCTTACCTTGTATGAATCACAATAAATGATGGAGGTAAAAAATATCGGTTATGAATAAAAAATTTATTTTTAAGTCTGTAGCAACATTACTTGCGTTGTCATTTTTAACGGCTTCTGTTTGTGCGTCGTTTATTGATGCGCCAAGTCCGACAAACCAAAAGGCGGGGGCAACATCGCTTCAAATCAAAAACGGTATGATAGTGGACATCGGGGCAGGTACCAAAGCATATTATATTACCGATGCATTTGCCGGTGATACTTGCAGTGTAAAGGATCATGACGGTAAAGTTATCAGCGTAAATGAAACTGTCGCAAGCGGATATACGCTTGTTAATTACACCACGTCCGAAACACTGAAAATCATCGTAAACGGAGATGTAAACGGCGACGGAATTGTTAACGGAGTGGATATAATACGTGCAAAGAAGCACCTTAACGGAGATAATTTGCAGTCAAGTTACATCGAAGCGATTGACTTTGACAATGACGGCAAATATACAAATTCTGACGTTGATATGATGGCTGCGGCTGTTTTGGAAGGACCGTGCGAAATGCCCGATACGGAAGATCTTCCTTTGACGGAGATGGAGCCTGCTAATATCGGAAGCAACTTCTGGGCTAATATCAAAGGTGTCGGATCGAACTACAACATCGCGCTTTCGGGTGATACAGCGCTTATTCGCTATCCCAATACAGGATATAATCAGACATGGAGATTCATTCGCTTCTCGGATGGAAGCTATGAGATAACTAACCTCAAAACAGGTAAATCCCTTGACTGCGATGCAGGATTAGGCACTCCCGGAACACCTGTCAATACATATGTTTCGAATAACAGTAATGCTCAAAGATGGTATATTTACGATGTCGAAGGCGATCTTGTCCTTGCTCCGAAATGCAGTACGGAAGCATGTGTACTTGAGACCGTAGATGGCGGCACGGTAAGCGGAACAAAGCTTCAGCTTGGAACATATTCCAAAATGTCTAAATCACAGCAGTTTAAGATTATAAAGCTCACAAAGAGTGAGGCTGAAAAGGATCTTGCAATAAGCGAAATATGCGCAACACCTTCGGACGGTGCATATGAGTTTATGGAGATCATAAACACATCTGATAAGGCAGTAAATCTCAATAAGTACTCACTTTACAGATTCGGTTTTGCTAACAGCGGTAAATACGAAAGCAACGGGTACAATACCGTTCTCGGTCTTGTATCCGGCACAGGTGCCGATACATCGCTCAAGTCGATGGCGGCGGTAAATCTTTCGTCATATAATGTAAACATCCAGCCGAAGGGTATCGTCGTTCTTTGGTTTGTGTCTTATGCAAACAGAACGCTCACGGTTGACAATTTCAAGTCGTACTGGACGGGACAGGGCAGTGATATGACAAATGTTACGGTAGTCCCTGTAGCTGTACATGACGGCACGGCTGACCTTTATGCGGCTACGAACATCAACAGCGGCTGCGGCACAGGCTTCTTGCCCGATATGAAGGCAATATCTGCATTCTCGCTTATCAAAAACACAGCTCTTAATACAAGACTTGAAAACGGAACAGAGCTTAAAAATCTTACAGCAAGTACGGATGCTCCTCTTGCGTACAATATGACGGCAGAGCTTCAGAGCAGAGCTGACTCGATAGCCATTCACATTGTAGAGCCGACAGTATCTGAAGACGGCTCACGCAACTTCTATAACTATGTTGACTATGAAGCGTATGCACACGCATCCACGCTGGCACAGAAGGAGCCTATGCGCACATACACACACGTATTTGCGGCAGTTCCTTATGCGGCACAGGTTATGGGCTCATATACAAATGCAGGTTATCCCACAGTACTCAGTCAGTATATCAATCTTAATTCTGCAGGTGAAACAAATGTTGTTACTGTAGGTGTGGATAACGGTATCAAGAAGACAAAGGGAACTCCCGGTACAAGATCCTGCGCTCAGTTTGCATTTCTTGACGTAACGGGTGCATCCGCTGATGCTTCAGGAAACGTAACATTTACAGGTAAGTTTGAATACGATCAGTACAGTAAGATAGGATTTGTTATCACAACCATTGATACGGCAACAGGTCAAACTATTGCTTCAAAGTCGGTAAATACAACAACATTCAAGCAGGTAGACGGCGGATATTCATATTCCGTTAAGGTAAGCGGTCTTCCCGTTAACGACGGAAGTGTTGTTCTTTCCGTAATTCCTTATGCTATATATTCGGAAACGGGCACACGTATAAACGGTATTTCCAGATGGATCAGATGTCCTCTTGTAAGTGCTACTATCAGCGGTGAAAGCATAGAAGGACTCAAGGTGACTTATCTTGCGAGTGAAGCAAATGCTCCTGCAAATGATGTAACGGGTATCAAGGAAGCTGTTGAGCTTCTTGCAAACGATATAGAGTATTACACAGGTGTAGAAGTACAAACAGGCATATACGATCCCAGAGCATCATATCCCCAGATCGTTATCGCAACGTCGGGTAACGGCGCAGGCGGTAATGCACTTGTTGCAAATAACAAGACGGTAGGTGTTGACCAGTACAGCATCGTAAGCAAAACAACAGGCGAGATCTATATCGTGGGCGGTAATGCGATCGCCGCTGAGTTTGCTTCACAGCAGCTTGTACAGCTTCTCATGAATGCAACAGGTACAGTAGAGCTTACAAGCATCTGTTCTGATACTCCCAAGACACTCAATACAAAGAACGATCATCTTCCCATTACTGACGGCGCTGAGTACAGATTCATGACGATGAATATGCTTTGGTACAGCAGCCATCCCGATACAAGCAGATATGACAGATTTATTGAGTTTATCAATTACTATTCTCCCGATGTTATCGGTCTTCAGGAATGCTGTACTGAAAATATGAACAGATTTATTCCTATGCTTAAAGCGGAAGGCTATACTGTAATTCAGCAGGATGTATATTCAGGATCATATAACAACACAGTTCCGCTTGCATATAAGACGTCAAAATTCACTTGTATTGACAAGGGCTGGGAGCAGCTGCCCGGCGGAAGTAAGTTCTTCGGTGTCACTTGGGCAGTTCTGAAGGATAAGACAACGTCACAGACCTTTGGTGTAACGACATCGCACTTCTACAATGAGGGTGCGCTTGAGGATAAGGTAATTATCCGTCAGGATAACACAAAAAGGGTACTTGCCATTACAAACAACATCATCAGCAAACACGGATGTGAGGTTATCAATATGGGCGACTACAACATGCGTTCATTTGATGAGGCATACCATATGATGGTGGACAGCGGAATTCTTGAAGATACAAGATTCACAGCGTTCAGGAAAAACGGAATAATGATTCGAGGCGGTCACGTTCTCAATTCCACGACACCTTTAGAGGGCTCGGCTTCCAGAGTTATCGACTTCTTCTTCACAACATCTAAGGTAAATGTGCTCCGTTCAAGATCAGTTGTCAATATGACATCTGCAACTACAACGGACCATAGCCCTGTATATACAGATATTTCGTTTATAAAATAATTCAAATCACGGACGGCTTATTCTTTAAATGAGCCGTCCATGTTTTTTCGTGAATTTATGTATACTGAATTTTATGTCTATACCTTGACATGTTTTCTTTAATGTGATAAAATAAATTTAATGGATGCTTATCCGCTGTATGTGCGGTTATAAGCGGTACTTATAACAAGGATAAGGAGAAAGCGGGAATTATATGAAAAAAAGCTTACTTTTAAAAACCTTGTCAACACTTTTGGCATTGTCGCTTTTGACGGCTTCTGTTTGTGCATCATTTATCGATGCGCCGAGTCCGACAAACCAAAAGGCGGGGACAACATCGCTTCAGATCGAAAACGGTATGATAGTAAATATCGATGCAGGTACTAAAGCGTATTATATCATCGATGCGTTTGCCGGTGATGCTTGCAGCGTAAAGGACAATAACGGTAAAGTTATCAGCGTAAATGCAACTGTTGCAAGCGGATATACACTTGTTAATTCCACCACATCCGAAACACTGAAAATTATGGTAAACGGAGATGTGAACGGTGACGGAATCGTTAGCGGAGTGGATATAGTCCGAGCAAAGAAGCTTATTGGCGGAGATGATATACAGTCAAGTTATCCCAAAGCAATTGACTTTAACCATGACGGTAAATATACAAATGCGGACATTGATCTGATGGCTACGGCTATTTTGGAAGGACCGTGCGAAATGCCCGATACAGACGACATTCCTTTGAGTGAACTTAAACCTGCCGACATCGGAAGTAACTTCTGGGGTAATATAAGAGGTGTTGGTTCAAACTTTAATGTTGGACTTTCGGGTGACACTGCCCTTATCCGCTATCCTAACACAGGTTATAGACAGACTTGGAGATTTATCCGCTTCTCTGACGGAAGCTATGAAATTACAAACCTTTATACAGGTAAATCGCTTGACTGCGATGCAGGCTCGGGAGAACCCGGCACGGCTGTAAATACATATCTTTCAAATAACACCGATGCTCAAAGATGGTATCTGTACGAGGTCAAAGGCAATCTGGTCTTCGTTCCTAAGTGCAGTGTGGCAAAATGTGCTCTTGAGGTCATAGGCGGAGGCACAGCGAGCGGTACAAAGCTTCAGCTTGCGACGTATTCCAAAACATCGACAGCACAGCAGTTTAAGGTCGTAAAGATAAATAAGAGTACTGTGGAAAAGAATCTTGCAATAAGTGAGATCTGTCAGACACCTTCAAACGGTGCGTATGAGTTTATGGAGGTCATAAACACATCGGATAAAACGGTAAACCTCAATCAGTATTCACTTTACAGATTCGGATTTGCAAACAGCGGTAAGAACGAAAGTAACGGCTACAACATACTTCTCGGTCTTGTATCGGGTGTTGAAGTAAGCACCGATATCAAGTGTCTTGAAAGAGTAAATCTTTCTTCTTACAATATAAGCATGGCTCCCAATAAGATAGTGGTTCTCTGGTTTGTAACATATGCTAACAGAAATCTTACAGTTGATGATTTTAAAACATATTGGACAGAAAAGGGCAGTAACATGACAAATGTTACGGTCGTTCCCGTGGCTATCCATGACGGAAGTGCCGACATACATGCGGCAACAAAGATCAATAAGGGCTGCGGCGCAGGATTTTTGCCTGATATGAAGGCAGGCGTTGCGTTCTCGCTTGTCAAGAATTCGGCAGTAAACGTAAGACTTGACAACGGAACGAACCTCGGCACTGTTACGGCGAGCGCAGATGCTTTGCTTGCACGTGAATTGACAGCTGAAATTCATAACAGAGCAGATTCCATCGCTTTGTACTTCGTAAGAGAAACGGCTGAAACAGACGTATCGCGTAATTACTATAACTATGTTGATTATGAAACATATGCTGACGCTTCATCTCAGGCGATCAAAGAGCCGATGCGCACATACATACACACATTTGCGGCAGTTCCTTATTCCGCACAGGTTACCACATCCAATACATCGTTGGGCAGACCTAAACTTTATGAGTATATCAACCTCGACTCAACAGGTACAGCTCCCGGCGTTATAACATTCGGTGTCGACGGCGGAAACCCAAAGACCGACATTTCTCCCGGTGCAAGATGGTGCGGACAGTTTGCAGGTCTTGACCTTACAGGAACATCAGTTGATGCTTCGGGTAATTTAACACTTACAGGTAAGTTTGAATATGACCAGTATAAGGAGCTTGGCTTTGTTGTTACAACTGTAGCTACGGCGACAGGTAAAGCTGTTGCTAAAAAGACTGTAAGCACTACAGAGTATAAGGCTATAACCGGCGGATACTCATATTCAGTAACTGTTAGCGGTCTTCCGCTTAACGACGGAAGTGTTGTGCTTTCGGTAGTTCCTTATGCTATTTTCAATGCTCCGTCAAACGCACGTGTCAACGGTACTGCAGAGGAGATAAGATGTCCTCTCGTTTCCGCAACCATCAACGGAAAGAGCATTGTAGGACTCAAGGTAACGTACCTTGCAAATGAAGAAAATGCCCCTGCAAACGATGTTGCGGGTATCAAGGAAGCAGTTGAGCTTCTTGCAAACGATATCGAATACTACACAGGCGTTGAAGTTGAAACAGGTGTGTACGATCCGAGAGCATCATATCCTCAGATCGTTATCGCAACGTCGGGTAACGGCTCAGGCGGTAATGCGATCGTTGCAAACAACAAAACGATAGGTGCTAACCAGTACGGTGTAATCAACAAAACAGAGCGCGAAATATATGTTGTAGGCGGAAATGCTATGGCGGCAGAATACGCATCACAGCTGATCTCAAAGGCGTTGGCAAGTGCAAAAGGCAATGTTGAGCTTAAAGACCTCTGCTTTGATGAGCCCAAGACGTTTGATACAAAAAATGATCATCTTCCCTTGACAGACGGCGCAAAGTACAGAATTATGACGTTCAATATGCTGTGGTATGAAAGCCATAAGGACACAAGCAGATACAACAGTATGATTGAGTTTATCAACTACTACTCACCTGACGTTATCGGTTTCCAGGAATGTTGTCTTGAAAATATGAACAGATTTATGCCTTTGCTCAAAGCACAGGGCTATACTGTAATTCAAGCGGAAGTATTTACAGGCACTGAAAGCAACCGTGTTCCGCTTGCGTACAAAACATCAAAATTCACTTGCCTTGAAAAAGGCTGGAAGCAATTACCCGGCGGTGACGAGCGCTTTGGCGTAACATGGGCAGTTCTGAAGGATAAGACAACGTCTCAGGTATTTGCGGCAACGTCAACACACTTTTACAACGTGGGTGCGCTTGAGGATAAGGTTATTATCCGTAAGGATAACACAAAGACGATACTGAGTGTTACAAAGGATATCGTCAACAGATACGGCTGTGAGGTTATCAATATGGGTGACTATAATATGCGTACGTATGATGAAGCATATCACTTAATGGTCGATGACGGTATTCTTTCTGAAACAAGATTTACAGCGTTCAGATACGGAATAATGATTCGAGGCGGTCACACTCTCAATAATACGGTACCTTTGGTGGGCTCACCGTCCAGAGTTATTGACTTCTTCTTCACAACATCCAAGGTAAACGTGCTTCGTTCAAGATCAGTTGTCAATATGACGTCTGCTACTACATCGGACCACGCTCCCGTATATACGGATATTTCATTTATAAAATAATATAAAAGTAGGCTCATTTTGGAAACAATTACCAAAATGAGCCGACTTTTTGTTTGAAAATAAAATGTCGCTTCATCTGCCCTATTGTTATATAAAATATCTTCATAAGAGAACAGAGCTGTTGGAATTTATATGAAATTTCGAGTGAGTCAAAACAGTGATTTTTTATAATTATGTTGACTTGTATGATAAATCATGATACAATATAACAAAAGAAATTGAAAGGTAAGGCAAATCAGTATGAAAAAAAGATGGGTGGTAAAGAGCGTAACTTTACTTGTTGCGCTGTCTTTTGTGCTTGCGTCAGTATGTATGGCGCTTACGGCATCGGAAGAAAATGTAGTGAAAGTGTCAAATACTGCGGACAATGAAACATCGTTTACTGCTGTTGACGGCGCACAGCTTCAGCTCAAAAACGATATCGTTGCGAATATTACCGCAGGAACAAAAGCGTATTACGTTATTAACTCATTTAACGAACCGTGCTTTATAACTGATAAAAGCGGTAATACAGTAACCAAAAATGCGATCGTTGCCACAGGATATACACTTGTAAATTCTATGACGCTTGAATCTATGCAGTTAGCGGTGAACGGCGATACAAACGGCGACGGACGTATCAACGGTGTAGATATAATACGTGCAAAGAAGCTGATGAAATCTGCTGAATATTCTTGTTATCTTGAAGCACTTGACATGAACCGTGACGGTAAGTATACAAACGCTGATATAGATATGATAGTTACAGCTGTTATGGATGATCCTTATAAAATGGCTGATACAATAGATCCCAATCCGCCTATTGCTGTCGGTGAGGAATTCTACGCAAGAATAATGGGCGCAGGCTCGGGTAAATATCTTGATCTTGCTGAGGATAACGTGGTTATCAATGCCGTCAAGAACACCAGAAGCCAGGTGTGGCGCTTCAAATTCAACTCTGACGGCACATATACCATTATAAACAGAAGTACCGGTAAGGCACTTGATGTTTATGCCGCAGGCACAGAAAACGGCACAAACGTTCAGACCTATAAAAATAACAATACAGATGCACAGCGTTGGTTTGTACGCAAGGTGGACGGCTATTACGTTCTTGAACCGAAGCATGCACCGTCAAAGGCACTTGACGTTGCCGCAAATGCTACAGCAGACGGCACAAATGTTCAGATATATAAAAACAACGGAAGCACATCACAGAAATATACGATAATGCATGTTGCAGCTGATACGTATACTGAAAATACGGTATGGTATGCAACAAAGAATATAACGGTAGAGGCAGGACGTGCCTGTGACCTGAATAAATTCAATGTTCAGTTCACGGATAACGGCTCTATTACAGAGGGCAGTAAGGTAAGCTGGTCATCAAGTCAGCTCACGGTGGGCCACGGTAATACGATCATACCTGATAAGGGTACGTATAAAATGACTGCAAAGAGCGGCTCATCATCGATCACGGTCACTGTTCAGGCGGTTGAAAATCAGACTGTTATTCACCAGCTTTGTCCGTATTCTCAAATGCTCGGTAACAGCTATGTTATCAAGACAAAGAACAATAAGCTGATAGTTATAGACGGCGGCGGAGTTCATTTCAATGACAGAGGCTACCTCTATGAAGAATTGCAGAGGATCAGCAATAAGGAAGTACCCGAAATTGAGGCTTGGTTCTTGTCACATCCTCACGATGACCATGTGACTGAATTTACATATCTTGTAAATGAAACATCAAACAAGATCATTATAAAGAATGTTTACTTTAACTTACCGTCAAAGGCGTTTATGAATTCGAGTGAAAGCGGAAAGTACAGTTATATTATAGACGACATTAAAGCGGCATACGATAAGCTGTACGGCGCAGGCTCATATGATGCTATAAAAGGCAAAAATGCTTTCGAGGGCGATGTTATTACGATCGACGGTATCAAGTTTGAAATACTTATGACTGTGACAGATGCCGAAAATGAAACGAATATAAATGATACAACGATGGTGTTCCGTGCGACTATTGACGGACAAACGGTGCTTTTCCTCGGTGATGCGTATGTCCATGAGGGTAAAAGACTTCTCGATAAATACGGCAATTCTTTGAAGAGCGATGTTGTACAGATGGCGCACCACGGTCAAGCAGGTGTCAGAGAGGATGTCTATAAGGCTATCCGTCCCTCGGTTTGTCTGTGGCCGTCAGCTGACTGGGTATATGACAACTGGTCAGGTGTGCTTGCAACATTCAACGACCGTACTTGGATGTCAAATCTCGGTGTTAAATATCACATTATTGCAGGACTTCATATGACACAGTCGCTGTATTTCCCGATAGATTACAGCGCATTACCCCAAATTGACCCTGCACCGTAATTGGATTTTGAAAAACGTGTATATTTTCTTGTCGGCTAAAAAGAAAATATGTACACAATGTGTAAATAAAATGAAAAATGAACATTCTGTTTGTTTTATTTAATTGACAATGATTACTTTTTAATGTATAATGTACTTGTGAAATGCACTAATTATAGTGTTCTTTAAAGGAGGCAAACATGAAAAAAATCATTCGTTTGACAGCATGGTTTTTGGCAATTATTATGGTAGCGGCTATAGTACCGTTTCAGGCAATTGCCGCTGTTTCAGTGCCTGCAAATGTAAAATCGGTAGTATTTGATGCAACGTATTATGCAAACAAATATGCTGATTTGAAGGCTGCATTCGGTACTGATGCAACACGTCTTTATAACCACTTTGTCAGCAACGGCGTAAAAGAGGGCCGTCAGGCAAGCCCTATGTTCAGTGTTGATTATTATTTGAAGAATAACGCTGACCTTAAAGCGGCATTCGGCTCCAACCGTGAAAGCGCATTTAATCATTTTGTTTCACACGGTATAAATGAGTCTCGTGTAACAGCTCCTGTTGTTGACCTCGGAACTGATATCGATGTAAGAATTTCGATGAATTCCGGCGGTATGAACCTCGGTTATTCCGATACAAACGTATGTACGGTTACACCGGTATTCAAAGCAGCTCAGACATGGAAGCTCACAAGACAGAGCGACGGAAGCTACAAGATAACAAATAATGCAACAGGCAAGGTGCTTGACGTTTATGCGGCATCACGTGCTTCGGGCGCAAACGTTGACCTTTACGCAAGCAATGACACAAATGCACAGCGTTGGTTCATTTTTAAGCACACAAACGGTACATATGTGCTTCGTGCAAAGAGCGGTACAACATGTGCGTTGAGTGTTAACGGCAACTCAACTGCAGCAGGCGCAAATGTTCAGATGAACACATACAGCGGTGCTACAGGTCAGCAGTTCAAAATAACGAAGATCAATGCTCTTGAAAATGCAGAGCCTGCAAATATAGGCAGTAACTTCTGGGGCAATATCAGAGGCGTTGGTTCTGATTACAATCTCGGTCTGTCAGCAGATAATGTTCTCATCCGTTACCCCAATGCAGGTTACAGACAGACATGGAGATTTATCCGTTTCTCTGACGGAAGCTATGAGATCACAAACCTCTATACAGGTAAATCCCTTGACTGTGCGGCAGGTTCCGGTAAGGCAGGCACGAATGTAAGCACATATCTGTCAAACAATACCAACGCCCAGAGATGGTATATTTTCAAGGTTGACGGAAATTATGTATTCGTTCCCAAGTGCACAACAGAATGTGCTTTGACTGTCAAAGACGGAGGCACTGCAAGCGGTACAAATGTGGAGCTTGCAAAATACTCTGCTTCCTCCACAGCACAGCAGTTCAAGGTGATCAAGCTTACAAAGAGCGAGTCGGAAAAGAATCTCGCTATAAGCGAGATCTGCCAGACACCTACAAACGGTGCATATGAGTTTATGGAGATCATAAACACATCAGACAAGGCAGTAAACCTCAATCAGTATTCACTTTACAGATTCGGCTTCGCTAACAGCGGTAAAAACGAAAGCAACGGCTACAACATACTTCTCGGCCTTGTATCGGGTATTGAAGTAAGCACAGATATCAAGTGCCTTGAAAGAGTAAATCTTTCATCTTACGATGCAAGTATTGCTCCCAACGGTATAGCAGTTCTTTGGTTTGTAA
Source organism: Eubacteriales bacterium (assembly GCA_045124505.1). Classification (GTDB taxonomy): domain Bacteria; phylum Bacillota; class Clostridia; order Oscillospirales; family CAG-272; genus RGIG7213. The sequence goes on from JBGVLZ010000067.1 coordinate 31,957, forward strand.
CATATGCTAACAGAAATCTCACTGTTGATGATTTCAAGGCATACTGGACAGAGCAGGGCAGTGACATGACAAATGTTACAGTTATTCCCGTTGCTATCCACGACGGCACCTCCGACATACATGCTGCAACAAAGATCAACAAGGGCTGCGGCGCAGGCTTCTTGCCCGACAAAAAGGCAGGCGTTGCGCTCTCCCTCGTCAAGAATGAAGCAGTAAACGTAAGACTTGACAACGGAACAGATCTTGGCAGCGTTACAGCAAGTGCTGATGCTCTTCTTGCACGTGAATTGACAGCTGAAATTCACAACAGAGCAGATTCCATCGCTTTGTACTTCGTAAGAGAAACAGCTGAAACAGGTACATCACGTAACTACTACAACTATGTTGATTATGAAGCATATGCTTACGCTTCATCTCAGGCAATTAAAGAGCCGATGCGCACATACATACACACATTTGCGTCAGTTCCTTATTCCGCACAGGTTACAACATCCAATACAACAGCCGGTTATCCCAAGGCACTCGGTGAGTATATCAACCTCGATTCAACAGGTACAGCTCCCGGCGTTATAACATACGGTGTTGACGGCGGTAACAAAAAGACTGATGTATCCCCCGGTACAAGATGGTGCGGACAGTTTGCAGGCCTTGACCTTATAGGTACATCGGTTGATGCTTCGGGCAATTTAACACTTACAGGTAAATTCGAATACGATCAGTACAAGGAGATTGGCTTCGTTGTTACAACTGTAGCTACGGCAACAGGTAAAGCTATTGCCAAGAAGACTGTAAGCACTGCAGATTTTAAGGCTATAGATGGCGGTTACTCCTATTCCGTAACAGTCAGCGGTCTTCCGATCAAGGACAGCGGTATTGTGCTTTCTGTAGTTCCTTACGCAATTTACTCCGAATCTAATTCGCGTGTAAACGGTACTGCTGAAGAGATAAGATGTCCTCTCGTTTCCGCAACTATCAACGGCAAGGACATTACAGGACTCAAGGTAACATACCTTGCAAATGAAGAAAATGCTCCCGCAAACGATGTTATGGGTATCAAGGAAGCAGTTGAGCTTCTCGCAAATGATATAGAATACTACACAGGCGTTGAAGTTGAAACAGGTGTGTACGATCCGAGAGCGGCATATCCTCAGATCGTTATCGCAACATCGGGTAACGGTGCAGGCGGTAATGCACTTGTTGCAAGCAACAAGACTGTCGGTGCTAACCAGTACAGTATTGTTAACAAGACAACAGGTGAGATATACGTTATAGGCGGAAATGCTATAGCGGCAGAATACGCATCACAGCTTATCTCTAAGGCATTGGCAAGTGCAACGGGTAATGTTGAGCTTAAAGACCTCTGCTTTGATGCGCCCAAGACGCTGAATACAAAAAATGATCATCTTCCTTTGACAGACGGCGCAAATTACAGAATTATGACATTCAATATGCTGTGGTACGAAAGCCACAAGGATGCAAGCCGATACAACAGCATGATTGAGTTTATCAACTACTATTCACCTGATGTTATCGGTTTCCAGGAATGTTGTCTTGAAAATATGAACAGACTTATGCCTTTGCTCAAAGCACAGGGATATACTGTAATTCAGAAGGAAGTATTTACAGGTACTGAAAGCAACCGTGTTCCGCTTGCGTACAAGACGTCAAAATTCACTTGCCTTGAAAAAGGCTGGAAGCAATTACCCGGCGGAGATGAACGCTTTGGTGTAACATGGGCAGTTCTTAAGGATAAGACCACATCTCAGGTGTTTGCGGCAACAACAACACACTTCTACAACGTAGGTGCGCTTGAGGATAAGGTTATTGTCCGTCAGAAAAACACAAAGACGATACTGGATGTTACAAAGAGTATTGTTAACAAGTACGGATGTGAAGTGATCAATATGGGTGACTACAATATGCGTACTTATGATGCAGCATATCACTTAATGGTTGATGACGGTATTCTTTCTGAAACAAGATTTACAGCGTTCAGATACGGAATAATGACTCGTGCCGGTCACACTCTTAATACTACGGCGCCTTTGGTCGGTTCACCTTCCAGAGTTATTGACTTCTTCTTCACAACATCCAAGGTAAACGTGCTCCGTTCAAGAACAATTATCAATATGACATCTGCGGTCACATCGGACCACGCTCCTGTATATACGGATATTTCATTTATAAAATAATATAAAAAGTCGGCTCATTCCAAAATGAGCCGACTCAGACTACTGACAAACCCGTCTATTTTAGGCGGGTTTGTATTGTATAAAGAAGAATTTGAAAGGAAACAGACAAAAATGCAAGCTCCTTTTCCAGAGGATGTTTGCAATTTTTTTCATATTCTGCACCGTTGCAGTAAGCAGGCATTGTTCAGCCGCTTTCCCGATTCCGCGCATACAACAATAGCGTAGCCCGTGCAGCTCTTTTGATTCTGCAAAACTACGCTCAATTTTTTCTTTTCGTTTGGCATATATTTCCTTGCCTTCTTCTGTATGCGTGTATGCATATACTTCATCACGGTAATCTTCCCACACGTGACGGCGAAGGCTCTTTGTCTTTTGTTTTTCACTTAAACATTCACCTCGTCTCGGACAATTTGCGCATCTGTCATTTTTGCATTTGTATTCTCTGTAACCATTTCTGTCTGTAGTTACATATTCAAGATAATTTCTTTCAGGGCAGATGTATACATCCCACTCGGTGATATATGCGAATTTGTATTTTCCGTATTTTCCTTTTTGCTGACATCCTCTCCTTTTTCCCATTGCCGCCTGTATTTTGAAGTCTTCAAGTAACGCTTTGCACATTGCAGAAGTATTGTATCGTATCAAAATTATAGTCCTTATTTGGTCTGAATGACAAGACTTGAACTTGCGACCTCTACCACCCCAACAGCATTATGCACCAAGTGCAGGTTGCTATATCTTGCGATATTTCGGTAAATCTTACCACATCTATGCTTTTTGCGCCCTTTTTGGCGATTTTCGTGCCGCCAATATAAGTACATAATTGTGCAAAAAAGTAGGCACTATGCACCTCTACTATGCACTGAATTTCTATGCAATCGGCAAAATCAGGGGCTTCGACATTTTTATGTTAACTCTGAATCGGTTATTTGTCAAGTACTTTTTTAAAGTTATTTTGGATGTAGATATGAATTTGTATAAGAATTATCTCTGTAACAATATTCTGTTTTTCTATTCTTTAATCTTATTCTCGTATTCCGCGATGCGTACCTTTCCGCAAAGAGCTGAATCACGGTAATTTGCTGCCCACGTTGACCAAGTCAGAAACTCTGATTTGGTCATTTTCTTTTTCAAAAGCCTTGCATAATGTGCCTTGTATGCGCGGTTATTGGGGCTACATGGGATTCTTTTGTATTTCTCTTCTGCTTGAACAATGAATTGAATGTTAAAACTATTTGACTCTTAATCAAGTTGTGTATATAATCTTGTATCATTACAGGTAAATAAAATATAATAAATCATTTTTTAAGGAGAGATAAATCTATGCAAGTTATGAGTAAAAAAGAAATATCATTATATAAAGATCATTTGATTGATGAGGAAAAGGCATCTGCTACAATTGAAAAATACATTAGAGATGTTAATTATTTTATACAATGGTTGCAAAAAGATAATGCATGTAAGGTAGATGTTATGAATTACAAAGCGTATTTGATGGGGAAATATGCGCCTGCAAGCGTTAATTCCATCATTTCATCTCTTAACAATTTTTTTGTTTTTTGTGGATATTTGGATTTAAAAGTGAAACATGTTAAAATTCAAAAGCAAATATTTACGAGCACAAAGTGCGAGCTCTCTAAAGATGAGTATAATAAACTTTTGACAACAGCATTGAAAGAGAAAAAAGAAAAAATATTTTGGATAATGCAAACGATATGTTCAACCGGAATACGTGTTTCTGAACTTAAGTTTATAACAGTTGAAGCTCTTAATACCGGTGTTGCAGAAATAGATAATAAGGGAAAAAAGAGGAGGGTTTTCCTACCGCTACAACTTTGCATTTCGTTGAATAAATATATAGATGAAAAAAATATAAAAAGCGGTCCTGTTTTTGTTTCCAAAAACGGAATTCCGCTTGATAGATCTAACATATGGTATTCAATGAAAAAGCTTTGCGAAAAATCAAATGTATCTGCGCAAAAGGTATTTCCGCACAATTTACGACATTTGTTTGCACACACGTATTATTCTGCTCAAAAAGATATTGTACGGCTTTCTGATATTTTGGGACATTCGAGCGTAAACACAACCCGCATATACACAATGGAAAGTGGAAATGTACATAAAGAACAAATACAAAATTTAGGACTTTTATACGAGTATAAAAGTACCACATAATTGACATTATGTGGTATTTCATCATAACACATAACACTGATTTTGTCAATATTTTTTGTTCCTTTTAAAGCCCTTTTTTATAAAATAAACAAAATTAGACAACTAATTATAATTTTTTTAGCAAAAAAAATACAGTATTTTCATTTTTGCGTTTTAGACAGTGTGATTTCACCACATAATGTCAATTATGTGATGAAATATTTTTTAAGGAGGAGTTTCAGTAATGAAAAAGGCAACTGAAAACGCATTTGTTTACGAAGAACCCACTCTTACAGTAGTGGAAATCGAAACAAAGGATGTTGTTACGACATCAACATTCGAAGAAGAGACAGACCCTGATCAGGCGCCCTGGATTCCCGTCGAATAATTTACAATTTAAAAAAAAGGAGAGAAAAATGTTCAGTAAGAAAAACCTAATTCTTATGTTTACTCTTCTTGCAGTGCTGTTTACCTCTGTATGTATCCCCGGAGTTTCTGCGGGTACCTCTGCAGAGGTATCGCCTGTAATGAGCGTAGACTACATCAGCCTTTCGTTCCGCGATTCCGTTTACATTAAATATGCTGTATATACAGACGGTGCAGATGCAAAATTGCTTATCTGGAACGGTGAACAAAGCGAATATACGGAAGGCACACACACAGCTGAGGTTGTTTCGGAGACAACTCAGAAGATCGGCAATAAAACATACGCTATCTTTGACTATACGGGTGTAACTGCAAAGCAGATGGCTGATGTGTTTTATGCACGTGCATACGTACAGGAAGGTGATAAAGAATATTACAGCCCTGTATGTAAATACAGCGTTCTCAATTATGCATATTCAATTCTTGGCAAAACAGGCACAGCCTCTGCAGACGAGAATTTGAAGACACTTATGTCAAGTATGCTTGCATACGGTGCTTCTGCGCAGACATATCTTAACTATAAGACAGACAGACTTGCAACTATGGACTTTTATCAGGTAAAAGTTGTAGGCGGCACACTTACAGATACTACAGACAGAGGATTTTACCGTCCCGATGATCAGGTTACAATGATTGCTCCCGCTGTTGATGCATCAGGTGTACCTTTTGCAGGCTGGAAGAATTCAAATGGCGAAATTGTAAGTACAGATCTTACATATACAGCGAAAGCGGGATTGAAAAACGAGGTTTATACAGCAACATACGGTGTTGTTGTAAAAACATATTCCGTAACGTTTGTTGATTATGATGGAAAAGTGCTTAAGACTGAAACTGTGGAATCAGGTAAGGCGGCTACTGCTCCTGCTGATCCTTCTCGTGCGGGCTACATTTTCATAGGCTGGGATACAAAGTTTGACAATGTAACAAGTGACCTTGTTGTAACAGCAACGTATAAAGCGGATTCAAAGCCAACAATATACGTAAAAGATGTAACTGTTGCGCCCGGTCAGACAAGTGTCAATGTAGAGCTTTGTGTCAGAAACAATCCCGGTGTGGCTGGTGCTACTGTTAAAGTTTCTTATGATGGAAATTTGACATTGAAATCAGCGAGCAACGGAGAAGCTTTTTCAGCACTTCAATATAGTGCACCCGGTAAATTTGTAAGTCCTTGTAATTTTACATGGGATTCTGAAACAGGAGAAACTCAAACTGACGGCACTATTTTAAATTTGACATTTGATATTCCTTCGAATGCTGCTTCAGGTGATGTGTTTGAAATAAGCTGTTCTTACCGTAGCGGTGATATATTTAACGATGATTGGGATGATGTTGATTTCAATTTGGTTAACGGTAAGATCACTGTAAAATAAAGATTGGAGGTAACAATAAGTGCAAAAAAGAATTATATCAACACTGTTAGCTGTGGTAATGTTATTTGCATGCTTGCCGATTAATATATCGGCGGCAGAAACTGTGGCAGAAACTGTGGCAGATGCTACCATTATTGTTGACAGTGTAATATCTCCGATTGGAGGAACTGTAGATGTAAGTGTTAGAATATTAGGCAATCCCGGTATTGCTGGTGCAACATTTACACTCAAATATAATGAAAATTTGACATTAATTCAAGCTACAAGCGGACAGGCTTTCGATGTATTGGATTTTACCAATCCCGGTTCTTTTACAAATCCTTGTAATTTTACATGGGATTCAGAAAATGCAATTGCAGCATCTGACGGTGTGTTTTTGACATTGACATTTGAAATTGCCGATACAGTAGAGAAGAATGAAAAACTCAATGTCGATATTTCATACCGTCGAGGCGACGTTTTTAATGATGAAATCGACCTTACATTGGATATTGTTAATGGTAATGTAATTGTTTTGGACTATATACCCGGTGATATATACGAAGACGGTGTTATAAATGCTAAAGATACACGTTTGTTAAGACAGTATATCGCAGGAGGATATGATATTTCTATTAACGAGGCTGCAGCCGATGTTAATGCTGACTGCGTTATAAATGCAAAGGACACCAGACTTATCCGTAGATACATTGCAGGCGGATATGATGATGCTATATTACGTCCGTCTCTCGAATGGTGTACGCATGAGCTTACAGCTACTGCTGCCAAAGCAGCAGCATGCGAAGAAGACGGAAATATTGCATATTGGCATTGTGCAAAGTGTAATAGGTACTATGAGGATGAAGAGGCATTAACAAAAATCACATATGAAGAAACTGTTGTTCCGAAGCTCGAACACAATGAGGTGGTAATTCCTGCTATTCCTGCAACAGAGGAAGAACACGGTTGGACAGAGGGATTGCGTTGCGACAGATGTGAAAAGATTACAAAAGAGCCCGAACCTATTTATATCAATCAATACACTATTTCATATTATAACAAACCCGACGATTCTTACCTCAAACAGGAAGGAAATATTCCTATAAATCCTAATCCCACTATATACACTTCTTCATCGGAAGCGATACCGTTGGACGATATTGAAGAAGTCAACTCACCGGCAGGTTATGACTTCTTAGGTTGGTTCGATAAACAAGGTAACCTGATGACTGAAATTCCTGCATATACAGAAGGAAACCTTGAAATATATGCACATTGGGAAAAGGATATATATGATGTAATATACGATTCTCCTCTTATTCCAATTCCTTCAGCAAAAGACGAAGGAAAAGGGAGAACTGTAGATCAGGAGTATTATCTGACAGAGGATATGAAAGTTTTGAGCTGGCCCGGTTATACCTTCATGGGATGGTCGGATGACTATGGCAGAATAATAACGAAGATTCCCGCAGGTACTGCAGAAAATGTAACAGTTCATGCAAACTGGACGAGCAACAGAAGTATGGCTAAAGCCAATGACTATGTAAGTACGGGTCCAATTATACTTGAACCTGATGACGTTGGCGAAAATGCTTATTATTTTGTATACGATCTCGGTATGTTGGTTAATGTACCGCTTAAAACACTTTATAGTTACAACAACCATGTCACTGAGGCCATGACAAGGACGGAAGAAATAAAAACTGTATTCGGTGTTGATGAAGCAACAACCGTGAATACGGCTATTTCAAACGCTACCACTAAATCATCTTCTTGGACACTTTCAACAGATTGGAATGAAATTCTCACCACTGAAAACAGCGGCGGAAACGAGCTTACAAATGAACAAGTGCTTGCGCTGAGCACCGGTACATCCAAAGCATATTCTTCCAGTGCCGAAGTGTACGAAGGACATTCATTTCACACATCAAATGACAGCAAAGTGACCTCGAAAACGATTACGGATGCTTCATTTGAGCATTCGAGCAGTTACGGTGCTGAAATACCGATTGAGTTTTTAAATGTTTCAGCGAAAACTACAAATACGATTGGGGTTTCGCAAAGCCATGAAAAATATAATGAAAATAAAACTCATATGGAAAACAGCGGCGAATGGAATACAACTAACAGTTACTCAGAAAGCGGAAGCTTTAACTTGGAAAGTTCTGTTTCAAATAAGGTTGCTTCAACAGCACATAATGAGTGGAAACACGCAACTACAAAATCTATAGGCGGAAGCGATACAAACGTAACCTCTGATTCTCTTACAACAACATCTAATAATGAGTACGGTTACTCCACAATGTATCATAAGACCGAAGAATCAACAAAAACAGTATCGCTTCAATTTGGTTCAGAATCGCAACCCGGTTATTACAGATACATCCTGGCGGGCGATTTCTACGTTTATGCAATTGTTCGATATGATGTTGAAACAGGTATATTTTCTGTACATAATCAGAGCGTTATGGCAGATGAAACAAGAGAAATGTGGGATTATTCAAAGTCTGACCCTCATTTTGAAGATTATAACAATGCTGTTTTGCCCTTTGAAGTTCCGATTGATGTATTCAATTACTTATTTGACACAATTGGTGTGACAGATGGATTGGATATTGATATAGAAACAGGTATGGTTACAGATTATACCGGCAATGCTAAAAACGTATTTATTCCTGATTATCACATACTCAATCAAGGTGACGGCGAAATCAAGGTGATTAAAGTTACAGGCATCGAAAACGGTGCTTTCACAGATGTTGTAGATGGAAAGGTAATCGGTAAAAATATTGAACTTGTAAAGCTCAATTCCTTTATTGATACAATTCCTGCTGAAGCATTTAAGAATTGCACTTCTTTAAAAACCATAGAATATACAAACCTTAGAGCAATAGGTCAGGAAGCGTTCAGCGGATGTACATCATTTGAAGGTCTCACTATAGATGAAGAGGTAACGAATCTCGGAAATGATGCATTTGATGAAGTGGGCGGCGAAATAATCGTTACTACAAATGATAAAAACATTGTAAATGCGGCGCTTACAAGCTCTGCAAATAAGATGACAGTAAATCTTAAAACGCTTGTACTGTCTGATACTACGTTAGAACCTCAGGCGACAGATACATTTGTATTTAATGCATTTGGCAATACTTACAGCAATGTAAATATTAAATCAAATGCGAAATCATCGACTGTAATTAATAGAGTTACACTTAAAAACAATACAAGAACACCTCTCGATTTAAGTTCTGCAAACGTGACGCTTAATCAGGTTATTGTTGAAAATGCTCCCGGATTTGCTATGAAGCTTTTGGCAGACGATACAGTTGTTACGCTCCAGGGCAAAGTGAAATTATCAACAAATTACGATCATGCGGTTCTCGGTAAGAATATTACACTTACTAAAATAGGAAATATAACGACAGAATTTAACCTGAATAATAAAAATATTCTTGTATGCGGAACATTTAAAGATGTAAACGGATATCTTAAAGATGCAACTGTTAAGTATATCAGTGAAGCAGAATATGAAAATTTATTGACATCACATTATGTGACATTCAATGCAAATGGTGGTACTGTTTCCGAATCACAGAGGCAGGTTACAAATGATACATTCATAGGCGAACTTCCTATTCCTACAAGAGCTAATTTTACATTTGTAGGCTGGTTCAAGGAGGACGGAACGCAGGTGACGGCTGATACTGTAATGAACTTGGAAACCGATATAACACTTAAAGCATATTGGCGTTCAGGTTGGGTACTTGCAAGCAAACTCCCTGCGGGCGCTTCTACAGAAAAAACAAAGTGGACATATGACCTTACCACGACGAAAGAATCGGATAAGAGCACTATGTCAGGTTGGACTTTGTATGATAAAAAAATTACTTCCTACGGAGAAACTCAGGGTGCTGTTTATACAGACCCGTCTAACGGTGAGCGTAAAGTATGGAGCGAACAGTATGTTTCATCAACAACCACGCATTATATATACTATCACTTATACAATGGTAAGTGGGGAGATGAAGAATCTATGCCGAATACTGGCAAAAAACACCAAATAGATATTACCGAGGAATTGCCATATTATGAAACCGGCACATCAGGAATTAGATGGTGTAAAGGTGATGCGTGCTCTGAATGTGGACAAAAATACAGATGGAAATTGAGAGAAACATATGTAGAAGAACATTATTCTACAAGATGGTATTATCAGGAGCCTGTTTACACGTATTACTTTACAAAGACAGAAAAACTTGAATCCACAACAGAAGTTACAGCTACCGGAAATATCAGCAATGTACAGAAGTGGGTACAGTACATTATAAAGTAATTTGACCATGTACTGAAGATATTTCAGTAAAAAATCAAATATATTAAAACGAGGCTGGCTCAAGTTGAAGAATTGAGTCAGCCTTGGTATATTTTTGCAGAGAGTATATAAAAAATAAATTCGATAGAAGAAAAAAGCCTTTTATAGGCTTAAAAAATGTATATCTAAAAGAATGGAGAAATCCCCGTTTGAATCTATTCCGCAGGAAATGCGAATGAGATATGTTCCGTTAGATCTTGATATGATACTTGCCATAAATTTTTCCTCCTTGATGGCTGAAATTATGCACCTCTGAAATGAACGAAAGGTTCTTTTTTTCAGAGAGTAGAGCCGAAGACCTCTACCATTTGCAAACCTCGCATTTTAAAACCTATGTACTAAACTATGTACCGGCCTCTACCATCGGCAAAAGGCAAGGCGGGAAGAAAACAAAAATCCGCACCCGAAAGTGCGGAAAAAGCAAGTGAATAAAAGAAAAATCGGGAATCTTACGACTCCCGATTTTTGGTCTGAGTGACAAGACTTGAACTTGCGGCCTCTACCACCCCAAGGTAGCGCGCTACCAACTGCGCCACACCCAGACGTTCTCTACAACATTCGATAGTATATCATAAATAATTCTATTTGTCAATACCTTAGGCGGATTTTTTTGTTATAAATTTTAAAAACTTTTCCGCAATCGTTTATATATACTTCAGGGACACCGTTTTTGTATTTTGAATGTGATTTTATCTGATTATAATGCGAGATATAAATGTATAGTTTAATGAATGTTTACAATTTTCGTTGTACATATGACAGTATAATATGATAAAATATATTAAGATGTGTTTTTATATCAAAAAACAGGAGGCATAAATATGAATTTGAAAAAAATATTTTCATTTTTGATCTGCACTGCGTTGTTGCTATCCACTGCGCTTTCACCGTTTTCGGTAACCGTTCCTGCGGAAACGGAAAAAACTGAAACAGTAGAATTTGAACTGCCTGAGGTAAAAGCGGCGGGCTCGGGCACATGCGGCGGAAATCTCAGATGGGCGATTTCATGGACAAATGAAGTTACGCTTACGATAACCGGAACAGGCTCAATGACTAATTATTCTTCGTCATCAAAAGCTCCGTGGTATGCATCTCGCAATACCATCACAAAGATCGTTATTGAAAACGGTGTCACAAGCATTGGTGACTATGCATTTAACGGTTTATCGAAGGTTAAAAATATACAGATAGCAAACAGCATTCAAACGGTAGGAGAGTGGGCGTTCGCAAATTGTGAGAGCCTTAAAGCGATATCTCTCGGTGGAAATGTTGAAAAAATAGGCGGTTTTGCATTTTATTACTGCACAAGCCTTGAATCGATAACTGTTGATTCAAACAATGCGAATTATTCGTGTGATATAAACAGCGTGCTGTTTGATAAAAATAAAACAACTCTTATTCAATATCCAGCGGGTGCTTTGAGAAGTACATATACGATACCCGACAGCGTAGAAACTATATCCGCCATGTCGTTTGCATTTGTCAAATATCTGACTGCGGTTAATTTGGGTGCAGGAATTGAAAATATCGATGTAGATGTATTTTTCGAGGCTTATTCTCTGAAGACTATTTCAGTGAGCGAATCAAACAAATATTATTCCTCTGACTCATACGGTGTATTGTTTGATAAAAATAAAATTGTACTCATACAGTATCCTGTCGGTAACGAAAGAACCTCGTACACTATCCCCTCGGGTGTTCAAACAATAGATTACAGTGCATTTGCGGGCTGTCAGGCTTTGACAAATGTCGTTATACCTGACGGCGTTGAAGACATATACATGAACGCTTTTGAATCGTGCGTAAATCTTACAGATGTAACTATGCCCGACAGTGTTAAAAACATAGGTTACGATGCTTTTATGGACACTCCGTTTGTAAATGAAATGTCATATGCTACAAATTGCGGAAAATACTACGAAATATACATCGGAAATGTATTGCTTTACATTGTTGATGCAGGTATTACAT
>JBGVLZ010000068.1:0-7926 GCA_045124505.1 Eubacteriales bacterium
GAGATATTGAAAAGCTGTTTTTGGCAAAGTCAGAGGATATAGAAAAAATAGAGGATTTCGGTGCGATAACCGCAAAATGCGTTGAGGATTTCTTCTCTAATGACGGCACACGTGTGCTTGTTGACAGTCTTAAAGAATCAGGTGTTGTAACTACATGTGAGCTCAAGGCGCAGGGAGGAAGATTTGAAGGCTGTGTATTCGTGCTCACAGGAACGCTTCCTACACTCAAACGCTCGGAGGCAGAAGCGATAATTGAGCAAAACGGCGGTAAAACATCGTCATCCGTGTCTAAAAAGACAACGTACGTGCTCGCAGGCGAGGAAGCGGGAAGCAAACTTACAAAGGCGCAGAGCCTTGGAATAAAGATTATATCGGAGGAAGAATTTTTCGGAATGCTCCGATAAATTCAAATATTAAAATGTTAATAGATTACGTTAAGATTTATATAAAAGCAGGTAACGGAGGAAACGGATGTGTTTCCTTCAGACGAGAAAAATATGTCGCAAAGGGCGGTCCAGACGGCGGCGACGGCGGACGCGGCGGAAACGTCGTGTTTACGGTTGACGAGGGTGTAAATACACTTCTTGCATTCCGTTACAGAAAAAAATTTGTTGCCGAAAACGGCGGTGACGGCAAGGGTGATAAGTTCCACGGTAAAAACGGTTCAGACGTTGTTATTCAGGTACCGCCCGGTACACTTATAAAGGATGCCGAAAGCGGAAGAATAATACACGATATGGGACCCGGAGGTGACTTTATTTGTCTTAAAGGCGGTAAAGGCGGCTGGGGCAATAAGCATTTTGCAACACCCACAAGACAGATACCGAGATTTGCCAAAAACGGAATTGACGGAGAAGAAAAAGAAGTTGTGCTTGAGCTTAAAATGCTTGCTGATGTCGGACTTATCGGTCTTCCCAATGTCGGCAAGTCATCGATACTGTCGAGAATAAGTGCGGCGCATCCCAAAATTGCAAATTATCACTTCACAACTCTGTCACCGAGTCTTGGAATTGTAAAAACTCACGATGAAAAGGGCTTTGTTGCGGCTGATATTCCCGGTCTTATAGAGGGGGCATCGGACGGCGCAGGACTTGGACACGCATTTTTGCGCCACGTTGACAGATGCCGTATGCTCATACATGTGGTTGATATTTCACAGTGTGAGGGCAGAGATGCGATAGAAGACATAAAGCTGATAAATAACGAGCTTGCAAAGTACAGCGATGAGCTTGCACACCGTCCTCAGCTTATTGCCGCAAATAAATCGGATATGCTTGATTTTGATGCGGAATATGTCAAGGAATTTGAAAAGTTTGTTAAAGAAAACGGCTGGGGACTTGTATACGTTTCAGCTGTCAGCGGACTGAATCTTGATAAGATGGTAACGATGACAGCAAATGCACTTGAAAAGCTGCCCCCTCTTACGCTTTACGAGCCTGAAACGAGCGAAGAGGTTGAGCTTGAAGAGGAAGATGACAAGACTGTAACCGTTAAATATGAAGACGGTGTATATTTTGTAGAGGGAAAATGGCTGTATAAGCTCATGGGACGTATCAACTTCAGTGATGCGGAATCAATGGCTTACTTTGACAGGATGCTCCGTAAAAACGGAATTTTCGATCAGATGGAGGCTCAGGGGATAAAAGACGGCGATACAGTCAACCTTTATGACTTTGAATTTGATTATGTAAAATAAAACTGTTGCTTCTCCCTGTAATGGGATAAATATAATTACGGATCAAAGGAGGTTTGAAAATGAGAAGCGAGGATATGGCGCAAACACAGAAGAAAAACGGAAAGAAAGGAAGAAAAAAGAAACTACGTATTCTAAGCTTTGTTCTTTCCGCTGTGCTTTTGTCAGGTTCGTTGATAGGATGCACAAGCGGCGATGAAACAGACACCGGTGATATATCATCACAGATCGAAAGCGGAACGCTTATGCTACCCGAGAATTATAAGTTCGAAGCGGTAAGCTCTTCGGCGGACGGTGTTACATACAGTTATGACTTTACGTCTACATCGCTCTCTGCTCTCAAGGCTGACTCGACACTTAAATTCAATCCCGGTAACGTATTTCAGCAGACTTCCTCCGGATTATACTGCGATGGTGAAGAATATGACTCTGTAGGTATCAATGAGGATACAAACGGTGACGGATATACATATTCTGTTGCGATAAAGCATGATTCCACATCAAGCTCATCCGCTTCGGCGGGTATCGGTGTCGGTGTCCGTGTCGGTTCAAACACAAGCATACACACCGCATCAAAATCCGGCATCTGGGCATTTTGTAAAAACTCACAGCTTACATTCTATGTACAGGGCTCAAGTGCCGGTGTTACAGTATCTAATCTTCCCGTTTCATTCAGAAACGGTGCAGTCCTTCATGTTGAAGACGGAGGTTCTTCAGCAAGCGAAATAAAGTACTACGTATCATCCGATACAGTATCAAAAACGCTTGTCGCAAGGGCTACCAACATAACTTCAAAGAGAATTACGTTCAAGTACGGTAATTCTTCAAAACAGTACAGAGCTTCATCTACACTTGCGAAAAACGGTTATTGCCGTTCTATAATCAATTCCGTAAGCGGTTATATGACGAATATGTCCTTGACACTTGACAGAGAAGTTGAGATTTCAACGGCGGATAAACGCATAATTGCATATGCAAAGGATATGACATATTGCTTTGCGGGACTTAAGAAATATGATCTTTCTCCCTCGCAAAAGGCAAAATGCTTTGAATATGCCGGCGGCTATTATCTGCCCGCAAATGTACTTGCTGATGCTACGGGACTTGTATATACGGAAACAATGACAGGGCTTGTTCTTTCAGGCGGTAACACGGATATAGCTTATACATTTGGTGAAAATACAGTAAGCGTCGGCGGACAGAAAACAACGGCAAGAATGCCTGTAAAGTATGAAGGCGTTTACTTCATATGCGTTGACGAATTTGCATCATTCATAGGCTACAAAAAGCAGACAAATACATCAAACGGTATGTCGGTAATATATCCGTCTGATGCCGATGCTTCGACAGCACTTCAGTATTATGAGAGCAGATATGCACTTTACGAAAGCGTTGTATTCAATTATGACGATGTACAGTGTGATCAGACAGGTGTAGGTGTATATCCGAAAGCTCCGCAAGAAGACAGACTCGTCGGTGTTGCATACACAACATGGAGATATCCGACTTCAAACTGGGGAGAGGGATACACATGGGATATTCCTTTGGTCGGAAAATACGCATCCGATAACAGAGATGTTATAAAACAGCATGCGATCTGGCTTGCTGATGCCGGTGTCGATTTTATTGTTATTGACTGGTCAAACAATGTCGGATACATTCCCGAAACAATGGCTGATGCACGTCCCGATTTCAAAATGATTGAAACGGCAACGACAGCTGTTTTTGAAGTTTTTGCAACTGTTGAAAATGCACCGAAGATCTGTATTATGACAGGCCCAGGCCATATCGGCACGGACGCATTTACAGACGGATCGATGTTAAGAAAAAATAATCAGATATACAATACGTACATAGCAAATCCGAAGTATAACGAAATGTACTTCTATTATGAAGATAAACCGCTTCTTCTCTGCTATGCGGCAACGCCGTCGTTTATTTCAGACGGTGTGACGGTACCGTATACAGACCCGTATAAGAGATTTACAGAACGCTGGGTAACAGGCTTTGTAGGTCAGCAGGGAACACTTTACGATGAAGAAACTTATCGTTCTTACGTGCATTGGAGCTGGGAGGAGCGTATAGCACAGACATACATGGTAAAAGACGGTATTCCCGAATGTATGACAGTTGTGGCAGCTTACAGACCGCAGGGCACACCGGGCGGTTCAGGATATATTCCTGCAGGAGGAAGAAATAACGGTGCGACATTCCGCCAGCAGTGGCAAAGGGCAAATGATATAGGTACAAAAATTGCGCTTGTTGTTTCCTTTAACGAGTGGACGATAGGCGAACAAACCTCACTTGAAGTAAGTAAGGATATTGAACCCTCCGAAACACTCGGTACTCTCTATATCGATATCCTGAAGGAACAGGTTAAGAAATTCAAGGGTAAGCTTGACGATAGCGTAAGCACCTCGTCCGATTGGGCAACGGGTGCAGACATATCCGGTATAACAACGCATTACAACGGACCCGTAAAAGAAACTATAACTTCGACAAACAGCATTAATGGCTGGTATGCGGGAAGTGAACAGATATCTGCCTTTAAGTACAGTGTAAACGGCGGTACACTCAAAACGGCTGAAATATCATCGGATAGTTCAATTCCTTCCGATATTGCACAGTTTATGCCGGGATGTACGGGATATAACAGATATTCATTCTCAGTTGAAGAAAGTGAGCTTACACAGGGTGTAAACAAGATAGCTGTGTACGCTGTTACAGAGTCAAATAAGAGTGTACAGTGTGCAGAATACACGGTCTACGACACAAGCGCGTTCTTTATAAAAGTAAACGAAGGCTCAAATCTTGTAATTGAAGACAAGTATCTCGGAAAGATAATTAAAGTGCCTATGGGTACTACTGCATCGCAGATACTTGGACAGCTTAACAATGGCTGCTCACTCAACATCACTGAAATCAAGACAGGTACAGCGATAAAATTTATTGTAAGCGGCGTGCTTTATGATATCGTATTTATCGTTGTTGAAAATGATGTCAACTGCGACGGTGTAGTAAACGGTATTGACCTCATTCAGCTTAAAAAGTTTCAAAATGGTAAAAAATTCGGGGCATTTTCCGAATACTCAGCCGATATAAACGGTGACGGCGAAATTACCGACGAAGACGTCATACTTCTTACAGAGCTTATAACAGCGCAGAAGTAAAATATAAAATGGGGTTGGCTCATTTAAGGAAATATATGGTAAACTTTGTAGGGACGACCATTGGTCGTCCGCCTCGAAATGTATAAATATACTAAAAGCGGGAGTGATTGCACTCCCCTACAGAATAAATATTCAAAAAAAAATACATGGGGCGACTTATTTTGGGAGTTATTTCCTTAAATGAGCAGCCCCATTTGCATTATATAATGAAAAAGTTGGCTCGTTTTTCAAATGAGCCAACTTTTTAAAATGTTATCTTATTTCTTTTCTCATATCTGCCCAGCAACGGACGACCTTGAAGCCTGCAGATTCGTAAATGTTTCTTGCGGGGTTTGTTTCACCTGTGAAGAGTGTCATGAATTCAGCACCCATATCGTGAAGTCCCGAACAGAGGGAAGAAAACAGTGCGCTTCCGAGACCGTATGTACGGTAATCTGTATGAACACCGATACCTGCAAAGTAACCGCGTCCGCTTTCCTGAACTGTAAGCGGGCCTGTAAAGCCGATTACCTTTGCACGGCCGTCACCTGCCGATGCATCCTCTGCAACCAAAAGGGGCAGGGGATTTTCTTTTGCTTCATTACCCATGATAGCGGCTTTCCAACCGGGATTTTTAAGGTTATCAAAAAGCTCCTCAAGATCATAGTGGCGGTTCTTGTCGTAATAAGTAATGGAAAGACCGTGTTCCTTTGCCTTCTCCATTTTAGCCTTGATCTTTTCGGAAAATTCAAAGCCTTCAAGACATCTGTAATATGAATTCTGATATGCAAAATCACGGTAACCAATATTCTTCATGAAAATGTAACCGCCCTGAAGCATGTCAACGCCGGGGATTCCGGGATGGTCATGTCCGTCAGTTCCGGGAACGATCCATGAAAGACCTACGGGATTATAGAATACAGCTTCGTATTTTGTAAGTGTAACATCAGCGGCATCCTTAAGCATCTTTTCAATTTCTTCAGCAAGTGCTTTACCGATCTTCTGTCGGCGGTAGTCCTTGTCAACAAGAACGTATGTGATATATCCGACTTCCATTCCCGCCTTGTGTGTACCTGCGGCGAAGCCGATTACCTTGTCGCCGTCAACGGCGGCAACAGCGACCTTTCTTACACCTGTGTATTCTTCAAAGAAAAGACTGTTGAATTTTTCAGGTGAAAATTTTTTGATAACTATTTCATTCTGAGCATATTCGTTCCAAAAAGCGGAAAGAATGCTGACATCAAGTGTTTTTGCGTCAACTGTTTTCATAATAAACCTCGCTTATATTTATTGTATTCATTATAATATAAGCCGTATTATTTGTCAATATTTATTGCCTAAAAGCCTCATTAAGACTTCAAAAAATAAAATTTGTAGAATAATTTATATAAATCGCTTGACAAATTTAATAAACTGTGTTACTATAATTACAAAGAAACGGAGGGAATAAAATGCAAAAAAGCTTATACAGCCTGATACTTTCAGATTCCGTAATATCAAAAATAGATATGCTTGCTTTAAAACAGGGTACAAACAGATCCAATATGATAAATATGATACTCGCGGATTATGTTTCTTTGACAACACCTGAAATGCATATAGAAAATGTTTTCAGACAAATGGAAAAAATGCTTTCGGTGTATGATAATATTGTCCCGATAATGGTACCGAACAGGGCAACGATGTCGGTGAAAAGCACGCTTGAATATAAGTACAGACCTACTGTGAAATACGATATACATCTGTACAGAAATATACAAAACGGAGCATTCGGGGAGCTGTCAGTATCATTCCGTACACAGTCGGATGCGCTTATCTCGCTTACAGAAGAATTTTTTAAATTCTGGTGCAAGCTGGAAAATGCATATTTACAAAGATACTTTAAAAATGAAATAAAATATTATTACACCGACGGTAAATTTGTCCGTACTCTTATGTGCTTGGAAAACGAAAATAACACCCCGGAAGCACTTGCAGACGGAATATCATCATATGTAAGGGTGCTTGACGATATTATGAAAGGAACTGTGTCCGGCAGATATTCACTTTCGGATTCGGAAGAAAAATATATTTCTTATTTGAAAAATTCAAAGCTGATAGTTTAAGGAGGAAAATTATGCAGATTGAAAGATTTACAAAAAGATCGCTCAAGGCGCTCCAGGATGCACAAAGCATTGCAAGCGAAAACGGCAACTCGCAGGTAACATCGGAGCATTTGTTTTACGCACTCCTTTCGCCTTCTGACGGACTCATCCGCCAGCTTTTCGAAAAGTCGGGATTTGATACGGAAGCTGTCCTCCTTTCGCTTAAGAGCGTTATAGAAAACATGCCGAGGATAAGCGGAGGCAGAGAAGCTGACAAAATTTACATTTCCCCTGACTGTGACCGTGTGCTTGCCAAAAGCGAACAGACGGCAAACAGCCAAAAGGATGATTATGTTTCTGTTGAGCACATAATGCTTGCTTTATTTGACAGTCCGACAGATAAAATAAAACGTATATTTGACGAAAACAAGATAGACAAGAAAATATTTGAAAAGTCGCTTATGTCGGTGAAAAACAGCCGTGTCACAACGGATTCACCCGAGGAAACATACGATGCACTGAATAAGTACGGTACGGACCTTGTAGCGCGCGCTAAAGAACAAAAGCTTGATCCTGTCATAGGACGTGACGGTGAAATACGTGATGTTGTGCGAATTCTCTCCAGAAAAACGAAAAACAACCCCGTTTTAATAGGTGAGCCGGGTGTAGGTAAAACTGCGATAGCAGAAGGACTTGCACAGCGCATAATGAGGGGCGATGTTCCCGAGGGGCTCAAAAACAAGACGGTATTTTCGCTTGATATGGGGTCGCTTATCGCAGGTGCAAAATTCAGAGGCGAATTTGAGGAACGTCTTAAAGCCGTGCTGAATGAAATTAAAAATTCAGACGGAAAGATCATACTTTTTATTGATGAGCTTCATCTCATAGTCGGCGCAGGCAAAACAGACGGAGCTATGGATGCAGGCAATATTTTAAAGCCTATGCTTGCAAGGGGCGAATTACACTGTATAGGTGCAACAACGCTTGACGAATACCGCAA
>JBGVLZ010000069.1:0-6273 GCA_045124505.1 Eubacteriales bacterium
TTGAGACTCGGCCACTTTTGGGATCATTGGGAATGCGGGCATCACTACACAAGACCTATGTCTAGCTGGAGCACGCTTATCGCTGCATTGGGTCTCAAAATCGATTATGAAAATAAAAAGCTCAGTTTTAATCCTATATGCAAAAATATTACACTTTCGCTTATTATTCCGGATGTGCTTGCAAAAGTAAAAATTACCGATGGTAAACCAAGTGTTGAATGCATTTATGGTGATCTTGAAGTTTGAAATGTAAGTGACGAATGATTTCTTGAAGATCCGGCAGTATTTTTTCACAATTAAATAAACAACCGTTTCATTGATGCGTTGCACTGTGAAGCGGTTGTTTGATATTTTTGAGAAGAATTATATTTTGCAATACACTTATGATTGCTTCTTGTTAATAATTTTCAGATTTACGGTTGAAAATTAAACTTAACAAAGGTATAATAATTATTAATTTTAAGAATTGTGTTTGATATAATAATTTAAAATTTTGAAAATCAAGCGAGGATGATTATGAAAAAGACATTACCGAAACGTAAAATGATACGATATTGCCTTTCTGACATTGCTAAAGGACTTTTTAACGGAATGATAGGCAACTACCTTTTGTATTTCTTTCAGCCAACCGTAAAAAGCGGCATTCCGAGTTTGCTTCCGCAGAACAAATTGCTCGGATTTATCACAATTATGGCGCTTCTTACCGGACTGAGCAAAGTTGTTGATGCCATTACCGACCCATGGGTAGCCAATCTTTCAGACAGATGCACTCACAAGGATGGCAGAAGAATGCCTTTTATGAAGTATTCAGCAATTCCTTATGCTGTTTCGGTGCTTATGATATTTATGGCTCCATTTGCTCAGGGATCGTTTGCGAATATTATTTGGGTAGGTTTCTTTTTGATTACTTACTATACTTCATACACATTTTTCTTTATTCCCCGAAACGCTCTTATTCCTGAAGTTATACCTGATGCCAAAGACAGGGTTGGCTACTACGGAATCAGCACAGCATTTTTTATGGGTTCAAGCTCGTTTATGTATGCTGCAACCTTGTTTGTAAATCTTATCAAGAATCTGGGTGTCAGCGCACTCTGGTCGTGGCGCATCGTTTTTGCTGCTTTTGCAACTATCGGTCTTATCTGTGTGCTTCTCGGTTCAACAGCGTTCAAAGAAACCGACTATGTTGAAGCAAGTGTTAAACCCCGTCAGTCTCTTCTTTCATCTGCAAGGAGTATTTTTAAGAATAAGAGCTTTGTTACTTTCTTTGCGGGTGATCTGTTCAGTTATATATCAATGGCATTTTTTCAGACAGCAATGCTTTATTATATTACAATGCTTTTGAATGTTCCCGAATCGCAGTCTTTCTTGGTTATGCTTGTAGCTATTGCAGTTGCGCTTTGTTTGTTCCCGATGATTGTAAAATTAAGCAAGAAATACGGCAAGAAGACAATGCTTGTTATTGCAAGCGTGATTTTTACTGTGGTATTCGCATTTATTTTCTTTGGCGATTTGCTTGCGTCGTTGGTTGTAGGATACGAGCTGTTCCTTGGTCTGTTTATGGGCATTGTTGTGGCATTTCCGTTTGCTGCCATCAACATTCTGCCACAGTCGTGTATGTCGGATATCATTCAGAAAGACAGCATTGAAAACGGTGTTAACCGAGAAGGCTTCTTCTCGGCTACCAAGACGTTTATTGAGAAAATTGCATATTCTCTTGCTATGGTAGTGGTTTCAAGTGTTTTGGCCATCGGTGCGGCGGAAGGTGAATCCGTAGGTATGCTTGGTGTAAAACTTACGGGTGTTTTTGCGGGAATTTTCAGCCTTTTGTCTCTTATTTTCTTTATAATCTATAACGAAAAAGGCGTAACAAAATTTATCGAAGAGCACAAGGGAAACGGTGACGAAAAATGAAAAAGCAAAATCTAAAGACAGAATCAGCCCGCAAGAGCGTTTCTGCCGAAAAAAATAATGAATATGTTGCCAAACTTTCGCGAATGATTAACTGCAAAACGGTCTGGACAAGAGAAAATGAAAATAAGGCTGAGTTTGATAGATTTTATGCAGAGCTTGATGAAATGTTTCCGAATCTTAAATCAAAAGCAGAAAAGTTGACTTTTGGCGGCGGATGTTTTGTTTATGTTATTCGCGGCAATAATGCCAAGAAAAATATTATGCTTATGTCTCACCACGATGTTGTGGAAGGCAGCGATGAATGGGAAACCGATCCGTTTTGTGCCGCAGAGAAAGACGGTTATTTATACGGACGGGGTACGATAGACACAAAAACACCGCTTTTTGCCGAACTTCAGGCAGCGGAAGAGCTTCTTGCTGAGGGATATGATTTTAACGGTATCAATCTCTGGATCGGATCTTCAAATAATGAAGAGGTTTGTGGCGACGGTATTGTAATTGCCGTTGAATATTTTAAGGCTAACGGAATTCATTTTGATGCTGTTATTGACGAGGGCGGTGCGATTACCGAAGGCCAGATTCCCGGGGTTGCATGCAAGAGTGCCGTTGTTGCAGTTCATGAAAAAAGCAGACATATCTATCGTTGCACGGCAAAGATAGACCCGCGAGGTCACGGTGGATTCGGAGGCGCAAAAGACAGCGCGGTTGAGCGTCTCAGCCGCTTTATTGCGGAAGTTAGCGATAAGAAAAATAAAATCTATAAAGGTAAATTCTATCCCGAAGTCAGAGCAACTTTCGAACGGCATGTGCCGTATATGTCTTTCCCGTTGAATTTCTTGTTTGGCAATATCGGTGTTTTTGCTCCGATTATTAAAAAAATAATGATGGGTATTCCTGCGGCTAATGCAATGCTTTCTACCGGCTTGTCTTTTACCACACTTGATGCCGGAGATTCCCGTGATCCGCAGATGCGCGCTAAAACGGCAGAGACCACCATGTTCTTACGTTGTGTTCGTGAAGATGATCTGTATGACGGATTGAAAAAAATCAAAAAGATTGCCGAAAAATACGGAGTTGATATTGAAGAAACAGAAAGAGATTATTGCAAACCTACCGACTTTAACGGCGAAACTTACAAAAGAGTGGAAGCTTTGCTTCATAATAATTTTCCCGATGTTGCCGTTGTACCTTTTCTGCTGACGGCAGGCACGGATGCAAGACGATTTACAGATGTTGCTGACAGCATCCTTCGTTTTGCGCCGATTGATCTGAATAAAAAACAGTTTGCTTCCATACATGGAGAAAATGAACATATAGGCATTAAAAACATCGGTGAATGTGTTGTATTTTATAAAGATTTGATAAAGGAGATTTGATTATGAGTAATGTAAAAAACGATCCCAAATACAAGAACGGTCTCCTTCAGGCTGTTCGTGCGCAGTTGGAGCACAGAGCTTTCTGGTTGTACCTTCTTTGTGATGAGGCACAGAAAAGAGGCTTGGATCCTCGTGATTTTGCGAGTGCCGCTATCAAACGCTGCGGATTGTCACAGGGTGCGGATCTTGTAAAAAAAGGTAACACCGACAGCCTGAAGGGTCTTCGAAAGACTCTGTTTACCAAGCCTGCACAGTTTGTGTTTGAAATGGATATTCTTGAATCAACAGATGACAAGCTTTCAATAGATTTTCATTATTGTCCGCTTGTTAAGGCTTGGCAGAATGCGGGCTGTTCCGATGAAGAGATTGCCATGCTTTGCGATATTGCGATGTGCGGAGATAACGGCATCGGCGAGTGCTACGGAAGTGTGCTTAATTTGCCGAAATGTATTGCAAAGGGCGACGATGTATGCAGCCTTCGATATCACAAGAAAGATAAATAAAGAAATATTTTTATACAGTTAAATTAACAAAATAACCGCTTCATTGATGCAATGCACCGTGAAGCGGTTGTTTGTTTGGGCGATAATTCAATTTTTTACAAGTGCTTTTTTCATTGAATTGTAGCCGATAAGAACGGTCCATACATAAGCGCAGGTTTTGGGCATCATCAGTAATCCTATCATCGGATAAATATCTGCCCAGAGAACTACGGGAATGTAAAATCCGAAGCTCAGAACGATTGTCAGCCACATAAATCGGTATTCCTTATCGTTGTTTTTCTTTGCGCTGTTGAAAAACAGAACTATAATCAGAAGCCCGAGTAACGCAAGCGGAGAGAAATGGACTCTTTTAAGCTTCAATTTCCACTCAATCGGCAGAGGAAAGAGCCGAACATACAAAACCACCTCAATCGATGCAACAAGCACCGATAAGAGGTGGTTCTCTGTTTTGGTGGGAGTAGTTTAATAAACTTGAATTTATTACACAATACCCATACAAATCTCAACAAGCAGGGCAACAACTACTACAAGTGCGGAGATGATGAAGCCGTGAATCATCGGGCGGATTCCTGACTTTTTGAAGCTTGAGAAAGATGTGTTAAGGCCAATTGCCGCAAGTGCACTAACCATAAGGAATTTGCTTGCTGTTTTTGTTCCCGAAACAATTTCGTCAGGAATTGTGAAAATACTTGCAACAACAGACATCGCAACAAAGCCTAGAATAAACCAGGGGAATATCTTTTTGATACTGAAATTTGCTTTAAGTTCATCGGGATTTTTGCTGTTTTTCTGTGCTTCTTTCTTTTTCAGACGAAGGGAAATGAATGCAAAAGTTATAACGGTAGGAATAATCGAAAGCGTTCTTGTGAGCTTTACCATTGTTGCGAAATCGCCTGCACCTTCCGAAAACGCATAGCCCGTTGCAACAACGGATGACGTGTCGTTAACTGCTGTGCCTGCCCAGATTCCGAAGGCTTCATCGGTCATTCCGATTGCTCTGCCCATAATCGGAAAAAGGATAATCATCGCCATATCAAAAAGGAAGGTTGCCGACATTGCATAGGCAACATCATCGTCATCTGCATCGATTGTGGGTGCGATAGCCGCAATGGCAGAGCCTCCGCAGATACCTGTTCCCGCTGAAATGAGATTGGAAAGCTTCCAGTTAAGACCCAACGCTTTGCCGATGAAATATCCGCCGCCGAAGCAGGTGAGCAGGGTGAACACCATAACTGTCAATGACATTTTGCCGACCTGAAGAACGGTTGTGATATTAAGCGAAAGACCGAGAAGAATAATTGCAAATTTGAGAAGCTTTTTCGATGTGAATTTAATACCGCTTGCAAAGATATCTGTTTTTGTAAGAAAACGGTTGATAATCATACCGATGAACATTGCGATAACAGCAGAGCCGATTAAATGAATCGGAAGCAGACTTTCAAGCCACATCGCAAGAGCGGCAATAACAAACGATAAAATTATTCCCGGAAAATACTTTATAATTTTCATAAACAAACCTCGTTGTTGATATTCGCCATATTATAGCATTGAAAAATGCAAAAATCAAGTAAAACTCCCTCGATAAAATCGAAGGAGTTCGATAAATTCTTATTTGTCGATTTGATTATACCACTCAATCAAAAAAAAAAGCAACAGTTTCAGCAACACTTATTGTTCTACTCAATAAATTCTTTTTTTATTTTTTGAGTTGTCTGCCGTGGTTCTTCCTGCTCGTGATATTTAACATTCGCAAGAACTTTTGAAATAATTGTTTTTGCACGTTTGAGTTCTTCAAGGCTGCCGTAGTTACTTTCAATCAAAGTGACATCGACGGCTTTTTCTTTTTGCAGTTTTTCGATTTCGGCTTTTAATGATTTGGTTGTAGCTTTCGGGTTTTCATCAACCCATCGCTTTGCTCGGTAGAATGAATTTAATTCCTTGCTGTGTTCGGTTTTGAATTTATCTCTGCCAAATTTCTTTTTTACATACTCATCGGCAACGGATTTATATTTCTCATAATCGCCGAGGAATTTAATTCCTTTTTTGAGTTCTTTGATTCTTTCATCTGCGGTATCAATACGGCTTTGAATTGTAGATACTTCTTCAATCATTTTCCATAAAGAATCTGCGGTAGTGATGTTACGTTGCTGAAGAAAAGCGAGTGTTTTTGAAACTTGCTTCAAATCAACCGCTAAATCTTTATTGTAATAGTATCTGCTTTTTCCGTTATGTGCTTCTTGCCGTGAGTTCAGATAGTCGATGAGAATATCTGCGATAGTCGGCTCTTTTTCTTCTTTGAATTCGGAAAGAATTTTTTTGATTTCTTCAATCCATTCTATCAATTCAGCAAGTGCTTTTCTTAAATGTTTTCTCACAGAGTTGAATTTAACGATGTCCCGATTCAGAGTGCCGAGAAACGTAAATTCACCTCTGTTTTCCATTTCCGATGCGGCGGGTCCGAGATGAACTGTCGGCACTAA
>JBGVLZ010000070.1:0-19785 GCA_045124505.1 Eubacteriales bacterium
ATTTTGTGTAATTATTGTTAGGATTTTAAGCATAGGAGGGCTTCTATATGAAATTTTCACGTTTTACAACATTCTTCATTATGTGCGTTTTGTTTTTAACTTCATGCAAAGATACAATGCTTGTGCCGCCCGATTCCGAAACAGACAGTACCGATACAGTTATTGAAACTTCTGTTGAAACTTATCAGGAATCCGAAATAGATGAAGATACTGAATATCCTGGTGATGATACCGACGCTAAAGATGTTTTTATAATATTTGATACCGATGAATACAAACGGCTGATTTCTGAAATTTACGGCCGTCCTGCGCCTACAGGCGCTACTGAAATTTCAAATATCAATGAACTGTCTTTTCTGTGTACGCTCAGCGCTGTGCGCGGCAATGTTGGTCCTATAGGAATCGTTTCGGCAACGTTTGAATCCGACGGCGTATCCGATGACGTTTATCTTATAACATTGGGCGGTACTGAATTTAAAGACGGTCAGGCGACGGATGTTCAGACGGATATACTTGCAGGTCTTGGCAAAACAAATGATTATCTGAAAGCCATAGTCAATACCGTAACAGCACAAATTCCCAAAAACAGCAAATTATTTATTACGGGCCTTTCATTGGGAGGCATGGTTGCACAGCAAGTTGCTTCAGAACCTGAAATTTGCAATAATTACGAAATTATGAACGTAATGTGTATAGGCTCACCGCTGATAATAAACGAAAAAAGCAACCTGCGCGAAGGTAAAATTTACAGATTTGAAGATGCGTTTGACTTTGTCCCCAAAGCAAGTATATACACATTTAATCTTACAGTTATGTCAAAGTATGCACACGAGAGGATTTCCGAAAAAAGTGATTATATGCAGCCTGTTTATGCCCATACATTCAGCTATGTAGAGTCGCCCGTATGGAAAAAATATGATGTTGCCGGCATAAAAAACGGAAATTCAAAGCTCCGATTTAACGCAGACAACATCACATATTATGACGCACCTATAATTAATCAATGAATGAAAACATTGAAATTTGATTTGTTTCAGAAAGTCCATCCAAAACACCGTTTTGCTGTAATATCTCGATAACAGCTTTCGATATTTTGGCTTTCTGCGACAGCTCCTCAATTGAAAATATTTTAGTTCCCTTGCAGGCTTCCGCAATTTTCACCGCCGCCGTGTCGCCAAGACCCGGCAAGCATGAAAACGGAAGCCTGATTTTTCCGTTTTCGGGCAAAAATGCATGAGAATCAGAGTGTTCAAGGCTGACAGGCAGGAATTTGATTCCTCTGCATACAGCTTCCAAGGCAAGCTGACATGCAGAATACTGTTCATCTTCCTTCTGGCTTTTGTCTGCTTTATTTTCAATTTCGGATATTATTTCTTTAAGGGCTGCCTTTCCTTTAAGTGCGGCAACGCCGTCAAATCCACCGGGGGCAACCGTGAAATATGCCGCATAAAATTCAAGCGGATAATAGACTTTGTACCAACCGAGGCGAAGTGCCGATATAATATATGCGGCGGCGTGCGCCTTCGGGAACATGTACTTTATCTTAAGGCAGGATTCAATATACCATTCGGGTACGCCATGCTCACGCATTGCTGTAAAGTGCTCTTCCTTAAGAATTTTAGGGGGCTTATTTCCCTTTCTTACGATCTCCATTATATTGAATGCCATTGAAGGCTCAAGACCCTTATGAAGCAAATAAACCATGATATCGTCACGTGTACCGATAACATCTGAAATCGTGCATGTTCCGTTTTTAATGAGCTCCTGCGCATTACCGAGCCAGACATCTGTACCGTGCGAAAGACCTGATATCTGCAACAGGTCAGAAAAGTTTTTCGGCTTTGTATCAACAAGCATTTGACGGACAAATTTTGTACCAAGCTCAGGCAAGCCGAATGTTCCTACGGGAGAACCGATATCCTCCGGGGTAATTCCGAGCGGTTCAGTTGATAAAAGCAATCCGAGAACATTTTTGTCGTTCATCGGAACATCAAGCACGCAAGTGTTCGTATACTTTTCAAGCATTTTATACTTCGTCGGTACATCATGGCCGAGTATATCAAGCTTAAGAATAGTATCATGGAGATATTCAAACGCAAAGTGAGTCGTAACAATGGTGGATTTCGGGTCATCAGCGGGATGCTGCACAGGTGTAAAATCATATACATCATACTCTCTCGGTACAACAATGATACCGCCCGGATGCTGACCTGTGGTGCGCTTTACGCCGACACATTTATCAACAAGATGTTGAATTTCAGCTTTCGTTACGTCAAGATTATTTTCCTCAAGATATTTCATGACGTAAAGACCGTATGCCGTTTTTGATGCAAGTGTACCGATAGTACCTGCACGGAAGACATTTTCTTCACCAAAAAGTACTTCTGTATACTTATGGGCATCAGCTTGAACATCACCTGAGAAGTTAAGGTCAATATCAGGAGATTTATCGCCGTAGAAGCCAAGGAACGTTTCAAACGGTATGTCGTGACCGTCGCCGATCATTTTTGTACCGCATTCAGGACAGTTTTTATCCGGCAAGTCAAAGCCTGAGCTTACCGAACCGTCCTCAATAAATTCACTGTGCTTGCACTTTGGACACAGATAATGAGGCGGAAGCGGATTTACCTCGGTGATATTTGCCATAGTGGCAACGAATGAAGAACCGACAGAACCACGGGAACCGACAAGATATCCTTTTTCTTCACTGTTTTTAACGAGCTTCTGCGCAATAATATAAAGAACGCCGAAGCCGTTTGAAATAATTGAAGACAGTTCTCTTTCAAGTCTTTTCTGAACAACCGGAGGAGGCGGATCACCGTACATACTCTTCATTTTGTTATAACACATATCCGTAAGTTCCTGGTCCGCACCTTCAATTTTAGGAGGATAGCTTCCTTTCGGAATAGGTCTTACACTCTCTATCATATCGGCGATCTTATTCGGATTCGTTACTACAACTTCATATGCAACATCCTCGGGTAAATATTCAAATTCCTTGAGCATTTCATCCGTTGTTCTGAAATATACACCGATATCATCATCGCTGTCTTTCATTTTCTTGCCTGCAAGAATTATTTTTCTTGCAATTTCATCTTCCTTATTAAGCACGTGTGCATCGCAAGTAGCACAAACAGGTATATTAAGCTCACGCCCAAGTTCGATTATTCTTTTGTTTATGTCGATGAGCGTTTGCTCACTCTTTACCTTTTCGCCTCTTACGAGATAGCCGTTGTTGCAAAGCGGCTGTATTTCAAGATAATCGTAGTAAGAAGCATGCTGTTTTATATCTTCGTCGCTTCTTCCGTCGAGTATCATGGAATATAAGTTACCGGATGAGCAAGCAGAACCGACAATGATCCCCTCTCTAAGCTCATCAAGCAGAGTTTTGGGAATAAGCGGTTTTCTGTAGAAATATTTTAAGTTTGAAGCTGAAATAATTTTATAAAGATTTTTCAGCCCTGTATTGTTTTTAACAAGCAGAATGATATGATGAGGACGTCCTTTAAGCTGTGTCGAGGATGCAGATATAGCCTCATCAAGGTCAGCAACGGTATTAATTCCCTCCTTGCGGAGCTTTTCGACCATTTTTATAAAAATATACGCAAGCATTTCAGCATCATCGCACGCACGGTGATGATTGAAATCGCCAAGACCCATATGTGTCGCTATTCTGTCAAGCGTATGGCGCTTAAGCTCAGGATTAACATATCTGGAAAGCGCAACAGTATCTATGTACTTATTGTTGAAAACAAGCTCGTGATTTTTTGCCGCACGCGAAATAAAGCTTGTATCAAATGTTGCGTTATGGGCAATCAGAATATCGTCACCGCAAAATTCCAAAAATTGACTTACTGCGGTTTTTACATCGGGCGCGCCTTCTATCATGGAATCATCAATTCCGGTAAGCTCTGTTATATTCGGAGGTATCTTCATTCCGGGATCTACGAAAGTATTAAATTTGTCAGTTACCTCACCGTTTGATATTTTGACAGCACCTATTTCGATAATACCGCAGTCTATGGAACTTAGTCCTGTTGTTTCAATGTCAAATACAACAAATTCGTCTGTAAGGTCGCCTGTGGCTTCTCCAAAAATTACTGATGATGAGTCATCGATATAATATCCCTCAAGACCGTAGATAACCTTAAACGGCTCCTCACCCTCTGCCTTTGATTTGTTGAGTCTTTCTGCTGCGATCATTGCTTCGGGATAGCCCTGAACATTTCCGTGGTCAGTAATGGCAACTGCCTTATGTCCCCATGCTGCAGCTGTTTTAACAGCTTCGTCAGGAGGAATCGTTGCATCAAGTGAAGACATCTGCGTGTGCAGATGGAGCTCGACACGTTTTTCATTCGCTGTATCGCGTCTTCCTTTTTTCTTTACTTTAACTATATTTTTAGGTGATACAGCAAGTTCGCCGTCGAATTTATCAATTTTTACAGCACCCGAAATTGCAACAGAAGTACCGTTTTTTACAAAGCATATGGGGCTGTCCTTTTCCTCTGATGGGAGTACAAGCTTGCATGTTACAGATGAATCGCCGTCAGTTATGTAGAAGGAAATGATTATTTTTGTTTTATTTCTCGTTTCCCTCTGATCCATACCGAAAATTTCACCGAAAACACAGATGCTTTTATATTCGCCTTTTATCGTGCGAAGCGGTACAGGATCCTCAGGTGTAAATGCTTCGCCGTATATCGCCTCGGCAGAAGATATATCAAAGTTCATTTTGCCAACGGAGAAAACATCTCCGTTTTGCTCACAAAGAGGCTCATCATCATAAAGAGTCGTTCTCTTGTTCTTGTATGCATCGAGAAGCTCGTCCTTGTTTTTCAGCATCGGACCAGATTGTGAATTCTGCAAATTCTGAGTATTTTCAGCTTCAAATATAGCTTTTTTGGCGATTTCTCTTTGTTCGTTAAGCCATTTTCTTTGATGCTCCTCATACATCGATACAGCATCATCAGAATATGTATCACGCTGTATCGTTATACTGTAACGCAGAGAAAATTGCTCAAAAATTATATCACTTATAATATTAGGCGCCTCACTCAAATATATAAGATCTATGCCGCCGTTTGTAGTTGATATCTTTACGTTGATTTCCTTTTCTGTCATCTCAACAGTATATTCGTTGAAAAATCCTCTCGTTATAGCTCCACGCAAGCTTGCCTCAAAAAATATACTGTCCATAACCTTTTGTGAAAACCATTCGCTTTTATACTGAGGTTTGATCTTCACGAAGTTTACCTGATATGCATTTTTAATGTCCTCGCAAAGCGAAAAAAGGTGTCTTGCAGAAACAAATTCACCCATTTCGGCAGTTACTTCGATGTATCTGCTTTCTCTGTCAACTCTCGTTCTCACAGAAAAAGAGGACGACAAAATACGCCGCTGAAAATCATCCTTCGGCGTATATTTTGAAAATACATTTTGCAAAGTTTTTGCGTTACTCATATTTTGTTTATCTCGTCACATAACACATCAAGTATTATGTCCTCTTTATATTTGTTAACTATTGTTCCTTTTTTGAAAAGTATTGCTTCGCCTGCACCACCTGCGATGCCTATATCGGCTTCTTTTGCTTCACCGGGACCGTTAACAGCACAACCCATTATTGCCACATTAAGATTTCTCGACGGCGTAAGATGCGGTATACGGTTTTCAAATTCTTCGCAAAGAGATATAAGATCTATTTTCGTTCTTCCGCAAGTGGGACACGAAATAAGGTTTATCTTTTTTTCAAAAAGTCCGAGGCTGAACAGTATCTCACGTGCCGCACGTATTTCCTCCGCGGGATCGGCGGTCAATGAAACACGGACTGTGTCACCTATACCGGATGACAAAAGCGCACCTATGCCGACGGAATTTTTTACAATTCCCGAATATTTCGTTCCTGCCTCAGTGACACCGAGATGTATGGGATAATCGCATTTATCGGCGATTATTTTAACTGCATCTATCATTTTAATAGTATCTGAGGATTTTACAGAAATTACAATATCGTCAAAATCGTATTTCTCAAGCAATCCTGCATGGTACATTGCAGACTCTGCAAGTGCTTCAGGTGTAGGAGAGCCGTATTTTGCAAGTATCTCCTTTTCCAAGGAACCGCCGTTAACACCTATTCTTATCGGAATATTAGATGCTTTTGCCGCTGCCGCAACTTCCTTAACACGGCTTTCTTCCCCGATATTACCGGGATTTATACGTATCTTATCAATACCGCATGCGATACATTCAAGCGCAATTCTGTAATCAAAATGAATATCGGCAACAAGCGGAAGGAATGGAAAAGCACATTTGAGCTTGTATATATTCCTTGCCTCTTCCTTATCGGGTGCGGCAATTCTTAAAATATCACAACCGACATCAATGAGGCGTTTTGTCTGCTCATAAAGTGCATCATAGTTGCCTGCAGGTGTATTTGTCATTGACTGTACGGCAATTCTTTCATTGCCGCCTATTGCAATATTGCCTATTTTAATTGTTTTTGTTTTTCTTCTCATTTTATAAACGAAATAATATCCTTAAACGTTATCAATATCATAAACATCATAAGTATGACGATGCCGGCAAAATGAACATAACCTTCATATTTAGCAGGCACGGGTTTTCTTCTTATCATCTCAATTATGATGAACACAAGCCTTCCGCCATCAAGTGCAGGAAGAGGCAAAAGATTGAAAATACCGAGGTTCATACTGATAAAAATACACATATAAACCAGATCCGGCAAACCGCTTTTTGCAGTTTGTGCAACCGCCGATGTAGCACCTACAGGACCTGAAAGCTGTGCCACACCATATTTTCCCGTAAGGAGTCCTGTCAAAGAATCCCAGATTATCTCAATCGTATTGAAGGCAGAGGAAAGACCGTAAGATACCACATTATAAAAGTTTTTTTCAAGCGGTGCTACTTTGAAGAATATATCACCGTATAAAAGTCCGTCCTGCTCACCTGTCGGGAAAACAACATTACTTAAAATAAGTGTTTCGCCGTTTCGCTCAATTTTTATATCAACAGGCTCTGTGCATTTATCAAATACGGTATACAAAAGATCCTGGGTATAACGCACACCTTCGCCGTCGATCTCTTTGATAGTATCGCCTATTATCAGACCTGAAGAGTCTGCGAATTCCTTATATTTTTCATTGAATTCCGATACTGTTGTTCCGCCTATGTTAAATGCCACTGCAACAAGCACTACCATAAGGACTATGCCGGTGATGATATTTGTAAGTGCGCCTGCCGAAACTATTATAAATCTCTGCCAAGCAGGTTTTTTATTCAAAGCGTTTTCATCATCGGATTCTTCATCCTCGCCTACCATGCTGACATAACCGCCGATGGGAAAAAGGCGAAGTGAATATAAAATATTTGTCTTCTTACTTGTATAACCGACGAGCTTTGGTCCCATTCCTATTGCAAATTCATTGATGGAAACCTTGAAAATCCGTGCAGTTATATAGTGGCCGAACTCATGAATGAATATAAGCACTCCAAAAACAAGTACAGCCAATAAGATATAAAGTAAATTTGATAAAATGTTTATAGTAATTACCAAGCCTTTCTGTTGTAAATATCAGTTGTCAAGCGTCTTACATCCGAATCGCACAAAAGTATATCGTCAAGTGTTGGATTTTCGATATTTTTATAGCTTTTAACTACCGATTCGGTAAGTCTGAATATGTCTGTAAATCCGATCTTTTCTTCGAGGAAAAGTCCTGCAGCTATCTCATTTGCGGCATTATATGCACACGGAATTATACCGCCCATGCGAGCTGAATATTTTGCAAGCGGAAGCATTCCGAAAACATCTTCATCGGGCTTTGCAAATGTAAGCGTTGAAAGTGTTTCAAAATCAATGCCTTTAACGACACCGTCAACTCTGTTCGGATATGTTAATGCGTATTTTGCAGGATATCTCATATCAGGGACACCGAGCTGGGCAATAACACTGTTATCTTTATATTCCACCATTGAGTGAATTATGCTCTGTCTGTGAACTATAACGTCAACTTCATCAAATTTGACATCAAATAATTTCATAGCTTCAATTATTTCAAGTCCTTTGTTGGCAAGAGTTGCCGAATCGACCGTTATCTTTCTTCCCATATTCCATGTGGGATGTGCCAAAGCATCCGCAAGCGTCACGTTTTCAAGCTGTTCTTTAGTATATCCAAAAAAAGGACCGCCCGATGCTGTAAGTATTATCCTTTTGACTTCCTTTTTTTCACCGTTATTAAGACATTGGTGAATTGCACAGTGCTCACTGTCAACAGGCAATATACGGGCACCTGTTCTTTTAGCCGTTTCATTTACGATATCGCCTGCACAAACCATGCTTTCCTTGTTGGCGAGAGCAAGCGTCTTCCCTGCTTTCAGCGCTGAAAGTGTTGGAAGCAAACCGTTTTTGCCCGATATCGAATTAAAAACAATATCGCAACTTGTGTCAGCTGCGATATTACAAACACTTTCATACCCTGAAATTATTTTACAGTTCGTATCGGAAACGGATATTTTCAATAACTTTGCCGCATTTTCATCGGCAACAGCACATACCTCGGGGGAAAATTGACGTATTTGTTTTTCAAGCAATGCAATATTTCCGAATGCTGCCAAAGCCTTGACTCTGACACCGAAATGCTCTGCAACATCGGCTGTTTGTGTGCCGACGGAGCCTGTTGAGCCCAGTATTGCAATGATCTTTTCACTTATTTTCATATTAAACTCATCACTCCGCAAACTATACTCAAAAACAGCGACACTGCGATGATACTGTCAAATCTGTCGAGAATACCGCCGTGTCCGGGTAACAGCTTGCCGAAATCCTTTATGCCGAATTTTCTTTTAACAAGGGACATAAGAAGGTCGCCTATCTGTGATATAACAGATGCAAACGGTGCCATGGCGATCAGAAATATGTACTGTGTGGATACAAGATCCAAAAACAGTACGCTGTATATCAGAAAACACACAGCATTGCCCACTATTCCTCCGATGGCTCCCTCAACCGTCTTTTTCGGTGATACATCTGGTATAAGCTTATGCTTTCCGAAAAGCATTCCGCTGAAATACGCAAATATATCTGTCGACCAAGCGGAGACAAATATAAGCGGATAGAATACCGCACCGTCTGTCATATCTCTTATAAGAATGATAGCGGAAAAGCCGCATACGATATATACGGACATCAGTGCCGAAAACGATGCCTTGATTATATCATTTTTACCTTTGGAAAAGACCGACAAGGCAAACGAGATAAAAACATAGATCAAAACTGTACATACGCACAGCTTAACGCCGTCAACAGTAATACCGAAAAGCTTTTCTGCCCTGAACATAAAAGGAATCAAAACGGACATTATAAAAGCAGGTACAGTGACAGACTTATTTTTCAGCTCATCCGTGCATTTGAAAAACTCATAAACACCAATTACCGAAAGTGCGGCAATAAAAATATTGAATAACACCGTGTCGGAATATATCAGTATCGGTAAAATAAGCACCAAACCGACAAGTGCAGTAATTATTCTTGTACGCAAAAGAAATACTCCCGATCAAACTCCGCCGAAACGGCGGTTTCTGTTTTTGAATGCATTTACAGCCTCATCAACATCCTTGGGAGAAAAATCAGGCCATAAAACATCCGTAAAATATAATTCAGAATAGGCACTTTGCCACATCAGAAAATTAGAAATTCTGTATTCCCCGCCCGTTCTTACAATAAGGTCGGGCATCGGAGAATCCTTTGTATAGAGTCTTTTTGTAATATCATCCTCTGTGATATTTGTAACTCCGTCTTTTATACATTCATTTACCGCATTTACTATCTCGTCACGGCCGCCGTAATTTATTCCGATGTTAAGAATATATTTGTTATTCTTTGAATCGTTTTCGGTCTTCTCCATGAGTTCACGAAGCTCTTTCGTGAAAACGGATTTGTCACCGAGGAAAATGATCCTTATATCCTTTTGCATCATTTCCTTTATTGCAAAGTCAAGATACTGTTTAAATAAAGACATGATCGACTTGACTTCATTTTCCGGTCTTTTCCAGTTTTCAGTAGAAAATGCATAAACGGTAACGGCTTGTACCTCAATTTCACGGCAGTACTCCACTATCTTTCTGAAAGTTTCTGCACCGACCTTATGACCGTATTCACGCGGCATCAGGCGTTTTTTCGCCCATCTGCCGTTACCGTCCATAATAAAAGCAATATGTTTGAGTTGTTTTGCTTTATCAGCCATCAGATCTCCATAATTTCCTTGGATTTAGCGTTTGTAATAACGTCGATCTCTTTGATATATTTATCTGTGAGATCCTGAATAGCCTTATCAGACTGCTTGAGCTCGTCTTCTGTCATTTCGTTGTTCTTCTTCATTGCTTTGCTTGCATCATTTGCATCACGGCGGATGTTACGGATCGCAACCTTAGCATCTTCACCCATCTTGGAAACCTGCTTTGTAAGAGTCTTTCTTGTTTCCTCTGTAAGTGCGGGGAAAACAAGACGGATGCATTTACCGTCATTCTGGGGATTGATGCCTATATCAGCAACCTGAATCGCCTTTTCGATATTCTTGAGTGTGGAAGCATCCCAGGGCGAAATAGTGATAGTTCTTGCATCGATGCACTTTACTTCCGCCATGGACTGGATCTGTGTGGGAGAGCCGTAGTAATCAACCGTTACTTTATCGAGAACTGCGGGAGTTGCTCTGCCTGCTCTTACCGTCGTAAGCTCATAGTTATATGAAGCTATTGATTTTTTCATTTTTTCTTCGTATTCTTTTACTTCGAGTTTCATTTTAATTCTCCTAATCAGTTATTTATTATTGTTCCTATGGCTTCACCACAGGCAGCTTTTATAATGTTTTCGGGATCATCAAGTGCAAAAAGCAATATGGGAAGATTATTTTCCATTGCAAGACAGGATGAAGCGGGGTCAGTTGCTTTAAGGTTCTTTTCAAGAACTTCAGCAAAGGTAAGTTTATCATATTTAGTCGCAGTTTTATCAATTCTCGGATCGGCTGTATATATACCGTCGATATTTTTAGCCAAAAATGCGATATCGGCTTTTATTTCAAGTGCACGCAAAATTGCACCTGTATCGGTCGTAAAGAAAGGATTTCCCGTTCCACCGCCGAGAATAACGGCAGAACCGCTTTCCAGTGCCGCAATTGCATCGCGTGAAGTAAAAAGCTTTGCGACTTTATTCATTTCGACAGCTGACATAACAACAGCAGGTACACCTTCTTTTTTGAGCGACTGTTCAAATGCAATACAGTTGATCATTGTCGCCAGCATTCCCATGTCATCAGCCCTTGCCCTGTCGAGCGCAACGCCGTTTTTAGCACCTCGCCAGATGTTTCCGCCGCCGATAAGAACAGCGACCTGAACACCGGAATCAACGAGCTTTTTTATAATGCCGCTGATATTTGATAAAACGTCAAAATTGAGTATTTCTCCATCGTCAGCACCGTTTCCGAGTGCTTCTCCGGATAGCTTGATAAGTATTCTTTTATAAACAGGTTTCATAACAGACACTTTTCCCTTATATTTTTATTCTTTATTGTACATTAAACATTTTAACCTGTATTGATAAAATTGTAAACAGACTAAAAATGAGCAAAGGAAAACACGGCATACACACAATGTATATGCCGTGTTGATTTCATAAAATTAACCCTTAACGAGCTTTTCGATCTCAGCTGCGAAGTCATCTTCACGCTTTGCAATACCTTCGCCCTTTTCGTACTTAACGAAAGAAGCAACGGAAAGGTCAGCGCCGATTTCCTTAGCAACGGATTCAACATACTTACCTACTGTGAAGGAATCGTCCTTAACGTAAGCCTGGAACAGCAAGCAGTTGTTGTCATAGAACTTGCCGAGCTTGCCGGCAGCCATCTTGTCAAGAATTGCTTCGGGCTTGGAAGCGTTCTTGGGATCGTTCTTGATCTGTGTCAAGATGATTTCCTTTTCGTTTTCGATAACGGATTCGGGAACATCTTCCTTACCGAGGTATGAAGGAGACATAGCGGCGATCTGAAGTGCTACGTTCTTTGCACATTCAGCTACAGCATCTGTCTTTGCAACATCGTCAGCGCAGTCCATCTTAACGATAACACCTGTAGCACCCTTGCCGTGGATGTATGTTGTAACATTACCTTCAACAACAACAAAGCGGCGGATGTTCATGTTTTCACCGATAGTGAAGATTTTATCCTTAAGGGATGCTTCAACTGTAAATTCGGAACCAACCATAGGAAGAGCAAGAAGTTCTTCAATAGTTGCGGGCTTGTTTGCAAGAATTGTCTTTTCGATATCCTTAACAAATGCTACGAATGTTTCGTTCTTTGCAACGAAGTCTGTTTCAGCGTTAACTTCGATCATAACAGCAGTTTTGCCGTCTTCGCTTACCATGATATCAACGATACCTTCAGCAGCAACACGGTCTGCCTTCTTTGCAGCAACAGCAAGTCCCTTTTCGCGGAGATACTTGATAGCACCTTCAACGTCACCGTCAGCGGCGTCAAGTGCTTTTTTACATTCCATCATACCGCAGTTTGTCTTTGCTCTGAGGTCTGCAACGTCTTTAGCTGTAAATTTAGCCATTATATTATCCTCCGAATTATTCGTTTGTTTCTTCTACTGCAACAGCTGCTTCTTCAGCGGATGCTTCAGCTTCAAATGCTTCGCCCTGCTTACCTTCGATAACAGCATCAGCGAGTACAGAGCTTATAAGCTTGATAGCACGGATAGCGTCATCGTTACCGGGGATGATGTAATCAGCATCATCGGGATCACAGTTTGTATCAACGATAGCAACAACGGGAATACCGAGGTTCTTTGCTTCAGCAACAGCATTCTTTTCCTTCTTGGGGTC
This sequence comes from Eubacteriales bacterium, assembly GCA_045124505.1. GTDB lineage: Bacteria > Bacillota > Clostridia > Oscillospirales > CAG-272 > RGIG7213. The sequence continues at coordinate 12,890 of JBGVLZ010000070.1, forward strand.
AACTATGAAAATAGCATCAGGAAGTTCTGTCATTTCCTTGATACCGCCGTAGTTGCGTTCAAGGTCAGCAATTTCCTTGTTAAGAGCAGCAGCTTCCTTCTTGGGAAGGAGATCGAATGTACCGTCAGCTCTCATCTTTTCGAGGCTGATAAGACGGTTGATGCTCTTCTTGATTGTTTTGAAGTTTGTAAGCATACCGCCGGGCCAACGCTCGTTAACAAAGAACATACCGCATCTGGATGCTTCTTCCTTGATAGCATCAGCTGCCTGCTTCTTTGTACCTACGAAAAGGATGTTCTTTCCTTCTTCGGAGAGTGTGCGTACGTACATATACGCTTCTTCAAACTTCTTAACGGTCTTCTGCAAGTCGATGATGTAGATACCGTTTCTTTCTGTGAAGATGTATTCAGCCATTTTAGGGTTCCATCTTCTTGTGTGGTGTCCGAAGTGAACACCTGCTTCAAGCAACTGCTTGATTGTAATAACAGACATATTGTCCTCCTTGGTTTTTTCCTCCATCTCAAAACCACTGTGCGAGTACAAGTACCACCGGGCACAGCTTATGAAATGTGCGGATTTTTTTAGTCGCATTCAAATGCGCCGAATTATATTATCATATTTAATGTGTATTGTCAATTCTCAATGCTAAAAATTACATTTTTATTCATTTAAAATTAACAAATATTATCACTTAAATATCACGTTTCCTTTGCCGATAAGATCTTCAAGTGTCTGAACAAGCAGCTTCGTCGGTGTTATCTTTATGTTTGCACGGTTGTATTTTTTATCTTTTTCGGAATAAATAACAACTTCATAAACGGAATTATCAGCTTCATATATCGATATAAGACTTACTGCACGTTTGTATACTTCCCCTTCGAAATCCGGCAGCTTTACATACATCGTCTTTTTATCATTTTTCTTTTCCGTTTTTGGCTCTGGTGTATACTCGGCATCCTCACGCAGCTTCAGCACGGATGAAGCAAGTATTTTCACGCCTTCTTCATCAAAGCTCAGATCGCCGTAAACAACTACGGCTGTGTCCGGAAGAAGATATGCGCCTGATGAATTCAAAACCTTCGGGAATATGACAGCTTCGATTTCAGAAAATCTGTCCTCAAGCGTGATAAAAGCCATCATATCGCCCTTTTTAGTGTTTTTGTTTATCCTTCTTGTAATGATACCGCATAAAGCAACATGCTGTTTTTCCGTGTATTTTCCGCTGTCATTTTCAAATGAAGACACTATATCAGATATTTCGACGGGGTTTATATCCCTGATATTCTTACTGAAATTATCGAGCAAATGCCCTGAAAAATAAAGTCCGGATGCTTCTTTTTCAAAGTTAAGCATGTCTTTTAGAGAAAATTCGGGTATTTCGGGATATGTGTAATTTGTGTTCACTATGTTCACATTATCAGATACATCAAACATATCCATTTGTCCTGTTATATTTTTTCTTTTTACATCAAGCTCAGCATCAAGCATTTCCTCGTATACTGCAAGCAAACGGCTTCTGTAGATCCCAAAAGAATCAAACGCACCGCACTTGATAAGAAATTCCATCTGCTTTTTGTTACTGTCATATTTCGCCATGCGGTGTACAAAATCGTCAAATCCCGTAAACGGCGCACGGCTTCTTTCCAAAATAATATTATCTACAAATGCACTTCCGACATTTTTCACGGCAAATAAGCCGAAACGTATCATATTACGTCCGTCTTTTTTTACGACATTAAAATATTTACCGCTTTCATTTACGTCCGGCGGCAAAACGTCAATGCCGTTACGCTGGCAATGTGTGATATACCACGAAGTTTTTGAAAAGTTTCCAAGCTCACTTGTAAGAAGCGATGCCATATATTCGGGGAAAAACTTACATTTTAGATATGCAGTTCTATATGTCAAAAACGCATAAGAAGCCGCATGGGACTTGTTGAAAGCATATTTTGCAAAACCTGCAAGATTATCAAAAAGCTCATTTGCATCACTTTCGGTCATTCCTCTTTCAAGTGCGCCTTTTACAAATATTCCTCTGTGTTCTTCCATTTCTTCCGACTTCTTTTTTGACATAAGACGGCGCACGATATCAGCTTTACCGTACGTATAACCTGCAACGGTACGGAATATTTCCATTACCTGCTCCTGATAAACTACGACACCGTTTGTAATGTCGAGAATGTCTTTGAGAAGCGGTGTAGAATATGATATTTTTTCGGGATCAGCCCTGTTTTCAAGGTATTTGGGGATAGAATCCATTGGACCCGGACGGTATAACGCAATAGCCGCAATTATATCTTCGATACAGTTTGGCTTAAGCTGTGTAAGAAGCTTTCGCATACCTGCGCTTTCAAGCTGAAAAAGCCCTTCGCTATCCCCTGCTGTTATCATTTTATACACTTCATCGCAGTCTGTCGGAATACTGTATACGTCAAAATCAGGTATTTCCCTTTTTATCTGCTCTACTGTGTTGTCAATTATGGTGAGATATTTAATACCTAAAAGGTCAAATTTTACAAGTCCCAATTTGGACACAGCATCCATATCGTACTGTGTTAAAACAGCATCACCGTTTGTAGCAAGCGGAACGTATGAGTCGACTGTATCCTTCGTTATAACGACACCTGCGGCATGAGTTGATATATTTCTCGGCATACCCTCGATGCTCATAGCAGTATCGATAAGCGTGCGTACCTTTTCATCCGAATTATAAAGCTTTAAAAGCCCTTCTCCGTCGGGAGATTCAAGAGCATCTTTAATTGTTATTTTAAGTCTTTGCGGAATAAGTCTTGCAACAGCATCAACTTCAGAATACGACATTCCAAGTGCACGTCCGCAGTCACGCACAGCCGCCTTAGCTGCAAGTGTGTTATATGTGATTATCTGACAAACATGATCACGCCCGTATTTTCTTGTAAGATATTCAATGACAAGATGACGTCTGTCATCGGCAAAGTCTACGTCTATATCGGGCATGCTGACACGCTCGGGATTTAAAAATCTCTCGAACATAAGTCCGTAAGCTATTGAATCTATATCGGTTATGCCTATCAGATATGCAACAAGCGATCCTGCACCGGAACCTCTTCCGGGACCTACCGAAATACCATTATTTTTTGCATATAAAACGTAATCGGAAACGATAAGAAAATACTCGGAAAATCCCATTTTATCTATAACGGAAAGCTCATATTCTATCCTTTCGGTATATTCATTTCCGCAAGGCTGTATTTTTCCGCATTTACATTTTTCTTCGTAACCCTTATACGTTAAAGAACGCAGATATTCCCCTGCCGTCATACCGTCAGGCGGTGTGAATGAAGGCAAAAACAGATTTGAAAAGTCGAAATCGAAATTGCATTTATCGGCAATTTCCACCGTATTTTCAAGAGCTTCGGGTATTCGGAAGAAGATACGCTTCATTTCATCTTCCGATTTTATATAAAATTCATTCGTTTCAAAGCCTATGGGCCTTCCGTTTGTTATAACGGTATTTGTCTGTACACACATAAGAACCGCTTGTGTATCGGCGTCAGCCCGTCTTATATAATGAACATCATTCGTGGCAACTGTTTTTACGGAAATCTCCTCTGCAAGCTCACAAAGACCGTAGAGGACCTCCTCTTCTTCGGAAGTGTTATGATTCTGAAGCTCAATATAAAAATCGTCGCCAAAAGCATTTTTAAGCAAAAGTGCATATTTTTGTGCCATTTCGGGCATTCCCTTTAACAGCATAGAGGGAATATATCCTGCAATACACCCCGAAAGACATATAAGCCCTTCCTTGTGTTCAAGCAAAAGATCTGTGTCTATTCTCGGCTTGGAATAAAATCCTTCCGTAAAACCGAGGGATACGAGCTTTATAAGATTTTTATAACCGGTTTCATTTTTGCACAAAAGCACCATGTGGTAATAAGCACCGTCTGCGCCTTTTGATTTATCGAACCGTGAATGAGGCGCAACATATACCTCACATCCAATGATGGGCTTTATACCTTCTTTTTTGCAGGCGTCGTAAAAAGCCACAGCGCCGTACATGGTTCCGTGGTCGGTTATCGCAATTGCATTTTGCCCCAGCTTCTTTGCCTGCTTTGCCATGTCGGAAACACAGCACGCACCGTCAAGTAAGCTGTATTCGCTGTGATTGTGAAGGTGTACGAATCCCAATTATTTTTTCATCCTTTCGTTTGCAAAAGCGGTTATTTTACGAAGTCGGTGCGAAAGCCCCGATTTTGAAATGGGAGGTTCAAATGTAGCGGCAAGCTCCGAAAGACTGAGCCCGGGGTTATCAAATCTGGCATGTGCCGTTTTCTGAAGCTCCGCATCAAGCTCATTGATATCGCCTGAATCAATAAGAAGCTTTATAAGATTGTTAATTTCGTTACAGGCATTTACCGTTTTTTCTATATTTGCTGTTTCAAAGTTAACACGGCGGTTTGCGTTATTTCTGTATTCTTTCATTATTTTGCTGTTTATAACCTCAAAAGCCGCAGCTGTTGCACCGATTGCGTTTAAAAAGTCCACTATCTGTTCGCTGTCCTTATAATATATAACATTACTTGATTTTCTGACGGTCGCATGCGGTGGGAAGCCTATATTTTCCAGAACCTTTATCATATCTTTGGTCAGATTGGTGTAAGGTGTTGATATTTCAAGATGATATGAAGATTTCGGATCTGATACTGTTCCCGAAACAAGAAAAGCACCTCTTGTAAACATGCGTCGGCAATTTTCACATTCGAATATGTTTTCATTGATTCTGTAGCATGATGCCGCACCTTCGGGAACAAGTTCACGCAATGGCTGTAATCTTCTTGCGGAAACAGCAGTTATCTTATAACTTTTGTAAGCAGTCCTTTCGCCCTCGTCAGACATATGTTTTTCGGTTATATATTCGTTTGTTTCTATGTTATAAAGCTCACCTAAAAGACCTACATACAGCTCTGCTGTGTCCTTGTTTTCTGTTATGAGCTTAAGTTTATCCCATTGGAATATGTTTGAAAACGCAAGCATTCCCGAAAGTAATGCGCGCTTACAACAGCTTTTGTTTATCTCATCGTTACATAAAGCTGTCTTTGTTTCACTTGAAAAAGACATTTTTCACCTATTTAATGAACCGAATCTCGCAAACGATATCAATTCCTTCTTTATCTTTTATGGCTGATTTTACCGTGTCTACAAGCTCCTGTATGTCACGGCACGTAGCGTTTTCCCTGTTTATTATAAATCCTGCATGTTTTTCGGATATCTGTGCACCGCCCACAGAATAGCCCTTAAGTCCTGCCTCGTCTATCATTTTCGCAGTATATCTGCCGGGATAACGCTTGAAAGCAGACCCCGCACTCGGATAATTAAGCGGCTGTTTATCACGTCTTTTTGCGATAATTTCGCTCATTTCCCGCTTTATTTCGTCTTTGTTGCCGTGGCAAAGCTCAAAGTTAGCCCGCACGATGATAAGACCGTTATCTTCAAAGGCAGAGTGTCTGTATGAAAAATCACATTCCTCTTTTGTAAGTGTTATGAAATTTGATGTTTGCGGATCAAAGCAGGTTACATCTACAACACAGTCTTTTATTTCACCGTCATAAGCACCTGCGTTCATAAACACAGCACCGCCGACAGTTCCCGGTATTCCGTAAGCGAACTGTAATCCCGAAAGCGATGCATTACAAGCCGCAGTACATATCGCATGAAGCGGTGCGCCGCATTCGGCGCATATTTTATTTTCGGATATCACAAACTGTTTCAGCTCGGTAGTTACCACAACGATTCCGTCATATCCGTCATCATCGAACACAATATTCGAGCCGTTGCCTATAACGATAAATTTTATATTATTTTCCTTAAGAATTTCTATGCACGATCTTAAAGCATCAACAGTGCTTGGAAATACAGCAGTACAACATCCGCCGACTTTAAATGTTGTCAGCTGCTTGCACGATGTATTTTCTGAAATTCTGAGGTTTTGGATATTCTGCAGTAAGCCAATTATTTTTTTCATAAGCATATCACATCTATAAATTTATTTTTATATATCTATAAGCGCAATTTGTGCACTTTGACGAATGAATAAATATGCGTGTATATTTATTCACCGTTTTACATAAGCGGTGCAAACACACGGACAATTGCATAAAACAGACCCTTTATTCCCCTGTCATTCAAAGCAAAATCCGCAGGTATTTCTCTGCACACCTTTAATGTTTTGACAATATCATTTTCTATATCCTTTATACAAGTGCTGTGTGCCATCCAGAGTCCGCATTCAAAATGCAGATAAAGACTTCTGTAATCAAGATTTACCGTTCCGACAGTTGCGTATTTACCGTCAACGACGAACATTTTAGCGTGTATAAATCCCGGTGAAAATTCAAATATACGCACACCTGCACGCAGTAATTCCGAATAATTTGAGCGTGTTACCTGAAAAACAAGTTTTTTATCGGGAATTCCCGGGGTCACAATTACGACCTTAACACCGGATTTTGCCGCATTGCAAAGTGCAGTGCGCATGGCATTGTCGATTATAAGATAAGGTGTCGTAATAAGTATGTATTCCTTTGCGGAATTTATCATATTCAGATATACGTTCTGCCCTACCGCTTCCCTGTCCGTCGGATTGTCGCAGTACGGCTGTATATAACCGTCGTGTTTATCCGGAAGTATTTCATTTACCTTCGAGGGATAAAACTTTTCAAGCGGTTCATTATTCCCTGTTACATACCGCCACATTCCCAAAAACATCGCTGCAAGGCTGAATGCGGCATCTCCCTTTATCATAACGGCTGTATCTTTCCAATAGCCGAATCTTTCTTTTTTGTTGATATATTCATCTCCGAAGTTTATACCGCCTGTAAACGCCGTTTTGCCGTCTATCACGCAGATCTTCCTGTGGT
>JBGVLZ010000071.1:0-16639 GCA_045124505.1 Eubacteriales bacterium
AAAAATTTGAGTTTAAACGGTATCCCCGTACCCCTTGGTGCTTTGACGGGAATAGAGGCCTTTGCAGGGCTTGGCCCAAGTATTTATTTCCGTATTATCCCCGTCAGCAGCGTGTCTTGCGATTTTTCTTCCGCCTTTGAAAGTGTGGGCATCAACCAAACCAAACATTCCATTTATTTAAACGTGATTGCGGACATTAGCATTGTTATGCCCTCACGCACGGAAAATTTTGCCGTCCGCACCGACGTTTTGGTGGGGGAGTGGGTTATCGTCGGCAATATCCCCGACGTATATTTACAATCGGACATTTTCGGCAATAAAGCCCCCCTTACGCCGTGATTTTACACTATAAAATCACGGTGTAATTAGCTTTGCTGTATGCAATCAAGCCGTAGGCTTATATGTAATCAAATTTTAAAGCGCGCGCAGGCAAGTATGCCTACGCGCGCGATTTTGTTTTGATATAAAATTTTTAATTCTTTTTACTTCTTGACTTAAAGAGCATTGCCATTAAAAAGGAAAATATCACCGCCGCCGATATACCTGCGCTCGCCGCCGCCAACGCGCCCGTGAACGCGCCAAAGAACCCTTTTTCCGCACCCTTTATCGCACCGTTTGCAAGCAAGTAGCCAAAGCCTGAAATGGGTACGGTAGCCCCTGCGCCTGCAAAGTCCACCAAATACTGATACACCCCTAACCCCTGCAACGCCACGCCTGCAAGCATAAAAGTAACAAGAATTTTGCCTGCTGTCAGGTCGGTAAAATTGATAACGATTTGCGCGATCATACAAATCGCACCGCCCACGGCAAACGCCTTTAAAAATCCCCATAAAATTTCTAAATACGGCTCGTACATACCTCTTCCCCCTTGTTAAACGTTTTCAATCGCGACGGCGTGCGCAATACCTGGGATACTCTCTCCCTGACCGCTTGACACCGTCGAAAGCAACGCGCCCGTCGCAATAAACAATACTTTATTCAGCGCGCCCGTCTTTAACTTATCCATAATATACGAATTAAACACGACCGCGCTGCACCCTGCACCGCTTCCGCCTTGAAATTCATCCTCAATTACATTGTAGATAATTTCTCCGCAATCCACGTGATTATCGGCAATATCCACACCCTTTTCCCACGTCAAATCTTTGAGAATACGGCTGCCCAACGCCCCCAAATCGCCCGTTACGATAAGGTCGTAATAATCGGCGCTCCTGCCCGTTTCTTCCAAATGGCTAAGCAAGGTATGCGCACAGCTTGGGGACATTAGTCAAGTAGTTCCATAGTATTTTGCGAAACTTTTTGAAAATTATTCTAATATAATCAAGAAATATTTCTATGTGACCCCTTGGGCGGCAACTCAAGAGTATTTTGCTCATTCATTACCAATTCTATACCTTTTTCTTGCGCCATATTAACCAACTCAATTAAGTCGTCATTAAAGCTCCACTCGATTTCAAGACTTTTCGAGGAATATACGGTTATCTTTTTCACGAAAGTTTCCAAAATCTCACGATTGAGTTTTGTAAATTTTTTATGTTTTTTAAACAATTCAATAAATAGATTTTTTTCCATTTCTTTTGTTGTGGACACACTTTCGTCAACCTCTTTTAACCGGTTTTCAATTTGCAACATCCTACTGTCACACATAGCTCTTCCCTCTTCATACTGTTTACGAGTGATAGCCTCACACTTGAACTGTATATAGAGATTTTTCTTTTCTTCCCGTAGGTTCATCAACTGCTTATCCAACTCATCTTTTTGATTTTTTGTAAGCATTTTATCCGCTTGTTTATTTAGAGTTTTCATTACATTCTCTAATGAAACGTAGAAACGCAAGTATTGATTTAAGGCAATAATTATAATATCTGATAGAACAGAAACCTTTATCCTTTTTCGGCTGCAATATGCTTTTTCTTTTTTGAAGAACTTACAATAAAAAGCTTGATATGTAGAATATGACTTTTTTGAAGAAAGGGCCATAGCATGTCCACATTCGCCACAAAATACAAGTCCTAAATAAATGTTTTTAGCTTTAGTATCGCGAGTCGGCATTTTTTTCTTTTCGAGTAGTTCTTGAACTTTCTCAAAATCCTCTTTCGATATAATTGCCTCATGCGCATTTTCAAATCTTAACCAATCTTCTTTATTTACAGCCATAAACTTTTTCGCCTTATATGATATTTTTTTGCGTCTACCCTGAACTAACGTTCCCGTATATACTTCATCTTGTAAAATATTACGTACCGTTCCGCCGTTCCACATAATAAATTTATCGTTATTTGGGTTGTAAAGTTTCATCCCTCGACTGCGCTTATACAAGCAAGGTGTCAAAACTTCATTTATACTTAAATAAGATGCAATACTTGAAAACGTTTCTCCTTCTAAAAACTTTTTAAAAATCAGCTTAACTATTTCGGCAGCAACAGGATCAACAATTAACTTATGATGGTCTTTTGGCTCCTTATCATACCCATAAGGGGCAAAAGAGCCAAGAAACTCTCCTCTTTTTTGTCGAGTTAACCTTGCACTTTTTACTTTTTTAGATAAATCTCGGCTATATTCATCATTCATCAAATTCTTGAATTGAATAGAAATATTATTAACCGATTTGGGGTCCAAATACGAATCAACTTTGTCGTTAACTGATATAAATCTAATGCCATAGAATGGAAACACAACAAAAACAAGTTTTCCTGCTTCCTCATTATTTCTTGCTAATCTTGAAAGGTCTTTTATGATAATACAATTGATTTTTTTGTTCTCAAAATCATCTTTTAACCGCTTATACCCCGGACGTTCCATATTTGTTCCGCTAAAGCCATCGTCAATATAAAAATCTACGACTTCAATATCAGGATGAGCCGCCAAAAACTTATTGATTATCATTCGTTGCGTTTCAATACTGTAACTGTTTTTATCTTTTGTAAGTTCATCTTCGCGAGATAAGCGCAAATATACACCAGCCTGCCATTTTTTCTTAGTAGGCGTTACTTGTTGGGTGTATCGACTAATTCTACTCATACTACCCTCCTTGCCATTCTCATCTGTTTCACGATTTCAGCATTTTTGTACTGTTCCAAAGAAAATACAATCAAACGATTATTATACAAGTAGTCAATTATGGTTTCATACTCATCTCGGTATTTGAGATTAATTTCAATTCGATTATCCTCATAAACATATATATTTTCAATAAAAGCAATTACTACGTTTCTCGTCAAGTAGGGAATCTCCCCACAAGCTTTAAATGATTTTATGAACTCATTTTCAGGCGAAATACCTGTATCAACTTCTTCAATTTTATTTCGAATGCCAAGTATTTGAGTTTCTATATCCGCAATTTTAACTTCATATTGTCGTCTAAAAGTTTCATACTCATCTTTTTCGATTAAACCCGCCTTAAAGTCTGGGTACAACTCTGATTTCAATTTGATATATTTTTCTTTTTCGGCAATTGATTGAGCTAAATACTCTTCCATCCTTTTTGATGTTCGCTCTCTTTGCGGTGATTCGTTAATTGCCTTTAATAAAGGTTCTATCTCTAAGGCCATTTTACTATATGTTTGCAAAAAGGCTAAAACTGCATTTTCAACCTTCTCCGCATGGACAGTATGTTTCGAACATAAATTTTTTCCTCGGTTTTTATATGTAGAGCAAAAATAGTAGATAAATTCTTTTTTTCCACTATACATCTTTTTTCTTATCATACCTCGCTTGCAATCACCACACTTTATAAAACCAGATAAGACATTAAGCTGCTGCGTTTTAGGTGATATACGCGTATCTCTAAAAAGCAATTGTTGCACTGCTTCAAAATCATCTCTGGATATAATAGCCTCATGCGTATTGGGTACGATAATATAGTCTTCTTTAGCAACGGGGCGACATTTTTGAATACGATAACTGATATTATTCATTACGTTTTGTACGAGGTCGCCAACGTACATACGATTCGTCAGTATACGTCTAAGCGTCCGCATATTCCAAGTTGCGTCATCTCTGGCGCCATTACCTTTATACTTCGGATAAATTTGTTTTTTATATAACGCCGGCGGTAGAATGCCCATTTCATTTAGATATTTTACTATACCGCGAATACTTTCGCCACCAAGAAACATCTTGAAAATAAGTCTAACATTATCAGCCACTCGTTCGTCCACAATAAGCTTATGAACATTTTCCGGATGCTTTATGTAGCCATAGCAAGGATGCGAACCTATATATTCACCGTTTTCACGTCTTAAAGTCAACGCGCTTTTTACCTTGATAGATATATCCCTACAATATTCATCATTTATAAGGTTTTTAAACTTTGTAGAAATATTATCCAAAGAATCTGGATCCAAATAACTATCTACATTGTCATTCAAGCAAATAAAACGAGTTTGAAGATAGGGAAACAGAATCGTTAAATAGTTCCCGATTTCTATGGAGTTACGACCGAATCTTGATAAATCTTTTACAATAATACAATTTATCTTTTTCGACCGCAAATCGTTTTCCATATCTTTAAAGCGCGGTCTATCAAAGTTTGTTCCAGAATAACCATCGTCGATATAAATATCGTAAACTTTTATATCGGTATTTTTACGAACAAATTCTAAAAGCATTTCTCTTTGCGAAGAAATACTCTCACTTTCAAATTTATCGTCATCACGCGATAAACGCAAATAAAGACCAGCATTCCACATAATAGCGAGGTGCTGGTCTTTATTCTTTTGCTTTCTATTAGCCATAAACATTCACCTCAAATTGTCATTTGAAGTAAGTGCCTATGAATTTTAACAACATCATCATTATAGCACATTACTTCAAACAAATCAACCTCTTTTTAGTCACTATCGGCATTTTTTAATAAGTATTCCATCTTTTCTTGGAATGAATGGGAGTTTTCCGAAAAAGCCACTTTAACTACCATATCTCCGACCTTAAAACAATATGGATTACCTATTAACGAGATAAACTGCAATACTCGTTCTTCTTTACTTTTGTTTGAATCAACTTTAACGTTTCGTATATCTTGTAAATTTTCTATATCACAATCTTTAATTGAAATACTTTTTAGCTTTTGTAAATAAGAATTGACTGCTTTCTTTTCAGCCACGTTATATCTTTTAACTTGTCCCATATACAGTCTCCTATTTTACAAAAATATTGCACGTTGAGAAAAGGCCAGTTCCTACGCTCACTCTGACCGCGTTTTTGCAGGTGTTGCTATGCAATCATTCTGCATAAGGCGAGCTCTTATCATCGCACACTATCTTATACTCCTGTATCCTTCCTAAGCCAACGCTATTCAGTTGTCAAAGACGGGATGTCTTCATAATTAAATACGAGTATATTTTTCAGATTTTCAACCCTTTCCTAAAAAATTTTTAATTTATTTTAAATTTATGTATATTTTTTATAATTCGGATGATTATATATTCTTCTAAATCCTCATCCAGCTTTCCCCTCCATTTAGAATTTGATTTTATTAAAGGTTCATAAATCTTCAAAATCATTAGTATTGCGTTTTCGTCGCCTGCTATGGCTTTCTGTAAAATATCAACAAAATCCATATTAATCCTCCAACATCTCTTTTAATGCAAAAAGTGCATCCTGCTTAATTTTTGAAACTCGTTGAACGCTTATCCCCAATTTTTTTGCAACTTCTTTTTGAGACATTCCTTCAACGTATAACAATAGCAAAACTCTTCTGCGCGTATTAGTCAAAAAAGCAAAAGCGCGGGAAATATCCTCCCGCTCAAACTCATATTCACCTTTATCTACGTTTTGTTTTATTGGAATCATCCTTATTTCATAAGATAGATTTCGATTATTCGACAATTCAGATAAAGGTATTTCCAACACACGGCTTCTATTTTCCCTTAAATAGTCAATCCGCGCCCGTTTCACCAAAGTTCTGAGCCAAGCGGTAAATCTAATTTTTATTTCCTCATCAAAGTCCATATAATTCATCACGTCAACCTCCGATTTTATTTTGAAAAATCAAAACAAACGGCGGTCCGCGAATAGTCGAAATATAAAGAAATATGTCGAATACATAATCAAAAAAGCGCTCAACGCCGATTTTATGCAATCGAATGCTGAACGCTTGATTTATGTATATAATTTTTAAGGCAAGATTATAGATAGAGTTGCAGTGACAATTGTGGCTGCAACTCTTAGCTACCCCACGTCTAATTTAGTTAAAAAATAGATATTTCTCCTATCGTCTCCCATAATAAGTAGCACCTCTTTCATACAACGCAATACGACTGAAGCATCCCTCAAAACCATATTGCAATCCAAGAGATACTCCTTGTCAAAAAGTTTCTACAACAAAAGCACTTTTACCCTTAAATTAGACAAATATATTATAACACTGTGCATATACCGTGTCACTACGGTTATGCCCGAAAAGATTGTCGTAATCGGTCTTTGATTGACGAAAAACATCAAAAACAAAAATAATAGGCAAGGATTTTCCTTGCCTATTACTCATCTTTGTTTATTCATCATATATTCCCAAACAAAATCATCCAAGCCTTTATATCGTGGATCCCACGTATAAGTCCCGAACTTCAAATTCATATCGTCCAGAAGACATAATAACGAATTAAACCCGTTTTGAACGTGGAAATTCGCACAAAAATCCATATCGAACGCGGTCATTACACGTTTCAATCCTTTTTCTTGCAACTTCTCCAACGTCTTTTGTAAGTGTGAGAGCGAATTAACGCCCGGAACAGATAAAACTGTTTCTCCCGTAAGCGCATGAATCACGTCCGCTTTCATCGGTCCTTCGGTAACAATTATATTTTCCCTTATAGGACCTGCAAGATGCGTCCATCCTTCCGCTCTACACCCGTCTTTTCTTTCACTGCTGGATACCCAGCGAAACTTTCTTCTATCCGTTTCATCTAATCGAACTTGCATCCCTTGAATACGTCCTTCAATATCCCTAACAGGAATCAAAATACCGCGTTTTTCTTGGGTAAAAGTCCAATTATCGTGTTTATCTCGATAGAATCCCGGTACGCCGGCTAAATACATCCCTTGCAAGTGGAGCTTGTTGGCTATTGCGGACATTCCCATATATGGTGTCGTTTTATAACCAAGGTTTTCCACCTCTTGTTCCGTAAATCCCCGTGCTAAAAGTTTTTGTTTATGGTCTTGTGACAGCGATAACATAGATAACAAAGCCGAATACGTTTCGTGCCGAGTATCCACGTCGGTAATCGGGCACTCCCGTATCGTTTCCGCATCTAAATGTATAGGCACGCTTCTTTGTTCCGGTTTATACCCTGAAATCGGCGCAGTTTTTTCCATTATGGCTTTATACGCTTTATTTCTGGATATTCCCGTATACAATGAATACAAATCCAATACACCACCGGAAACATTGCATCTTGGACACCTGAATACGTCCTTTACTAAATTGATATTCAAGTGTTTCTTATGTGGCTTATCATCACAACACGGACAAGCAACGTAATATGATAATTGTCCGCGTGCCGGACGCTCAATTCCAAGTATAGGAATGATATCCGTCATGTGATACATTTCCATTTCTGCCTCCTTTTTCGGGGACGAGTTTATCCCATCCCCGAACAACCTTTACTTCAATTATGCGGACTTTTGCATTTTGAGCGCGAATTCGCATATCAATTTTGCGGCTTCCACCGCATTTTCATCGCCCTGATATTTTCTTGCCATATAGTCCAAAGCCTTCGGGTCTTCCCTTAATAAATCGCCAAGAGTCATTCCCTTATACTTCGCCATAGGACAAGGCAATTCCATAGCTTTTTGAACCCTTTCTTCCAACGTCGGCTCTTTCTTTGTTTCGGGTTCCGTTATAGTAGCCGACTTATCTTCAGGAACTTCTTCCTTAATCGGTTTTGTTTTCTTTTCAGGCATTACCGTTTCTCCAGCGTTTTCACCAGAGACCTGCTCGTTATTACTAACGGCAAACTGTAACCCAAATCCAGCGTTTCTAAGCGCTACGCCTATTGCTGTCGTCTGCGCCCATTCAATCGCCGAAATATCAGGATTATCAGGGTTTTTGCCTTTGATGGCTGAACCTTCTGCCAAATAACATTCCACCGCATCTTTATAATGCGCGTAAATTTTAGCGGAAGCGATATACCTGTCGTCACTTCTTAAACTTTGTACGCTTACGGCTATTTTTCCGTCGGGATATTTCAGCTTAAACCATGCGATTTGCACCGAAACGGGAATAATCGTACGCACTTTCATAGTGTTCAAGTCGGTAAGTTCCAACGCGAACGGCGTCGGATCAAACCCTTCCACTTTATTGATTTGAGAGATTCTCTCAATCATAAGTTCTTTTTGATTCGAGTCTTGATTGCTCATAATTAACCTCCTTACAGTTTAATATAGGTGTTTCTGTATTGAATCCAAATGGGCAATACAGCGGTAATATGCTTTACAATTCGATTGCGATATTCGTCTTCGTTTTCGAAGCTGAACTTTTTGAATTTTCTTGCTCCGTCTTCAACAACACGCAAAAGTGAATCTTCTGCCGTTTCGCGTCTTTGCTCACCCTCCTCGTCCACTGTAGGACCAAGCGGATGTTCGCCGACAAGCAACGTCAAATAGGTTTTCGTAATATTATAATGAAAACCGATTTTTTGCTTATCCAGCGTAATCGGTGACAGCTTAGAAAAAGCACGCAAACTTTCCATAACGGAAATCCTATACTTCAATTCCTGTAAAATAGGCATTTTCGTAAGCGGTAATTTCCCCGCTTCGAGCTGCTGGTCAAGTTCTTTTACCTGTTCTTGGTATTGTTCCATAATAGTCATAATTTTTTCTCCTATGATTTAATAATTTCTTTTAATTTCCGCGCAAGACAAGTCCCGCGCTTTTCCGTATCCGTTCGCTTAATCGCAATACATTGCGCCTTTCGTTCGCCAACAATAATTACCTTTTGCTTTCCACGCGTAATTGCCGTGTAAATCAAAGGTCGAGTCAGCATAATATGATGTGCGCTTTGGATGTTGATAATAACGGACGCATACTCCGAACCTTGTGATTTGTGTACGGTTGACGCATAGCCCAAATCGACCATATCCATATCTTGAGCGTCGTAGGTTTTCTTTCTATCGTCGCCAAAATCAATTTCTACGGCCACTTCATTTCCCATGTGAGAAATGCGCTCTACGTAACCGATATCCCCGTTATTCACGTCTTCGTGATTCTTGATTTGCATAACCTTATCACCAACGCGAAACGTCTTCTTTCCTACCGTCACTTCTTGCTTGCCAAACTGTTTTGGATTGATTTCGTCTTGGATAAGCACGTTCAATGCATTTACGCCCGTATCCGTTTTTTGACGGTACGGCGTTAACAGCGCCACGCTATCCACTCCGTATTTTTTTATCTCTTCCAAATATATTTTGACAATCGTTTGTGCCGATTCGCTAATATCGGGGGAGTCAATAAATTGAAAATCATCCCCGTACTCTAAATTCAAATTACCGTGCCGTATCAGTTTAGCATTGGTTGCAATCCTACTCCCTGACGTTTGTCTAAAAACTTTATCCAAACGCACAACGGGAACGACTTCGCTCGCAATGAGTTCACTAAGCACAGCACCTGGACCAACCGAGGGTAACTGATCGGAATCGCCGATTAAAATTAACTGTGCACCTTTCTTAACAGACTCAAACAGCATCTTTGCTAAATATATATCCAGCATTGAAACTTCGTCCACAAGTATCAGGTCCGCATCAATCTCATCCGCTCCGTCAAAAGCACCGTCGTCACCAGCAAACAAGCCTAAAAGCTTATGCACTGTCATAGACGGCCTGCCCGTTGACTGTTCCATTCGCCTTGCCGCTCTACCCGTGGGTGCACAACACGCGATAATAGAATCGGGATAATTCTTTGAATAGATATCCAAGATTGCCTTTTGAATTAAGGTTTTCCCTGTACCGGGACCGCCAGTTACGATAGATAATCCTTTCGTTAACGCCATTTTTACAGCGTCTCGTTGTTCCGGCGCCAACCGCAGTTTAAGTTTACGCTCTTCTTCATCCAGCTCCGCGTCTAAATCGGTATATTCTTTACCGTGTACGCTTTTAAGCTGTCTTTTTACAAGTAAGCTCAATGCGGATTCCGCTATCGCTGTTTTTTCACGGTAAGCAAACTCGTCATAACAAACAAGTTTTTTCTCGTGAACCAACTTTGCAGCGCGGTTTGCCACCATTTCTTCCGTCAGACGTTTTGTATCCAAAAGTTTCAAGCAAGCCTTTACAAAAGCGTGCTTTTCCATACATAAATGCCCTTTAGATTCCGCATCGGTTAAGGTATAAATCAGCGCAGCATCAACTCGTTCAACGGATAATTCGCTTACACCCATACTTTTTGCTATCTTGTCGGCGGTTAAAAAACCAATACCAGCAAGCTCGCATAACTGATACGGATGATTTTTTACGATATCCATTGTCTTGTTGCCGTACTCCAAATACAGTTTTACAGCGCGGTTTGCGGAAACACCGTGCGGCGTTAAAAACGCAACGACGTCTCTTGCTCCACGGTTCGCCAAATACGAATCGCGAATCTTCTCTAATTTCTTTTGGCTTATCCCAGAAATCGTCAACAGTTTTTCGGGTTCTTTATCCAAAACGTCCAGCGTTGTATCCCCAAACGTATCGTAAATACGCTTGGCAAGTGCTGGTCCGATTCCGCTAATTTGTCCCGAAGAAAGGTAGGAAATAATCCCTTCTTTAGACGGGATAATAACTTCATCATACGTTTCGACTTCAAACTGTAAACCGTGTTTTGAATTTTTACTCCACTTGCCCTGCATATCATACCGTATCTTATCCGACATCGGTAGACAATAGCCGACGGCTTTTATCTGAAAAACTCTGTTTCCAGAACCGTCAACCACTTTTTCGCAAGGGTTATAAAGTGCAACCATGTAATTTGCAATAGCACCGGGCTTTAAGCCGGGCGGATAGATGACGCGTTCAAATTCACATAACATACCCGCCTCCTATGCCATAGCAATATCTTTCACAACGCTTTCCGTCGGCATTCCCAATAACGGATTATCCGTATTGAGTTTTATGGAAAAACGCTGAGAACCACTCCCTGCAACAATCATCAGCACGTCGTTATAAATCTCTTTGTTAAAGACGGTGATTTGTTTATCGTGCAAGGCAGCATGCTCAATCTCACCTTTCATCCCTTCACTGATTTTATTCCCACACACGAAAAGCTCGTCGCTCACCGTTAAGACGTCAAGACCAAGCTTTAACGCAAGGTCACGTTCAAAAGGAATATCATCGTTAAAGACGTAAGGCAGGTATGCGTGCAACGCCATAGCTCTTTTCTGAAACTTATCGGTTGCATATTGCATATATTTTCGAGCCGCCTGCATATTAACCTCCAAACCCTGCGAAGTATTAGAACGAAGCGGAGAGCAGATATAAATCCGCTCCCCCTTGTCCATTTTGTTTACGCAAGGCGATTGATTGAATGTTTTAGTATTCATAATCCTATCTCCTGTTTTAGATAGCTGCAACAGATACCTTGAGTTTTCTACTATGCGTTGTTTTTTGAACGTCATCGAAAACCGTTGGATATATTTCTTTCAGCTTATCCTTATCCGTTGTTGTTTTAGATTTTGTTACGAAATCGATTAAAAGTTTATCCGACGTTGTTTCCAAAACGCCGTACTCGTGTTCCTTCATCAATTCCGCGATTCGCACCGAATGCGCTTCTACCTCCTTTTCTAATTTCCTTGCTAAAGAATTGTGTTCAGAGATTTCCCCCTGCAACTGAGCAATTCTTCTCAAATCGGCTTCATACTCTTTCGGAAACTCAATAGTAGGAAGACCAGGAATACTGTTCCCATATATCCTTGCTAAAGATTCCAAAGCCAATTTTGGTGCTACGTCCTGCATCGTAGGCGGTTTGTCGTTTTCCAAGCTCCAAATAAACTCATCCAGTTTTTCAAAGATAATATCTTCCTTTGCTTTATCCCGAACAAGACTCGGCGTTGCCAAATCCGTCTCCGGATTATTCCCCCAAACAGCAGAGAACGCTCCAAAATTCAAATCGGAAACAGCCAAATAAAATCTTAATTGAAACTCGTAATACAACGGATAAGCGCCAAGCGCCCATGCATCCGCTTTATGATACGACGTACTTTTACATTCCAGTATACCTTGCTCACCATTTGATTTGCGAATAAGTCGTCTATCAAAGTTCGCAAGTGCATACGGATGGTCGGCGTGTTGGTAAAGGTTCGTGTCTTCATAGACGGTATCCCCAGTCTTTTCTGCATACAACTGCGCTGCAATCGGTTCAAGTAAATGTCCCATCATGAGCTGTTTGTCGTTTGCTTTTACCGGCGGAGCCATCAAACCTTTCTTAATACGCCAAAGTTCCAACGGCGTTGTCCAAGGCGATACGCCAAAGATTGCCGCTACGTCACTACCGCCAACAGTATAAGGAATATCCCCTTTCGGGCCGTGCATTCTACACGCCAACCAAGTTTTCCTATCCATACCTGCGGTATCACATAAGATAATAGGCGCACTCATCAGTACTCTACCCCCTTTGCCAAATCGTACTCAGCCCAATTTAAGTTCAATGCTCTCGCCATGCTTTCCTGCACTGCCAAGATTTTGCTCTCAGGGGCTTTATCCGCTTTCAAAAGATAAGGTATTTCCTGCATTCCCATAAACACGTCGTGCGCCGTAGCAGGACCGTCCCCAAACGCCATTTCAAACATCGCAATTGCTTCTACCGCCTCTTTTTTAGGCATTACAAGCTTTTTGCAAATACGTGTCATAGCATTTATAGGATAATCCAACTGAATATCCAACAGTTTTTGGAGCTTTTTGATGTTATCGCCAAACTGCGCAAACAGTTGATCCAGAGCTTCTTCAAAATCCACCACTTTCATCTGCCGTCTATGGTCTACCGCCAAACAGCTTCCGATATGGATAGGGTTTTGATCGCCCATAAGCAGCGCCGCCACTTTCGCCGACGCCATACCAGTATCCGAAGTTATGAACTGAATACCGGGAACGAGATTCTTCGCAACCGACGTTTTCCCATGCAGCGCGAGCGTTCTCGAATACGTGCCCAACAAATCTTCCTTCTGCTTAGGCATACTCCAAGTTGCGCCCGAAATCGAATAATCGCTATACCCTTCTTTGAACTCATTTCCAGGGAAGCGTTCATCAAGCTTCGATTGCAACGTTTCTAACAGCTCGTCAATCGGTAATACGGAATAATCACGTTCATCCCCCGAATGCACAGCCGTTGCTTTCTCACCCCTTAATAAGACCAAGGCACGTTGTTCTTTATGCACGTTAAAACACGCATTCAAGATATCCGCCAAATCTTTTCTGGGGAGTTTGGGAAGAGCTGTTCCGTTGATTTTAGCTCTATCCAATAGACTTTTGTAGGCGGTAGTTCTAAGCGGATATAAACTCCCGTTCAAGCGTAATGCTAAACCGAGATTTTCCGCCGTGTCTTCTACCGCTTCCTCACTTACGCCTTCTGCAAACATATCCATATTTGCAAAGGCCTCCGACCTTCTGTCGAGCGGTTCAACGCCTAATTCTTTAATCGGGCATTGCGTCCACTCGCTGTTCTGGCTCAATTCCTTATGATACCCAAGCATCATAGGAAACGAGTCAAATGTTGTGCTGTAACTGTCCACACATCTGCTGTTGTTTTGCATATATCTATGCTCCTTTGTATTTTATTTGACGGACTCACACCGTCTTGATTTTGTAATAAAAAAGGCGTCGCTCTGTGGCAACGCATGATAACATAGTTGGCATAAAACCAAACAATAAAACAAATAAATGGTTATAAAAGCTTTCGCTTATATACAAATGGAATCATAGACAAGAAGGTAATTTAGTCGTTACGTTTATTCGCCTTAAAAAGCGCCATTACGATTACCCCTAAATTTCCACCCAGAATAAATCCGAGCATAAAATATAAGAAACCCATAATTACCTCCATATCTAATTTTTAGTCAAAGCGACCTATTAGCCGCCGTTTTCCGCTTCCTGATACCCAAACTCAGGGACGATTTCCGTTATCATTGATAAATACTTACACAAGATACTTTCCAGCTTTTCCTTCGTCATCGTTTTATCAATCTCGGTTAATCCCCAAGGATAAATCGGTTCGTAAAGAAGAAAATCTTGGTCACTGAAATTATTACAAGCCGTAAAATCTACGCCTTCCGTCTCTAAAATCACCATTCTTAATATGGCTGCAAGGTGACATCCGTCGTTTTCATCATACTCGTAATAATCCTCAATAGTAGGACTTTTAATGTGATTCTCTTCAAACCAGTTCTTAAAATCTTCCTTTGCCAAAGGCGCAAGCGCTATGAGATTTTGCAACGCTTCCAAAGATTTTACCTTAATATTATCCGTTCTAACGCCGTAACCGTACGTAATCCAAGTATGATAACTCATACGTCTTCATCCTCCCCAAACAGTTTCGGATCTTCACCGTATATCATCTCGACTTTTTCCGTTTCCGCGTTCCACGAACTCAAATAAGAATGTTCTTTGTCTACCTCTTCATCTTCCAGCGCCTCCATGAACGCCTTTTTATCCTCTTCGGTAATTGGTGCCTTAAAACAGGATAACGACGCCCCGTGGTTCTTAATTGCGAATTTCGCACAACCAAAACCAGCTACGTCTTCTTCCGTATACTGCACCTTACCTTTTTCGTCATAAATAACGTGACCGTTATCATCACGAACGAGTTCTACTTTACCATGTTTTCCACAACGTTTACATACCCAGTATTCTTCACAGGATTTATAGTAATAGTCCGTAAACATAGTTCCACCGCATTGAGGACAAGCTACATAATCCATTACAGAACCCATATCATTTGTCCTCCCTTGCAACCCATAAGATTTCTTCCTTGACTTGTTCAAGAGAATCTAAAACTTCTTTAATGGCGATAAGTATATCGTCGTCTACGATATTATCGACAATCATTCCAAGGTCAACAAATTCCATTTTACCCGTTTTCTTATCCAACACGTAACCGTCATATTCAATCCAGTTATTATTGTCTAATTTAAGCAGGTTCTTCTCCAAAGCTTCTTTCAACTGCTTATCCGTGGTCAAATACGGATACATATTGTCTTCAAAAGCTCCGGTGTTAGACTTGTCCTTAGAATAAGCAAGTTCTTCGCCGTGTTCGTCATACAACGTAGCTCTTACGTCGCCGTATGCGTTCAACTCAATGGCAAATTCTTTTGATACGATAATTTCCGCTACCGTTCCACCGTGCCATAAACAATTTAAGCGCTGATGGTGAAACCAGTCTTGGTGGAACTTGAGTTTTACGCCAAGGCGTTTTGCTTTGCAAAATAGTTTTTGACACTTCTTTCGATATTGTTTCTTCGTCATAGCGCTACTCCTTTTTGGTGTGCTTTGCTATCAAATCAGAAGCAACTTCCGAAACTGCTTGCCAATAACTATCCCAATAGAACTCATCGTCCGCAAGTTTTTTTCCAATACGTTCCGACAACGTTTCATCGTTAATAACCGCGCTGTATTGTGTGTCCGTCATTTCACCTGTTTCTTCCCACTGCTCGATTTGCTCGATAAGATTCTCGCGGCGTTCTATAGCAATTACCTTTTCCGTCAACGACTTCAAATACGATTCCGACATTGCAAGCGAAAGCTCAACGATACGGATATTGTAATGGTCGTCGTTATAAAAACCATCCAAATATATCTCGTACCAATCGTTGCCTTCATCAACTTGCATAGACTCATTGTTTTGGTATGACGAAATGCTTCCGTCTTCTGCTTCTTGATAAAGCCGATAACGTAAGAACATAAAAGCGGATTCTATATTCGTAAACGCCATAGAATTCACTTCTTGCCCGTCGCCGTCATAACTCCAATCTTCTTGCAAAAGATAGATTTTTCCGAAGTTTTCCTTACCATCGCAATGTCCTTCTCGAATCGGAACAAGCATCGACGGCGCCATAATGATACCGTCAAGAGCATAATACTCCGAGTCAAACTCTTTTTGCAATCTCTCTTTATCCGCCTGCAATACAGGTTCGTAAAAATCGCAATAGATTTCAGGTTCGGGATTATCCGTTTCCTTATCCGCATCCGTACGTATTTCTTTAATAATACCAATCAAGCCGTAATAGCTCGATTCCGTCGCATATACATCTTCGCCTACAATATACTTTTTGCCTTCATAGTCAAAGGCTTCACCTTGTTTGTTTATTATCATTTGTAATTCTCCTTGTTAACTCAAACTTTTCTTTGAAAATCTCGGCAAAAACCGATCGTCAAAACTTCCCGTTTCCTTATGGAAATGCTGAGGTATTTGCGTAAAATCATGCAAAAAATCGAAATCACTGCCGTTTAACATGGCTTGCAAATCCAAGTCGTAATGCTTGTTTGCCATCACCATAAACGCGCAAGCTACCGTTCTGTCCATATTCAGGACTTTCAGTTTCTCTGCTCTATCTACAATTTGCTCAATGAGCATAGAAGTTTGGGCTATTTCTTCTAATAATTCTTTATTTAACATAAAATTCCTCCTGTTAATTATTTAAGGGCGGAAGAATATCCCGCCCTTATTGTTTTACTCTGCCAGC
>JBGVLZ010000072.1:0-2973 GCA_045124505.1 Eubacteriales bacterium
GTTATCCCCGGCATAACGTTGTCGAGAAGATTACCCAGCGAGATTTTTGCCTTTACAAGCATAGACGTAAGCTGAAAATACTGCCGTGAGAGCAGTCGCAGCTCGCGGTATACCTCATCCGTCGGCTTGGCACGTTGCAGATCCTGCCAATAAGTGAGACCGAAAGCAGCGATTTTAGCTGCATCAATCTTATCCGTCTTTGCTTTGCGAATGTCCTGTGCACAGAACTTTTTCATACGCAGAGCGTTGACCACACAGACAAAAATATCTGCTTCAAGCAGCTGCGCTACAACGGGTAAATGGTAGTGTCCGGTGGCTTCAAGAACCACGCGAACCTCCTCATCATACGAGCGAATATCCCGTATGAGCTTTCCGACTTCTTCGGCGGTGTGTACGATGTCGTAGGGTGTCCTCAGCACCTCTCCGCCCGGCTTCAAAAAGCACACGGTGCTTTTTCCTTTGGCGATGTCGATACCAACGCAGATCATAAAAATCCTCCTTTTTGTGTTTCTGCAATGTAACCGTTTCAGCTTATTACGACTCATTTTGGCTCGTGACGCGGACGCGATTTTTTGCAGGGGGCTCGCCCCCTGCAAAATCGGAACAACCTGCTTAATCGAATCTTTATAACAAGAGAACGGATGACGCTTTGCTTAACGAACGCGAAGCTCAAAGAAAAGCTCGTCAGTCCATTGCTCACTTATTATAACAAAAATAAGCATAGCTGGCTATACCATTTGCTCGGTATAGGGCTACGCTTATATTGTACCAAAGAAAAAAGGCTCTGAAAATTGCTTTTCAGAGCCAAAATGATGCGAGTGTTCACGACGAAACTAATCAAAAGTTGAAGTTAAAGCCGGATTCTATTCGAGACGCATGATTTTGTCAATTTCTTCGCATTGGTCTCCGACCAGCACTTCAAATTCGTTAGCGGTTGCCACGGGATCATAGGTCGTATAATGTACGGTAAGGATATCCCCCTCGGCAATTCCTATCTTGTTTGTTTTGTTTGGCCCTCTTTCTATTGACAGCATAGTGCAGGAAGCGGGCCAAAGAATGTCACGGATGTCCTTGTCGATTACGAAGGATCCTTTGTATACAGTCAGCGGTACCTCGATAACATGAGGTATTTTTCCCTTATGGATCGCATACGCTTTTGATTTGATGACCGTGCTTGTAAAGTCGGAGAGGCCGGATACCTCAACCATAATAAATGCAGCCGTAACAGCAGCGGTTAACAAAAGAATATTATTAAAACCGCCGAGCGCTTCAAATGCGAACAGGCACGCAGTCACAGGAATACGCATAGATGCTCCTAAAAACGACACCATACCGATGACAACCAAAAGAGCGTAGTATTCTTCACTTATAAAGTTGAGCGCTATAAACAGCTCGGCGCAAATCGTGCCCAAAATAGCACCAAAGGCAAGCGTGGGAAGGAAAATACCGCCCGTAACTCCGGCAGTATTTGATACCATCATAAAAATAGCGCGTATGATGAAAAAGCTGATGAGAAGATACCAGACGTTTTCCGTCTCAAGGCGATGTTCGCCGATAAGATGCTCTATAAGATGGTGTCCTGATCCGAGTATTTTCGAGAAGAAGAAGCCCACAAGGGAGACAAGCGCAAAAATAACAGGAAGCTTGACCTTTACAGAAAGGGATTTAAGCTTTTTTCTTGCAAAAATATCTACGAGATTATAGAGCTTGATAAAGAGTATTGAGCATACACCGCACAAGAGTCCGATAATTATAGGTATGTAGATCAGATTGAGAGAGAGTGTGGGGAGAAGGCTCGTTTCAAAAAGAGCGGCAGATTCCATACCAAAAGCAGCTAATAGATGTGACATCAATTGGCTGACAATAACAGAGACGGAAACGACCGAAAAAAGAAGCGGAGAAAAAGTCTTGTGTAATTCTTCCATCGAAAACATTACCGCGGTTATGGGTGATCCCGTTGCCAATGCAAAGCCAGAAGCAGCACCGCCGACCATCATATAACGTCGCCATCCTCGGTGCTTTTTTCTGCCGACAACTTGAATAACGCCGTCACCGATCGCGGTACCCATCTGCACACAAGGTCCTTCCGTTCCAAGCGGAACACCGACAAGAAACGTGATCAATGCAGAAATAGGAAGAAAGAAAATGCTTTTTACCCAGTTGAAATTTACGATTCCGCGTATTGCCGCAATCGACGTGGGGATGCCCCCTCCGCGACAACTGTGTGAGAATGTTATTATAAGGCTTGCGATGAATCCCATAAGAAGAGCGCCGGCAATCAGCAAGGGGAGAAACCGTGGCTCAAGCTGTACCTTTTCATATAGTCTTTCGGATAATTCCACAACATAGCTTGAGGCAATTTTGAAGACAACGACAAAGAGCGATGAAACAACTCCCGTGATGATAGAAAACACAAGACAGGGGATAAGAAGATTTTTTATGTAATGAGAGCGATATTTGTTCATATTATACCTGATCCTAATTTTTAAAGTCACGTTCGCATATTATAGCACAAACATTGAGTATTTGCAATAATAAATTATCATTTTGCAAAGGAAAATGAAAAATTATTGGCAGTTATTTTGATCGCCCCTATTTGACCGAGCTTTTCATTCCCATTACATTGGACGATGGGAATGCCGCATATGTAGGAAAATATTCCGATACCGTTACGTTTACAGTTTCTTGCGAGGATAAATAAGGAGGCATAGAATGAAGAAATTAACGGTTTTACTGTTATGCTTCTTACTGCTGTGTTCTATACCAATATCAAAGGGGAGCCGAAAACGACTCCCCTTTGATATTGGTACGGGTAACAGGACTTGAACCTGCACTCACGAGGAACCGGATCCTAAATCCGGCGCGTCTGCCAATTCCGCCATACCCGCGTACCACGGTATTATACCACAAAATATCCCGCTTGTCAAGCAATTTTTGCGCGAAAGAGGCATAAAGGAAATATGAAAATGCAGT
>JBGVLZ010000073.1:0-6557 GCA_045124505.1 Eubacteriales bacterium
GCTGTCCAGGAATACCCCTCGTATTCCTCTAATTTATAAAACACACCGACATCTTCGGGAAAGCCGACCGCTTTGAATGTGCCCATATTCTTACCGCTGGAAAAGACATACGCACCCTTCATTTCGGTGTTGATCTTCATGACCGTGCGAGCAACGAACTCCTTTTCATCAAGCTGCATCGAAACGAGCAGGGATTTAAGCGGAGCAACAAAGTATCTCCATATAATCGGCTCATCCGTGATAGCAGGAATGGTGCGTGTAGGAATGATCTCGCTCTTAACAATTTCAAAACGTTCCTTTAAGAATACTTCACATTCCTTGCGTGTTGCACGGGAGTCAAAAAATATATGTAATGCGTAAAATTCCTTATATTCAGGATAAATACCGTAACCGGCGAAACCGCCGCCAAGTCCGTTGGAACGGTCGTGCATCGGCTTCATAGCATTGGTGATCATCTCGCCGGACATTCTGTTTCCTTCTTTGGAAATAACAGCAGCAATTGCACATCCGGAGGGGATTCGTACTTGGCCTTCTACTTTCATATCGGTTCCTTTCCTTTCGAGATTAAATAAAAAGCAAAGGCGCTCATCTCAATGTAGAGTTTCTTCTACACTGAAATGAACGCCTTTGCTCATTTGCAAGTATTATACGCCTATAATTTATTTTTGTCAATATCAAAACAAAATTTTATCGAGTTAGGTTAATAATGTCTGTATTTAAAAAGGTGTAATGCAGATATTAACGTCTATTTACAGTAACATTCAATATATCTTTCAATACAACTTTCGATGGTCTCCTTTGCCTCATCTACTCCTCTTATGTCATTAATAACTGTGTCTTTGTGCTCCAACGCCTTGTAGACTGAAAAGAAATGCTTCATTTCGTCAAAGATATGTGCCGGAAGCTCCGATATTTCCTTATAGACATTGTATGTGGGGTCGTTAAACGGGATGCAGATGATTTTTTCATCAGCCGCACCGCTGTCCTCCATTGTTATCATGCCTATGGGATAGCAATCTGCAATAGAGAGCGGAACCAGAGTTTCTGAGCAGAGAATGAGAACATCCAACGGGTCACCGTCTTCAGCAAAGGTTCTGGGAATAAAGCCGTAATTTGCCGGATAATGGGTAGAGGTATAAAGTATTCTATCCATTTTCAGCAACCCCGTTGTCTTATCAAGCTCATACTTGATTTTTGATCCCTTGGGTATTTCTACGACGGCGGTGAACTTATCTTTTGAAATTGATTTGGGTGAAGCATCATGCCAGATACTCATTTATCGTTACCTCTGATAATTTTTTATCGGAAAGATCGATCTTTCTCACGGTATCTCTCAGTTTTAGAACAAAGGAGGGCGAAACCGAAAGCTCATCAATACCCATTCGCAGAAACGTCTCAGTAAGGGATGTATCGGCCGCCAATTCACCGCAAATACCTATCCATGCACCGACTTTATGGGCGTTTTTGGCGGAAAGCTCGATAAGGTGTAGCACTGCCTCATGATGCGGATCACAAAACTGCTCCAAATGAGGGTTTTGCCTGTCACATGCAAGAGTATATTGAACAAGATCATTGGTGCCCACACTGAAAAAGTCTACCATCTCAGCCAGCTTATCGCTGATCAATGCAGCAGCCGGAGTTTCGATCATAATGCCTATTTCAATATCGTTGCTGAATTTGATGTCGGCCTCGCGCAGCTCGGATCTCACTTGATCGCATATGTCAAGTATACTTTGAAGCTCCGAAGTGCTGGTTATCATCGGAAACATGATTCCCAGCCTGCCGAAAACCGATGCGCGAAACAGGGCACGCAGTTGGGTCTTAAAGATATCGGGTCTGGTTAGACAGATACGAATGGCTCTGAGTCCCAAGGCTGGGTTTTCTTCTTCGTCTAAGTTAAAATAGCCAACCTTTTTATCCGCGCCGATATCGAGGGTGCGGATTATGACCTTTTTGCCCGACATGCTGACGAGCACCTTTTTGTAGGCTTCAAACTGCTGCTGTTCAGTAGGATAGTCGGTACCCTCAAGATAGAGAAATTCGCTGCGAAAAAGCCCAATGCCGCCGGCGTCGTTAGCAAGCACCGCGCCAATATCGGCTGTGCCACCGATATTGGCATAAATTTTGATCTCTGTGCCGTCAAGGGTGATGTTTTCCTTGCCTTTGAGCTTTTTTAATAGCTCTTTCTTTTCAAGGCTTTCCTTTTTCTTGCGTTCAATATGCGCCAGCGTTTCTTCGTCTGGATCGATAAAAACTTCTCCGGAATATCCGTCAACAGCGATCAGATCGCCTTCCCTGATGGATGTCAAAAACTCTTGGCCTACGCCGATAACAGCGGGGATGTTCATAGTTCTCGCAAGAATGGCGGTGTGAGAATTTGAAGAACCAAAGGCGGTTACAAAGCCGAGAATCTTTTCTTTGTCAAGCAATACTGTCTCGCTGGGAGTAAGGTCGTCACTGCATATGACCGAAGGCTCGTCGGATGATACCGATTCCTCGCCGCCTGTGGTCATACAGGCGATTAAACGATCTGAGATATCCTTAACATCGGTGGCTCTTGCCTGCATATAAGAGTCGTCCATAGCCGCAAACATCGAAGAGAAATTGTCGGCGGTCATGTGTACCGCATATTCGGCGTTGACCGATTGAGTCTCAATGATATGGCGTATGGACTCGTTATAATCGTCATCCTCAAGCATCATCATGTGTATCTCAAATATCTGCGCGTTTGTTTCGCCGACCTCTCTTAGGGCTTTTTCATAGATAAGAGAAAGCTCCTCCGCTGCTTTGGCTTTTGCAGCTTCCACACGGGCGAATTCCGCTTCTATATCAACGATACCGGTGCGGCGAATCTTGGTATTCTTCTTTTTGAAAACAACAGAAGCCTTGCCCACAGCAATTGCACCGTATACACCTTTTCCTGTAAATTTCAACATATCGCCGCCTCCTCTCTCAGCTTAAAGATTTGTGGAAAAAAAGTCCTGCAATGCGTCGGCTGCCACTTCCTCATCCTCACCGGTAACGGTGACGGTGACGGTATCACCGCATTTTATACCCATGCCCATAAGCATCATCAGTTTGGTGGCGTTTACGGTCTTTCCATCTTTTTCTATGATGATCTCGCTCTGAAATCCCTTTGCCGTCTTAGCTAGCATACCCGCAGGCCTTGCGTGAATGCCGACTTCGTCTGTAATTGTATAATTGAATTGTTTCATAATGTACAGCCCCTTTGATTTTATTTAATTTCAAGTATTTTATCGCCCTTGGATATTTCGCCCTGGGAAACAGCTTCAACCGAGGTGTAATCGTCGGTGTTGCATATAACCATAGGAGTGGTCACCTTGTAGCCTTCGCTTTTAATTCCCTCAAGGTCAAAAGAAATGAGCAGATCGCCCTTTTTGACCTCGCAATCATCTTTTACATGGGCTTCAAAATATTTCCCGCCTAATTTTACGGTGTCTATGCCTATATGCAGAAGTATTTCACAGCCCTCTTTGGATACGATGTTGACGGCGTGATTGGTATCAAAAACCATATCCACCTTGCCGTCGCAGGGAGAATAAAGCTTTCCTTCTATCGGCTCAACGGCGATACCTTTTCCCAGAACCTCAGAGGAAAATGCCTCGTCTTCAACATCTTCCAAATTAACAACGGTGCCGTTCATATGCGCCGCTAGCTCAAATGAAGCTGTCGCGTCTTTTTGAGTTTCGGGATTTTCTTCTTTTAATAGGGTGTTATCGGGTTCGAATTTGAATGGCTCGTCTGATTTCGGAGAATCCAAAAAGTCTTCAAGATCGGATTTAACTACCGACACCTGTGGTCCGTAAATTATTTGTACGCCCTGACCCTTGTGAATAATACCCGAAGCACCGCTTTGCTTTAAAAGTGCATCGTTTACGAGAGCAGGATCGCTGACGGATATTCTCAGTCTGGTTGCACAGCAATCTAAATCAACAAGATTAGCTTTACCTCCCAGCCCCGCCAGTATTAAGGCGCTCACCGTGTCTGAGGTGCATTTGTCGGCGGCCTTTAACGCCTCATTTCGAAGATTTAGATCCTTGCGCGTAAATAATTTTGTCTCTTCGTCATCGGCTTCCCTGCCGGGAGTCTTGTATTTAAACTTAGTGATCATAAAGAAGAAAACAAGGTAATAAACTACGGCATAAATAAGGCCGATTATCACTATCCATATCCAATTGGTTTTAGCATTACCTTGCAAAATTCCGAACAATGTAAGATCTATTGCACCGCCTGAGAAGGTCATGCCTACGCCCACATTGAAAATATGCATAAGCATATATGAGAGACCGGCAAGAATACAGTGCACTACATACATAGCGGGGGCCACAAATAGGAAGGTGAACTCTAACGGCTCAGTAATGCCGGTAAGCATGGCGGTAAGAGCCGCCGAAAGCAGAAGACCGCCGACCACCTTTTTCTTTTCGGGGCGAGCCGCTTTATACATAGCAAGGGCCGCCGCGGGCAGACCGAATATCATAAAGGGGAATTTGCCCGACATAAATCTTGTAGCAGATACAGAGAAATGCACGGTGGAGTTAGAGGCGAGCTCTGCAAAGAAAATGTTTTGCGCGCCGGTAACGGTGACGCCGTCTATCAACAATGCGCCGCCAAGCTCGGTTTGCCAGAAGGGCATATAAAAAACATGGTGAAGGCCAAAGGGAATAAGAGCGCGTTCGATCACACCGTATATCCAGGTTCCGGCATAGCCTGATTCAAGCACAAGCTGGCCCAGCGCGGCGATACCGCTTTGAATCAAAGGCCACACGAAAAACATCACAACGCCCACGATCAGATAAACGATGCTGCACACGATGGGCACGAATCTTGTGCCGCCGAAAAAGGATAATACCTGTGGCAGTTGTATCTTGTAGAATCGGTTATGTAGTGCCGCTACACCGAGTCCCACAATAATTCCGCCGAAAACACCCATCTGGAGCGTGGTAATGCCCAACACAGATGTAGTGGTATTTGTGGCCATTGCGTCTACACCGCCTTTGGCGGAAATAAGCGTGCTTATAGCCGTGTTCATAATAAGATAAGAAATAGCACCAGACAGCGCTGCTACCTCTTTTTCCTTTTTTGCCATACCGATGGCAACGCCCATAGCAAACAGTAGCGCAAGATTATCAAATACAATGCTGCCGGTTTTGCTCATGATATCAAGAAGGGTAAATAAAACTCCGCCTTCCTTGATGACGTTGGTAAGATGGTACGCTTCAAGAGTGGTTGGGTTTGTAAAAGAACTTCCGATCCCGAGTAGCAAGCCCGCAATGGGGAGCAAAGCGATCGGGAGCATAAAAGATCGTCCGACTCGTTGTAAAACCCCGAAAATTTTGTCTTTCACAATCGTTTCCTCCGTTTTATTTTTTTGTTCAGCATCGTTATGATCGGCGCCTGATCATGTCGATACTGCAATCAATATGAAAAATCAGTTTACCGAACTGACTTTTTTAAGGTGGATAGTGAGGGTCAAAAGCTCGTCCTCGGAAATATTTTTCTGATAAGTTTTTAAAATGTACTCCATAATGCATAATGCACACTTATAATGTTTGTTACACGTTTTTTTAATCATTGAAGCGAAAGCATCATCTTCGCTTAACGCCTCGGGTAAGGGTTTGTTTTCAAAAAGACGTCCTGCCAGATATTTTAAGTGTGTAAGAAATCTCTCATAGCAGGGATTGGTCCTATCAAAGCTTTTCTTATAATAATGTTCGGATATTTCAATGCATCCGTTTATCATTTTTGTGATACCATATACATTGCCGATGTTTGTATCTAAACGTGCATTTATTATATGCATTGCAATAAAGCCGGCTTCATCTTTTGACATTCTAATGCCTAATTTTTTATCCATTTGTTCTATACAATATTCGCCCAACCGCAGCTCCTTAGGAAAGCATTGGGCTATGGAGTCAAGCAGCGGGTTGGTAAATTCCATTCCGTTTTGCTTTCTTTCGATCGCAAAGGCGATATGGTCGCTTAATGTGACAAGCAAAGATTCCTTAAGTTTTTCACTGTAAGCGGCATTTATATATTCAACAATATCAACGGTGAATGTTAAATATTCTTCAGGTATTTCTCTAAGAAGGGCGATCATTTTCTTTTGAATAGAGTGGTCGGTGATAAGATAGGTCTTTTGAATCAAGGATTCATCTACATCGTCGCCGTATTTTTTTCCGAAACCGATGCCTCTCCCAGAAACAATCTGTTCTTTTCCGTGCTCGTCCAAAACACAAAGATTATTATTGTTGATGGCTTTTATAACTTTCATATTTGTCTCCCAATCCTGAAAATAAAAAAGCCAACCTTAAGCACCCGTTCCGAAAGATATACAGAGGTGCAAAAAGTTGGTTATGCCCATACGGTAACACTCCAATAAAATTGCAATATATTTAATTTAACCATATTTTACATTAATTATTCGTATTTGTCAATAAGGCGGCCTTTAAAACGGCGATTTGCCTAACCACAAATTCTACAAGTTGTGAAACTTGCACAAAATTATTTCTAAATTATTGGCATGAATTATTTACTGT
>JBGVLZ010000074.1:0-20280 GCA_045124505.1 Eubacteriales bacterium
GCTGGCAGAGTAAAACAATAAGGGCGGGATATTCTTCCGCCCTTAAATAATTAACAGGAGGAATTTTATGTTAAATAAAGAATTATTAGAAGAAATAGCCCAAACTTCTATGCTCATTGAGCAAATTGTAGATAGAGCAGAAAAAATGAAAGTCCTGAATATGGACAGAACGGTAGCTTGTGCGTTTATGGTGATGGCAAATAAGCATTACGACTTGGATTTAGAAACCATGTTAAACGGCAGCGATTTCGATTTTTTGCATGATTTTACGCAAATTCCCCAGCATTTCCATAAGGAAACGGGTACGTTTGATAATCAGTTTTTACCGAGATTTTCAAAAAGGAGTTTATACTAATGGCGAGCAGAAGAGATTTGCGTGATATGGCAAAAGAAAGATTGCGGGATGCATTATCCGTTGCGTATTACGAGTTTGTTGATGGGGAAAATACCGATTACAACGAATTATCCAAAGAAGATAAAGAAGCGGTATTGTTCTTTATCGACCAATATGGAACGGCGATGTGCAAGGCAATCGGGAAAAAGTATTATACACAATAACAGGAGAATTACAAATGATAATAAACAAACAAGGTGAAGCCTTTGACTATGAAGGCAAAAAGTATATTGTAGGCGAAGACGTATATGCTACGGAATCGAGCTATTACGGCTTGATTGGTATTATTAAAGAAATCCGAACGGATGCGGATATGGAAACGGATAATCCCGAACCTGAAATCTATTGCGATTTTTACGAACCTGTGTTGCAGGCGGATAAAGAGAGGTTGCAAAAAGAGTTTGACTCGGAGTATTATGCGCTTGACGGTATCATTATGGCGCCGTCAATGATTATTCCGATTCGCGAAGGACATTGCGATGGTAAGGAAAACTTCGGAAAAATCTATCTTTTGCAGGAAGATTGGAGTTATGACGGCGACGGGCAAGAAGTGAATTCTATGGCGTTTACAAACATAGAATCTGCTTTTATGTTCTTGCGTTATCGGCTTTATCAAGAAGCAGAAGACGGAAGCATTTCGTCCTACCAAAACAATGAGGCTATGCAAGTAGATGAAGGCAACGATTGGTACGAGATTTATCTGGAAGGTTTTTATAACGACGACCATTACAATATCCGTATCGTTGAGCTTTCGCTTGCAATGTCGGAATCGTATTTGAAATCGTTGGCGGAAAAGGTAATTGCCGTAGAACGACGCGAGCATCTTATCGAGCAAATCGAACAATGGGAAGAAACGGGTGAAATTACGGATGCACAATACAGCGCGGTTATTAACGATGAAACGTTGTCGGAACGCATTGGTAAAAAACTTGCGGACGATGAGTTCTATTGGGATAGTTATTGGCAAGCAGTTTCGGAAGTTGCTTCTGATTTAATAGCGAAGCACACCAAAAAGGAGTAGCGCTATGACGAAGAAACAATATCGAAAGAAGTGTCAAAAACTATTTTGCAAAGCAAAACGTCTCGGCGTAAAACTCAAGTTCCATCAAGACTGGTTTCACCATCAACGCTTAAATTGTTTATGGCACGGTGGAACGGTAGCGGAAATTATCGTATCAAAAGAGCTTACCATTGAGTTGAATGCATACGGCGACGTAAGAGCTACGTTGTATGACGAACAAGGCGAAGAACTTGCTTATTCTAAGGATAAGTCTAACACCGGAGCATTTGAAGACAATATGTATCCGTATTTGACCACGGATAAGCAGTTAAAAGAAGCTTTGGAGAAGAACCTGCTTAAATTAGACAATAATAACTGGATTGAATACGACGGTTACGTATTGGATAAGAAAACGGGTAAAATGGAATTCGTTGACCTTGGAATGATTGTCGATAATATCGTAGACGACGATATTCTTATCGCCATTAACGAAGTTTTAGATTCTCTTGAACAAGTCAAGGAAGAAATCTTATGGGTTGCAAAGGAGGATAAATAATATGGGTTCAGTAATGGATTGGGTTGAATGTCCTCAATGTGGCGGAAGCATGTTTACCGACTACTACTATAAATCCAGCGAAGAGTATTGGATGTGTAAGCGTTGCGGAAAACACGGTAAAGTGGAACTTGTGCGGAACGAGAATGGCGAAGTTATTTTCGATGCCAACGGGAAGGTTGATTATAAAACAGAGGACGTTGACGGTTTCGGTTGTGCTAAAATTGCGATAACTGGGCACGGAGCATCATTTTCTTGTTTTAATAAGCCTATAACCGAAGAAGCCAAGAAAGCGTTTTTTGAAGCGTTAAAAGAAGAAAACGTAGATAAAGAGCACTCGTATTTGAGTTATTGGAACGAAGAAACCCAACAAATTGAAATGTTGTATGGTGAAGATCCGAAACCGTATGGGGAGGATGAAGAGTTATGAGTTATCATACTTGGCATACCTACGGTTACGGAGTACGAACGGACGACATAAAAGTAAAATCGGTGGAAGCGTTGCAGGCATTGCTTGCACTTGCTCCGTTGGCTCAACAAGATTTCAATGAATGGTTTGAAGAGAATCACATTAAAAGTCCTACTATCGAGGATTATTACGAGTACGATGACAACGTCGGATGTCACCTTGCAGCCATTTTAAGAATGGTGATACTGGAAACGGAAGGCGTTGAGTTGACGGCGTGTAATGATTTTGAAGATAGGGATTATCTGATTTACGAACCGATTTATCCTTGGGGGTTGACGGACGTAGATAGAACGATGACCAAGGAAAAGATTGAAGCAATTTTGCAAAAACATCTTTCTATCATAACCGATAATGTTCCAATTTGCGATTATCAAGAAGCCGAAAACGGTGGCTAAAGCAAAAAATATAAAAAACAGGAGGATTGAAGAATGGAACGCATAGAAGAACAAATTTTTAGGGGTGAAATTTATTACGTTTACCCTTCTGGAAACGGTGTAGGTAGTGAACAAGTTGCAGGACGACCTGCAATCGTCGTGTCAAACGATAAGGCAAATTTATATAGTCCTGTACTTGAAATGGTGTATTTAACGACGAAACCGAAAAACTCGTTACCGACGCACGTTGATATCACGAGTGTGGAACGTCCGTCTATTGCACTTTGCGAGCAAATACACTCCGTTGCGAAGAGTCGCGTTGGTGGTTTTATCGCAAAATGCACGGATGCGGAAATGGCTATGGTGGACGGTGCGTTGTGTGTAAGTTTGGGTATAGACGTTCAATCTAAGCCAGAACAACAAAAATCGGTAAAAAGTATACCGAAGGCAGAAAAACAAGAAGTCCAATGCAGCGCAGATGTTTGGAAAGGTTTATACTATGGATTGCTTGACAAACTCATACAAGCAAAAGGCGCGTGAATGCAAAAGACGTATTTATAATTCCCTCTTTCAAGTCGATGGCAAGTCAAGCTATCGGCTTTTATTTTATAAAAATCAATACGGTGGAAGTCCGTAAATAAAAATAAAGGAGCAGTAATATGCAAAATACATGTATGGATAGTTTTACAACCAATTTCGGCTCGTTCCCGATGATGCTTGGGTATCATCAGGAACTGACGAAGAACAGCGAATGGGTACAATGTCCCATAACCGA
The DNA here is from genome assembly GCA_045124505.1 of Eubacteriales bacterium. Lineage (GTDB taxonomy): Bacteria > Bacillota > Clostridia > Oscillospirales > CAG-272 > RGIG7213. The sequence continues at coordinate 3,566 of JBGVLZ010000074.1, forward strand.
ACTCAGCGTTGAACCCTTGGATAGGGCATCGGAAGCCGTATGGAACATTGATTTGTTCGCAGACGGCACGAGCGCTCTTGCCGTAGAAGATACGGTGGCAAATCTCGGTCTTGCGCTTAGGGTAAACGGTGGACTTCGCCCTGTCCGCGAAACGGCGTATAAAGGCTTGCTTGACAGGGCGAAAATTAGCGGTTCCGCACTTGCGAAATTGAATCGTAAGGACTTGGCGGACGTCTTGAACGTTTGCTTGCAGTTGCATCAAAAACAACAAGCGTTGGTTTTGGTGCGCGGAGAAAAGGTGTCGGCGGTACATTCTGGAGATGAAAAGGATTATTCCATTCTTCCCATCGACGAACTTTTAGAAACGTTGCAGGGTAATCTAGATGAACGCTTTGAAGGCAATGAGTTTGAAAGCGGGTATTCGAGTTATTCCTTAACGAGCGCGTTTTGGAAATTACCGAAACAAAAGAAGGAATTGCTTGGTAAATACGCAAAGCATTTGAAAGCAATCGGGAAAGCGTGTTTGGCGCATAAACTCGTACCTGGAATCCAGTTTACGACTTCGGATACAGGTATTGCATCGGCAAAGGTATCGGCGCTGTTATTAGGCGCGTCGAGCGAGCCGATTCATATCGGTAGTTGTATTGCGGTAGACCATCGCCATAAAAAGACGGTAGAGAATTTCAGCGAAGCGTTGGATTTATTGTTTGCACAGTTTGGTGATAACATCAAGAAACTGGAAAAACTGCTCGACGTTACGCTACTCTATCCCGTGAATGCGATGACGAGAGTATGCAAAGAACTTGTAATGCCGAAGAAAGAAGCGGTGGAAGCGATTGCGATGTTTGAAAGCGTATACGGCGATAAACCCGCAACGGCGCACGACGTGTTTATGAGTATGCAGGAGATTCCGTATCTTCTTAAACTCAATAGCGCAAGCGAAGGTAAGATTTTGACGGTGCAGGAAAATATGGCGCGAGCGCTCAATTTGAATTGGGCGGACTTTGATTTGCCGAAGGCGGTGGTGTTCTAATGGCAGAACCGATTATTTTATGCGATACCGCAGGTATGTCGAGAGAACGCTGGCTTGAATGCCGTGCGCACGGACCTGACGGGGATATCCCGTTTACGGTCGGTGGTAGCGACGTGCCGATTATATTAGGCTTTTCGCCTTGGTCAACCCCGCTCGAACTTTGGAAAATTAAGAAAGCGGAGATGGAAGTACCGAAAAAAAACAACGAGAAACAGCTTGCAATGGGACACCGTTTGGAAGACATTGCAGCGGAATTGTACGCGGAGAAAACGGGCGATACCGTTATCAATGATACGAATTTGTACAGGCATGCGGATATTCCGTATGCCTTGGCAAATTTCGATAGACGCTTTATCCGTAAAAAAGACGGAGCAAGAGGTATATTGGAATGTAAGAGTACGTCGTATCATAAAGCGGACGCTTGGGCAAACGACGCGTACCCGATTTATTACGAGTATCAATTACGGTTCTATTTAGCGGTAGCGGACGTAGAGCACGGCGCGTTTTCGGCTTGGTGGGGAAATAACCCTGACAACGACTTGGCAACGCCCACTCTTACACGAGATAGGCGCAAAGAAAACTGGATGCTTGAAAAAATCGACGAGTTCGTTTGGAGTCTGAAGAACGATAAACCGCCGACAATGGAAGACATTGCGCCGAAAACGGCACTTGAATCTCTTGCAAGAATTTACGAAAAAAGTGATCCTTCGTTGCCCTTGGTAAAAATACCGGGTGTGTACGAGAAAGGGTTACGCAAAATTGCGGCTTTGCAGGCAGATATCTCGATGCACGATGCGGAAGCGAGAAAATTAAGGAAAGAGGCAAGTGCTTGCTCGGTAGAGATAGCAGAATTGATGAAACTACACGAACGCGGAGAACTCATAACGGGCGTAGATAAACTGTTGGTGGATTATATCACCACGGGACGACGCGGTATTGACGATGAAAAGTTGAAAAGCGAGTATCCCGAAGTATATGAAGCCGTACGGAAAACGTCGTATAGCAGAAATGTAAAAGTTCGTGTAGAAGCAATATAATAACAGGAGAATTTGTTATGAAAAAGAATAAAAACAAAGGAGTTGTTTACGAAATAAAAACAACGCCGATAACGCATCCCGAGCGCGTATATATCTGTTCCCCGCTTGGTGCGGATACGGAAACGGAGATGTTTCTTAATATGCGCGCTGCAGGTGGATACGCTGGATACGTGATAAACAAAATGCAATACTTTGCAACGGCGGTGCACGCATACCTGCCTTTCTTTTATAACGACAAAATCCCAAAGCAACGCGAAGAAGCGATGAATATGGGAATGCAAGTTTTGAAGGATAGTCAAATCTTAATGGTTTGCGGAAACCGTATCAGCAAAGGAATGAAGGAAGAGATTAAATATGCGATAAAAAACCATAAAGAAATCGTCGTATTTAATCAAAACGTATTCGACGACGTGGTAAAACTCGTAAGCGAAAGCGGTGAAAAGGAATTTAATATCCAGTATAACCCCGACCATCCGACGCTTGCAAAGGCGCCGAACTATGAAAACGGCAAGGAAGCGCTTAAACTTTGTTGCGGTTTTGGAGGTGTGTAAAAATGGTATGTGAATTTCAAAGACTTATTTATCCAAAATCAGTTGTTGGGTTAGATGCAGGAAGCTATATGATTGCGTTATATTCTCCCTGCGAGAAAGTCCGAGATAGCGGAGGTAGGTTGATGGATTCGGTGAAGGCGGTAGGCTACGGCTTACCGCTGACGTCCAACCTACGCTATAAAATGCACGGTAGATGGAACGAAACCGCAAAGCACGGTATGCAGTTTGAAGTGGATACCTACGAAGAAGTGATATTTCCGACGAAAGCAGGTATTATGGCGTATCTGACGTCTGGGCAAATCACGGGCGTAGGAGAAACGATAGCAGAGCGTATCTATGCAAAGTTTGGGAACAAAACGCTGGAAATTTTGGATAATGAGCCGACACGTCTTTTAGAAGTAGATGGCGTGGGAAAAGTGAAACTCCAAGAGATTATGAATTCATATCTTGCAAACCGCGCTGCGCGGGATACGGTGGCGTTTTTAACGCCGTTTGGGATCACGGCAAAGCGAGCGGTGAAATTATATCAAGAATACGGCAGTAAGACCATTGAAACGGTCAAGAATAATCCGTATTGCTTGTGTGATTTGGCAGGTATTGGGTTCTTAACCGCCGATGACATTGCAAAAAAAATCGGTATGGATGAACTTGCTCCTGAACGTGCAGACGCTGCGCTTCTCTATACGCTGAAACACGCGGAAACGGATGGGCATTTATGCTTGGAAAAACGTAAGTTTATTGAGGATACTTTAGAGCTATTGCATACTCGTGAGTTTACGGCAGAAATGCTGGCAAACCGTGCAGCGCGTTTGGTGCATTCGGGTGAGCTTGAAACCTACGATGAGTTCGTTTACCGTGAAAAAACAAGTAAAGCTGAAACGGGTCTTGCAAGGCTTATAAAAGGTCAATTAAGGTGTATGCACGGTAAAACGTACGTGAATTTGGATGGCGAAATCGAAGCAGAGGAACAAAAGCTTGAAATTCGGTTCGCGGACGAACAAAAAGAAGCCGTGAAAACGGCGCTCAATTCCGGTTTGGCAATTATAACCGGCGGACCCGGAACGGGGAAAACGCTTATCCAAAAAGCAATCCTTGACATCTACACTAAGAACTATCCTACGGCAGTCGTACATTGTTGTGCACCGACGGGTAGAGCCGCGCGGAGAATGGCGCAGGCTACGGGTAGACCGGCAACGACGGTACATAAACTGTTGGGGCTGTTTGCCGATGACGATGGGAATTTTGGTGAACCGAGTGATTGTAAGGCGGATATGGTTTTGGTGGACGAAGTATCTATGCTCGACGTGTATTTGGCAAACGCCTTGTTTAAGGCGATGCAAAAGGGAACTCAAGTGATCTTGATTGGCGACTCTGACCAGCTCCCGTCCGTAGGACCGGGCGCGGTATTGAGTGAGTTGATAGCAAGTGAAGTTGTTCCCGTTGTGCGCTTGGATAAGGTATTCCGCCAAAGCTCGGGAAGCAGGATAGCGATTAATGCAAAACTCATTCGGCACGGTAATCTTAACTTGGAATACGGGGATGATTTTTTGTTTGTAGACTCGCCCGATTTAAGCGAATCTGCGGAAAAAATCGTGGAACTGTATGCGGATGAGGTGGAAGAACACGGCTTGGATAACGTGGTTTTGCTCAGTCCGTTTCGGCAACGCACGGAAACGGGCGTGAATTCGCTAAACGAGAAGTTGCAGGAAAAAATCAACCCACCAGGGAACGGCAGAAAGCAGGTGGAAATCGGCAAGAAAATATTCCGTGAGGGAGATAAGGTTATGCAGGTGCAAAACGTCGATATCGTCAATAACGGCGACGTTGGGTATATTACCGATATTCAGGTAATAGGCAACGACGTGAACGTAGTGATAGATTTTGGCGATAGTAGGGTGGTAAACTACAATACCGAAGACATGAAAAAGGTCGATTTAGGGTATGCGTGTACCGTCCATAAATCACAAGGCAGTGAGTATGAAACCGTGATTATTAGCTTGCAAACGGCGTATTTCAAAATGCTGACAAGACCGCTTATTTACACGGCGATTACGCGTGGTAAGCATAAGGTTATTATCGTTGGCGAACAAAGGGCGAAATGTCTGGCGATTAAAACGACGGACGTGAAAAAGCGTGGGACGTGTCTTGCGCGGAAATTAAGAGAAATTATTAAATAACAAGGAGAAATTATTATGAAACTTATCGAACAGTATCAAAAGAGTGGCAAATTATTGGAAGAGCAGTTGCTTGGCGGTGAATGCTCACTGAAAAAAGTAGTAGACGTGCAGGAACTCAAATATCGCGTATCCGTACTTTCTACGATGCGTACGTTTGAAAACAGTGCGCCGATTGGCGGGGAAACGGAAGATATCAATTTCCATTTCCGTATCTTAACTAAGTTCGTAGGCTTGCTCATTGCCGAGCGTAGAACGGGTAGAAAAGTGGATGAAGCGGGACAAAAGAAACGCGAGACGGCACTTGAAGTATTGGAAAACATATTTGAGAGCAAGAAAGAGGAATTCGAAGAGTTCGATTTCGAAGAAAAGGCTGGCAGTTATGCCAAGTTCGTGCAAGGCCTTCTTTGTGCGATTGTTCCCGCTTGGGCGCAATATCGCGATACGTACGTTGACGTAAGTAAATTGCCTGTTGGGGAAGAAAAGCAAGAGAAAAAGACAAGCGAAGAACCAACCGAAGATCCGATGGAAAAGGCCCTGTCGGTGATGTGTCCGCTTTCGAGGTTTAAAGGTAAGACCTTGGGCGAAGTTTTAAGGGAAGACCCGAGCGTTATCAATTACCTTGCGGGTAAAGGTGCGGAAAAGTATGGCGCAACCCACCCCAAAGCGGTAGAAAGTGCAAAACTTCTTTGCGAGTATGCAAAGAAAAAATCCAAGCAAACGGAAGAAACCGCTGCTTGAATGAGTCGGTCAAGGGGAGCAGGAAAATGCTCCCCTTAAAAGGAGGCGATGAATGTATGAAATCAATATCTGGGACGTGTTATCCTTATTAGGTTTAGGCGAACCGAAGTATGGGAGTAGCTCGTTTAACGTAAGATGCCCGTGTTGCGACGACGGACGGGATAAGCATTTGAATATCAACGTAGTCAAAGAAGTGTTTCGGTGTCCGAAATGCGGTATTTCGGGCGGTATGCTCGGTTTGTATTCTTTGTACACGAACGTTCCCGTCAATAAAGCGGGCGCAATGATACGTGCAAAAATGGGTATTACGGATAGTTCGTATCAACCCAAGCGTAGAGAGCCGATTAAGGTTCACCGCGAAATGGAGAAAGAATATCCCATCACGGACGTGGCAACACGGCATGCAACGTATAATGCGCTTTTAGGCTGTTTATCGCTTTCAAAAGACCATAAGGAAAATCTTTTAAGGCGAGGCTTGACGGAAACCGAAATCTCCCGTTTAGGCTATAAAACGACGCCTGTAATGGGTATGACTTCGATAGCAAGGCAACTACTTTCTGAGGGATTGTATCTTGCAGGCGTTCCTGGGTTTTATAGGAATGAAAAAGACGAGTGGACGTTTGCAAACGATAATCGTGGAATACTTATTCCCGTAAGGGATGAAGAAGGCAGGATACAAGGCTTGCAGATTCGTTTGGACAACGTAGAGAAACGCAAGTTTCGTTGGATGTCAAGCACGGATAGAAAAGACGGTTGCCGTGCAGAAGGCTGGACGCATTTTTCAGGAATTCCAAGTGAAACGCTTGTTTTAACGGAAGGTCCGATGAAAGCGGACGTTATCAATGCGCTCTCCGGTTGGACGGTGTTGGCTGTTCCCGGCGTAAACGCATTAAAAAAATTAAAAGCCAGTTTGGAAACGTTAAGGGCAAAAGGCTTGAAACGCGTGCAGACGGCTTTCGATATGGATATGCTCACGAACCCGAACGTGAAAAACGGGTTTGAAGAACTTTTGGCACTTTTAGATGAAATGGATTTTACCTTTGGCACGTATCTCTGGGATCCGCGCTATAAGGGCTTGGATGATTATTTGTGGGAAGGTAAACTCAATAAAGTGCGAGCGGAAGGGGGCTTGGTCGAATAGACCAGGCTCTTTTTTGTTGCTAAAAATACAAACAAATGTTCGTATTTTATTGACAAGATTGATTTTATGTGGTATACTAAAAATCCAAAATTAGTGTAAAGGAGGCAAAAATGGAAAAACAACGGATATATTTTTGTGTGGATATGAAGTCCTTTTTTGCTTCCGTGGAGTGTGCGGAGCGCGGACTGAATCCGTTTGAAACGAATCTTGTGGTTGCGGATGAAACACGCGGTAGCGGTACGATATGCTTGGCGATTTCCCCTGCGATGAAAGCGCTTGGCGTTAAAAACCGTTGTCGCTTGTTTGAAATACCCAAGAATATAAAATACATAACGGCAATGCCGCACATGAAAAAGTACATTGAGTACAACGGAGATATTTACGATATTTATTTGGACTACATAGATCCACGAGATATTCACGTATATTCGATAGACGAGTCTTTTTTGGACGTTACGGATTATCTTCGGATGTATCATAAAAGCCCGCGACAGTTCGCAAAATTTCTTATTGAACAAATAGCTGAGCGTACGCATATTCCAGCAACGGTGGGGATAGGCACAAACTTGTATCTTGCTAAAATTGCGTTGGATATTGCAGCGAAAAAGCGTTCGGATCATATTGGGTGGCTTAATGAAGATTTATATCAAGAAACGCTGTGGAAACACCGTCCACTAACAGATTTTTGGCAGATAGGAAAAGGGATAGAAAGACGTCTGGCTAAATACGGTATAATAGATATGGAGGGGATCGCCAAAGCGCCCGAAACGTTGTTATATAAAGAGTTTGGTATCAATGCTGAATTGATGATAGACCACGCTTGGGGACGGGAGAGTTGTACGATTGCAGACATAAAGGCGTATGATAGCAAAGCGAAATCTATTTCCACGTCACAAATTTTATTTGAAGATTATTCCTTTGAAAAAGCGCAGATTGTCGTAAAAGAAATGGTGTTGGACGTGTGTCATAAGATGATGCGGCAAAAGGTGGTTACGAATAGCGTTACCTTATTTATTGGCTATTCAAAGGATGTAATACCGCCGTCGGGTGGAACGGCAAAACTTTTGTCTACTACGCATTTGTATTCGGAAATTATAGGGGAAGTAATGGCGGTATTTGAGCGTACGACCGCGCCAAACGTAGCGATAAGACGAATTGGATTGAGTTGTAATAACGTAGTGGGCGAAGGTTGTGAAGGTTATAACTTATTTACGAATTTCGCGGCGATAGAAAAGGAAAAGAAAGCAGAAAAAGCGGTGCTGTCTTTGAAAGATAGGTTTGGAAAGAATTGCATAATACGTGCTGTGGATTTGGAAGAAGGAGCAACGGCGATGCAAAGGAATAAGTTGATAGGGGGACATAATGAATAGAGCAAATCGTGCGGCGCAATTTCAACCTTTTGACGCGCTGAAAGGCTTGCAGGAAGAATTGAGAATGCGAGAGGAACGCAGGAATAGGGTTGCAAAAAAGGAAGTGTCAGACGAAAAAGCAGAAGAAATTTCCAAAGAATTAATTAAGATACAGAAAGGATCTAACGTGGAAATTGTTTTTTATCGAAATGGGCGTTATTATGAGTTGACGGGCTATGTTTTTGCAAAAAATGATACATATAAGTATTTGATTATAGGCGAAGAAAAGATTACCTACGACGATATATATGAGCTAAAAATAAAATAGATTGGGATAAACAACTAAAAAATTATTGACAATATTTTGGAGATGTCGTATAATAGTTATGCGACTTTTCAAAACACTTTAATAAAAGAGTTTTTTACACTTCAATTTGATAGTTTATTGTGATTAGGGATATAATCTTTGGTGGATTATATCTATCTCGCTTTATACAAATCCCTTTCACGGTGATGAAGTGTAAATGTGTTTTGAAGTGTCGCAGCTTTTGAGAGGATATTTTCTGCGGTGTCGTCTCGAAAGAGGCGGCATCTTTTTTAATTTAATAAGCTTGGCAAAAAAAGAACGCCGCTGGGAAACGATATACGGTTTCTCATAGGCGTTTTTTTGTTTTAATTTTGAGGTGAAATATGAAATATTTGACAAAAGAATGGTATGTAAAAGCAAGATTGTCTTATATAGACGGAATGGTACGTTGCAGTAAATTAGCGGAAAAATATGACGAGTCGTTTTATCAAGCTGTTTATAATAAACGGCTGAAAAAATTTCACGACGGTGAAAGAGCACGGGAAGAATTTAGAGATCCGCAAGAAGATTTGAAAAGATATGATGCTTGGATAAACGAACCTAATATATCGGAGGAAGAAAAGAAAAAGCGAATAGAGCATAAAAAAATCACACTGTATTTACAAAAAGAGCGGTTTGATACGGGCTATTATCGGTATGATGAAGCGTTTACAAAAAAAATGTTTGATGTGGATTTAAAGTGGCGATTGGAATTGATTTCACATTTACCTGATTATATTTTGAGCGAAGTGGCAGACGTTCGGATTTTAGCTTTGGGTTATGCAAGCAAAAGGGTAAAGACTTTGTTAAAGGAGTATTGCAAGCTCCTTCGACGAGAATATAAAAAGGTGTTAGGTAAAGCGCAAATTGAAACAAACAAGGCAGAAAGTAAGCTCCCTAAGCGTATTATGGCGAACGAGTATGACGAGTTAATGTTGCAGCGTATTTACCGAAAGGGCGGGGACGTATTCCTTATGCTTGATTCAGGTACGTTAAAAGTCATAAACGGCGAAATAATAGAGAGAGAAGAAAAAAGACTTTACCATTATAAAAGAAAAGAGCCATACTCGGGGTGGAGTATGGTGTTATATAGCGAAATGAGTTATGAGAATGGATTGTTTGTACTCCATCTAATGATAGACAACAAAGATAAAATAGGTCAAAGCAAGTATTGGTATTTAACGGTACAAGGCACAAGTATTATTGAGTGTAGAGGGAACTATTTGTCTTACGTTCCTGATTTTGTAAAAGTTGAATATAGTGATTGAGGTAATATGATGGGCGGAAAGGTGTGTTGTTTTATCGGGCACAGGCAAATAGAAAGAACGGATAAATTGATGAAAAACTTGAGATCTCTCATTAGCGATTTGATTCACGAGCAAGGCGTTAATACCTTTTTATTTGGTAGTAGGAGTGAGTTTGACGATTTATGCCATGAAATCGTAACCGAATTGCAAAATGATAATCCACTAATTAAGCGGATTATGTATACGTGCCGTAGTGAATATGCTGTAAAAAAAGAAGAGAAAGAAGAACGAGAGCGCATTGCGCGTGCGGTAACGAAACGGGATATTAAATATAAAGATTATGATGGGGAAATGATGTCGGATAGACTTTGGTCGGCAGGGAAAGCATCATACGTGGAACGTAACCAAGATATGATAAACGCAAGCGATTATTGTGTTTTCTATTACAATCCACAGTATCAACCGCCTAAGCGTAAGTATTCAGAGCGCAGTATCGGAGAATATCAACCGAAAAGCGGAACGACGCTTGCTTATGAATATGCTTTGAACAGGAAACGAGTGCAAAAACTCGTTTCTGTAATAAACATTTGGGGGATATTGTGCGAGGGTGAATAACCATTTGACTTTAGTTCCGAGCGGAAATATTTTACAGGTGAAAATTTCGAGAAAAGTATTAACAAGGATGGAAAAATCAAGTATAATATTTTACTGCATTTCACACAAAAGATGTTGTTTTTTGCTTTTTAACTTATTTTTGTGGAGTGGTATACTTGAAACGTGTTTTTGCGTGTTCAAGGGTGGTTGCGCTCTCTTTGAAGAATTCCTTTGGTGTTGTCCCGTGAACAGCGCGGAAAGCACGGAAGAAAGTCGTTGTATTTTGAAAACCGCATTCCCGTGCGAATTTCTCAATAGAACAATTTTGCGTAGGATATAGCGCAACAAAGTAATTGATACGAACCATATTTACATATTCGTAGAAGTTTTTATTGATGTATTTTTTTATGCTTCTACTAATGTAGTATTTGCTATATCCTAACTCTTCAGCAATTTTATCCAAGGTTAATTCTTCGGCGTAGTGTTGGTCGATATAGGTTTGAATACTGATGGAAATATTAAAAAGTTGGTTGTATTCGTTTTTTGTAGAAGGACGGTGCGACGGATAATGCGCAAGGATTAAATCAAGAACGATATTGATAAATCGAGAAAGCGTTTTTCTATTGATGTCTTGGGAACATTTTAACAATGCTTTCAAAATCAACAAGATGGTTTGATTGTATTCAACGTCTAACAAAAAGATAGGGGGAAGTTCTTTTGAAAAAAGTTCTTGGAAATTTCCGATAAGGTCGCTGGAAGGAAGTAAAATAATTGAATCCGATTCTTCTACCGTTGAAAACTCGTGGGCGAAAAAAGGCGGAATAAGAATCATTGCGCCCTTTTCAAGAATGAACGATTGTCCGTTGATTACTGCGCGAATTTTTCCTTTCAGTACATAGTGTAGTTCAATATTTTTATGGAAATGCTTCGGAAACATATTGTTGTGATTTTCGCTGATTAAAGAAGTATTTGATTGGTCTCTAAACGTTTCATAAAAACTTTCAGTCATAGATATTTCCCTCATAAAATTATTTGTTTTTTGAATTTCGGATAGTGCAAGCAGTTATAGTAATTTTTTGTAAATGTTATTGATTTTTGCACTCTAATTATAGTATAATTAAAATAAGAAATAATGTCAAGTGAAATAAGCGCAACATTTTATAATAATGTTTCACTTGGTTGTAGGAGAAGATTTTGAGAATATCAACGAAAAGAAAAAATATATTTGTCAGTTTGCTTTGCTCGTTTTTATTAGGCATATGCTTTGTTTTGGGTGTAGGGTGTACTAATACTGCTAACGTTAAAATTCGTTTTGATGCAGGGGAAACAATGTCGTTGTATCTTGGCGAAAGTAAAATGTTAGCGTGTACGGTGGACGAAGGTGGGGAAGATATGCGTATTACTCTTTCTTCCGAGAATACGGATATCGTCACCGTGAATGCAAACGGATACGCCACCGCAAAAGGCTTGGGCGAAACGACGGTAACGGCAACGCTTGAAAATGGTGCGAGCGCGCGCATACGTATTACGGTATATGCGCCCGAAATAGAAAACGCTGAGTTTTTGCGCAGTGGCGTAAATATGGATAGTCATTGTTCTTTGCGTATTGAGTTGTCGAAAGATGTTGCACTTGGCGAAGCTGTGTACGTAGAAGCAAAACAGGCAGGTGCAACGATTGGGCGTACGACGAAAACTTTGGAGAATAGTCGATTGCTTTTTGTGCCGTTGTCGGAACTTGGAGTTGAAGAAAACGGTATTTACGAATTTGGCGCAGCGCTTTGTAAAAAAGATACGAACGGCGAAGTTGTTTCTATTGCGACCTCGGATGGCTTGGAAGAATATACGCTGGCAAAATCGGAACCTTGGCGTTTAATCAATTCGGAAATTCGTCAAGACGGAATGCTTTCCATTGTAAATATGAAAACCAAGCACGGCGGTGCAAAAATCACGTTTGACGTTTCCGATTATAAAAAGGGAAGCGATGCAACGAACAACATTCTCGTTCGGGTTTCGTCGGGCGTAAAATGGTCGGCAAAACTCAGCCGTGGCGACGGGGTGGACGATTTATACGAAGAAGTCGTGTTGGATGACGTTGCCGTATCGGCAGTAAAAGAATTGTCGATACCGCTTTGCGAATATGAGAAATACATTCGAGGCGGAAAAGTATCCCTTGTCTTTTATGCAATCGAAGGTGATTTGAAAGTAGAAATGATTCGCTACGGAATGCAAGGCGGATACAATCTTACCGCCGTAAAAAGAACGGAATACATATCCGCGCAAGACGTAAAGGTAAACGCACAAAGTTTTGTGGAAACGGGCGAAGAAAATTTAATTAGAGCCGAAAGTATGCCTACCAACGCAACGTTTGCAGATTATACGTTCCTTTCAAACAGCGAAGATTTAACTATCGTAAAGACAAGCCCTACCACGGCGAAATTCATTGCCAAGAAAAACGGCGAATATACCATTACGGTAAAAGGCATAACGGCAAGCGAAACGAAAACCGTCCAAATCACGGCAGGCGTTTCGGCGAAGAGTATGGAAATCGACAAGTTGATTCCTTATATTACTTTGGATAAATCGGTAGGCAGTTTTGATTTTGGTGCGTGTTTGACGGTTTTACCTACGAATACAACGCAATCGAAAATTTCGTATGAGATTTTGCAATCTACAAGTACTGGTGCTGGGATAAACGAGCAAGGTGTCGTAAGTTTTACGAATACGGGCGTTATAAAACTCAAAGCCATTCTTGTGGAAAACGAAACAATTTATAAAACGTTTGAACTTCGTATCGTGGACGGACTTAAGACAAGTGAAAGCGTGAGCGTAACGGCGGATAAAACGCTTATGAGAATAGGGGATACCGCTACGCTTACGGCAATGGTTACGCCGTCGAACGCAACGTATAGCGAAATCGAATGGCAAAGTTCTAATCTCGATATTCTTTCGGTGGACGGCGACGGTAAAGTGACTGCGTTGGCAAGCGGAACGGCAACCATTTATGCAATCGCAAAAGACGGACAATCCTACGGAGAAATTGTATTGACTTGTCAAGCAACGAAAACCATTACGGTGAATCCCGTTGCCGATGATTACGTGTTGTTTATTATAGATAATAACACGAAAGCAGGGGACGAAATCAAAATTGAAATTTTATCCAACGGAACGCTTGTCGATACGATAAACTACGTTGTGCCCGAAGCGGAAAAAGACGGGGCAAAGTTGGGGTTGTTGGAGGCGCAAAGAAGATTGCTTATTCCCACGGCGGGGTTATCGGCAGGCGAATACGAATTTGTGCTTACGCTTACCCGTGGGGATAACGAAACAACGTCGTTTGACATAGAAGAATTACGGACAGTTTCCGTTGGAAAGGATATGTTAAACGCCGAATGGGTGGACGATTACGAAGCGACGGCGGAAAAAACCGCTGACGGATTAAAACTTCAAATCCAAGACAAATTTGGGTATGTTTCCACGGAAATTACGAAAGAAGAAGTTGGGAATTATCTTATTCTTACAACGATTCAACCTGATACGGTAGAAAAAATTTCCATCAAATTGCGTTTTGGGGAAGAAGAAATATCTCTTACGCCTTGCGATATGACGTCCCGCGGTGTCTGGTACTTTAATTTGTCCGATTTGGTCGGCGAAGAATTGGCGGAAAACGAAACGTTTGAATTGTTGATTTACGGCGTTGGGGAAGACGGCGACGAAATCGTATTTGATAAAATCTTTTTTACAAAAATAGGATAATAGACCGTGCTGTATTTGGTCAAAAATCATATAAAATTCGTAATAAAAAAGCATCAAACAAATAAGGAGGTTTGATAAAATGAAAGAGTACGAAAGTGTTTCAATTAGGATTGTTCAATTTGAACAACAAGACGTTGTAAGAACGTCGGGTGGAACTGTGTTTGAAGACGAAACCGTGTACGGAATTTCTTCAAATTGGTTTGGGGCTTTTGGTGAGTAAGGAGGATAACAAGATGAAAAGAAGAATGAAGAAGAATTTAATCGCAGTTTTATCCTTTGCCTTGCTTGGTACGGCTACGGTTGGCGCAGGTCTTGGCGTATCTTCCGCATCTGCGGAAAACACCTACGTAAAACCTACGGGAACAAACAACGCAACGCTCACGCAAGCAATCGTTGACAGTTCCTTGGAGAGTTTTAAGGTGCAAGGCGCATCCGTTCGTACGGCAGAACCTGCAGGTATCCGTTTCCTTACGACGATTAGCAATGCTGACGTAGCGGAACTTCCCGTTGGCGCAGAATTCGGTACGTTTATTATTCCCGAAGTATTGCTTGACGGCGAACTTACGGAAAACACGGCAAACGTGCTTCCTGCAATCGCAAAGGTTAATACATATAGCGAATACGTACCTGCGGATAGTATCGGTTATTTCATTACGCTTTCAGGCGATGCACTTGCAACGGAATTTCCTGCCGAGCTTTACGGGACGGTATTTGCGGCGCGTTCATTTGTGAAATACACCTACACGCCCGAAGGCGAAACGGAAGCGGTGACGGATTACGCATATACGAGCGAAACGGTTTACCGTTCGATTTCGTACGTAGCGAGCGCAGAACTTTACGATTTGGAAAAGGAAGGTAAACCCGATGCGGACGCACAATCTTTCTTGAATAGAATTATCGGCGCGACTACGACGGATATGGCAATTACGCTTTCTGCTACGGAAGTAGAAATCGGGGAGGATTTTACGGCAACTATTACGGGGGCAACGGATGGGGCAAATGCGTTTAAGTACGTGCTTTCTTCTAACAATGAAGAAGTGGTGCAGGTAAATGAAGATGGCACGCTGACGGCAGTTGGTGCGGGTACGGCAACGATTACGGCGAAAATCGGCGTAAAAGAAGTTAGCGAAACGGTAGAAGTGAATGCAGAACCTGTCGTTGCGTACAACTTGGCTGGATATAACGGGCTTTCCAAACTTACCGTCACGTTTGACGCAGATTCGCTTAATGCGGAAGATATTGCCATGGCGGAACTTCGCAATGCAGACAACGAAACGGTGACCGCCGTTTACGCAAAAGCGGTGAACAACGTAGCAACATTTGATTTTAGCGGTGTTGCAAACGCGCAAAATTACAACGCGGTTATTACCACGCAAAAGACGGCTACCCCTGTGATTACCAGCGTTGTGGCGGATTATAAAGAAACGCACGACCTTGCGCAGATTTACGGATATATGCAATCGGCGATTATCGCAAATAGCCAAGAAAACGTACCTAATGGATATAAGTGGATTGATGGTCCTTGGGATAAAAATTATGGTTGGTTAAGCGATACTGATGGAAAAATAAAATTCTTACGTCAAGGTGCGAGCGGTGCTTTGACGATAGATGCAAAAGGTAAGGTTGCAGTAAGCGAACACGTTGTAGCTGGTGCAGACGGAAGCAAGTACACGAATCCTGTAAAAATGGAATTTACGGATACAACGGATATCGTATCTGTTTCCATTACGCAGGCGATTGAGAAAAATGGTTATTTCGTATGGCAATGGAACAACGGAAATGTTGGTTCAAAGTATGGTTCGTATGAATCCAACGGTGTACACGTAACGACGATTGATACGGCGACGAGTACGATTTGGAACGGTACTATTTATACGTTGGTATATTACAATCAAAATGAATCGTCCTATACGTTCGGAGATATGGTAGTAAATTATCAAAAAACGTTGACGGTTTCCGAACTGGAAAACAACAATAATAATCCTGCAAAGGTTTCCGACGGCGTTGCAAAAACGGTTTACGACCTTTCTGCTTACGAAGACATCACGGGTTTGAACGTCACCTTTGCTGAAACGACGGAAACGACGACTACGGTGGATATTTGTGATAAATACGGAAACAAAGTACAATCCGTTTCCGCAAGCATTTCGGAAAACAAAGCGTATTTCGATTTAAGTTCGATTGAAAACGTTGAAAACTATTATGCGGTTATCAATAGTAACACTACAACCGTTTCTTCCGTTACAGCGGATTATAAAGTGACCTATGACCTTGCGCAAATATATGCGTATATGAACTCGGCGATTGCAACGGATAGTTCTGACAATGTACCCGATGGTTATAAATGGGAAACAAAACCCGTGCAAAACAATTACGGTTGGTTAACCGACGTTGATGGTAAAATAGAGTTCTTACGCCAGGGGGTAACAGGGGCTTTGACGATAGATGAAAAAGGGAAACTTACCGTAAAAGACACCGTAGAACCTGGCACGAACGGGAAATTGACAACGAATCCCGTCAAAATGGTCTTTACGGATAAGACAACTGTAAAATCGATAAATATTACGCAATCGATTGTGAAAGATGGATATTTCGTATGGCAATGGAATAATGGGAAAGCGGCTAATAAGTATGGTTCGTACAACGCAACTGGGTCTTACACAACGACGATTGATACGACAACGAGTACGGTTTGGAACGGTACTATTTATACGTTGGTATATTACAATCAAAATGAATCGTCCTATAC
>JBGVLZ010000075.1:0-2859 GCA_045124505.1 Eubacteriales bacterium
CGTTTTGGCAAGTCGTTGGCTCAGGTAAATAAGATCGAGGGAGATATTGTTTCTCTGCAGGTCTTTGCCGGAGGTCAGGGTGTTTCTACAGGAGATGAAGTGCGGTTTCTCGGTCACGAAATGCGTGTATCTTTTAGTGAAGATTTATTAGGCCGTATATTCAACGGCTCAGGTGAGCCGAGAGATAAAGGGCCTGCACTTAACGAAAATATGAAACCCATTGGCGGCCCCTCTGTTAATCCCACTAAACGTATTCTTGCCAACCGAATGATGAGAACCAACATTCCTATGATTGATATGTTCAATACCTTGGTTGTTTCTCAGAAGCTGCCCATTTTCTCCATTTCGGGCGAGCCGTACAACCAACTTCTTGCCCGAATTGCAATGCAGGCAGAAGCTGATGTAATCGTTCTTGGCGGTATGGGACTTAAATATGACGACTTTCTTTATTTTAAGGACGCACTTTCCAAAGGCGGTGCTTTAAGTAAAACTGTTATGTTTATTCATACTGCTTCCGATCCTACTGTTGAGTGTATGATGATTCCCGATATGGTATTGGCAGTGGCAGAGCAGTTTGCACTTCAGAATAAGGACGTATTGGTACTCCTTACCGATATGACCAACTTTGCTGATGCCATGAAGGAAATTGCTATTACGCAGGAACAGGTGCCGTCAAACCGTGGATATCCCGGTGATCTGTATTCTCAGCTTGCCGCCCGTTACGAAAAGGCGGTTGACTTTGCTGATTCGGGTTCTGTTACCGTTTTAGCCGTTACTACAATGCCCGGCGATGACGTTACTCATCCCGTCCCCGACAATACCGGATATATTACCGAGGGTCAGTATTACCTTAAAGGCGGTCGTATAGAGCCGTTCGGTTCTCTTTCCCGACTGAAGCAAAATGTAAACGGTAAAACACGAAAAGACCATCGAGCACTTATGGATGCGATGATACGTTTGTATTCTTCCTATAAGGAAACTCTTGAAAAGAAAAACATGGGCTTTTCTATGAGCCGTTGGGATGAAAAATTGCTGAAATACGGTGAACTTTTTGAAGATAAGTTAATGTCGCTGTCCGTTAATCTTCCGCTTGAAGATGCACTTGATTTAGGATGGGAAATTTTAGCGGATTGCTTCGAAAAAGACGAAACCGGAATTAAATCAGACCTTACTGATGAATTTTGGCCTAAAGGTTAAGGAGGTCTGTAGTTTTGGCAAAAATCAAACTAACTAAAAACGAGTTGAAGGTACAAAAGGACGCACTTAAAATGTACCGCAGATATTTGCCTACTCTGACACTGAAAAAGCAACAACTCCAATCGGAAATCCGTACAATTGAAGCCAAGGCAAAGGCTGTGAGAAAAGAACGAGAAAATCTTGAATTCGGCTTTCGTGAATGGATCGCTGTTTTTAGCGAAATAGATGCCTTCCCAAAAGGAATTATAACCGTCAGCAATATTCGCAAAGGAAAAGGAAATATTGCAGGCGTTGATATTCCTACGTTTGAGGGCGCGGATTTTAAAAGAGGAGATTATGATCTTTACGAAACACCTCTTTGGGTGGATATCGCCGCAAACCATATGGAAAAGGCAATGTCCCTTGATTTAGAGGCGGAAGTGTTAGATGAACAGGTCAGACTATTAGAGATTGAATTGCTTTCAACTTCTCAAAGAGTCAACCTGTTTGAAAAGGTTAAAATCCCCGAAACCGAGGAAAATATCAAAAAAATATCGATTTATATGGCAGACCAACAGGTTAGTGCCGTAGTGCGTTCAAAAATATCAAAACGAAAGATAGCCCTTCGTAATGCTGTGGCTTCCGAAAAGGAGGTTTATTCATTATGATAGTGCCTATGAAAAAAGTATCTCTTATTATTAGAGAAAACAAAAAGGACGAAACCCTGAAAAAGCTTCGCAAATTAGGAATTGTTCACATTGAGATTGCTGAAGGAGCCGGTGAACGACTTGCCTCGCTCCAAGAACAAATTGCTTTACTTGAAAGTGCGATCTTTACGATTGGCAAAAGGAAAAACGTAGAGCAAAAAGAGGTGAGCACTGCCGAGGCTTTGTCCGTTGCAATGAGAATTCAAACTCTCGATGCGGAGAAAAAGCAGTGCGTGGCAGAACGAATTGCACTCAGCTCCGAGCTTGACCGCTTAAAAAGCTGGGGCGATATTGATCCGAGTAGTTTAAGCGATTTGGAATCAAAAGGTTATGAGATATCCTTTTATAAGATGCCAAAGACCGAATATGAGTTGCTTCCCGAAAGCATTAAAACCGTTCGGATTGATGCAACAAAATCGACCGTT
The DNA here is from genome assembly GCA_045124505.1 of Eubacteriales bacterium. Classification (GTDB taxonomy): domain Bacteria; phylum Bacillota; class Clostridia; order Oscillospirales; family CAG-272; genus RGIG7213. The sequence goes on from JBGVLZ010000075.1 coordinate 2,309, forward strand.
AGATTTATGCTGCTCAAATCCAATAAGGAAGAGCTTGACGAAGATGTTTCGTCGCTAAATGTATACCGTTTAGCTCTGCCACAGATTTCTACAAGTAATATGAAGCAACGGCTCTTGGAACTTAGTACTCGTATGGACGAAATAGACGAAACGATTTCCGCCAATGCTTGTTATGTTGAGAGCATTAAAAAAGCAGTTCAATCTGTCGAAAAGGAAATTGAATTTGAAACCTACGCTACGGGTATGGCAGACGAAAAGTTATCACCCGAAAGTGAGGCATCACTTACCGTTTCCTATTTCACAGGTTATATTGAAGCTGAAAATCTTGATAGGCTCAAGCAAACTGCCCAAAGCAATTCGTGGGGACTTCTCGTGGAAGAGCCTTCGGTTGAGGATAATGTTCCCACCAAGCTTAAAAACAATAAATTTGTAAGTCTTATTTATCCGTTGACCGACTTTTTGGGCACTGTTCCCGGATATTTTGAGTATGACATTTCGGGTTGGTTCTTGGCATTTATACTCATATTCTTCGGAATTATTTTCGGTGACGG
>JBGVLZ010000076.1:0-46616 GCA_045124505.1 Eubacteriales bacterium
ACTCCTCATCCACCACTATCGTGGTCCCCCTTCTCCCGCAGGAGAAGGCTTGGGTTCTGTGTAGCCACATCTGTGGCGGTAGGGCGTCGCTTGCAAGTGTAAAATGCTTCGCTGGGCTTTCAGCCCAGCCGGTAATAAGCCCTTATAGGGCTGAGCAGGCCGCCGGCTAAGCCTGTGGTTATTACTTTCTCGTCGGCTTTACGTTGACCGATGGATCTAAATTTCCGTCAATTTCGCCGTTTGCCGCTTCAAATGATTTGATGTCCTTTCTTATCAAAACAAGAATGTGGCTGTTTATGCTTCTGCCTTCATAATCTGCAATATATGCAAGCTTTTCAAGCATTTCCTCCTCAATTCTCACCGATACACTTTTAATTCCCATAAAATATCTCCATTAAAAATATTGTATATTTATTTTATCCCAATGAAATATTAAACAGTAGAACATTCGCACCCATACCTATGTGCAACGGACACACACCGCCTTGCAGTGTATTAAAACTACGAATGAACCAAACAAAAAGGGGCGGCTCGTTTTGGAAAGAATTCCGAAAAATGAGCCGTTCCCTTTTGAATAGAATTTTATTTTATTACGTTTACTCTTACAACGCCTTCAATAGCTGTGATCTTTTCGATTATTTCATCGGGAAGTGCGCCGTTGATCTCAACGATCGTATACGCATTGTCCTTCTTGGACTTGTTGATGAAGTTTTCGATGTTGAGATTTGCATCGGAAACAGATGCTGTGATCTGTGAAAGGACGTTGGGGATGTTCTTGTGGAACACGCACAGACGGTAGTCGCCGTTGTGGGGAAGCTCAACATTCGGGTAGTTTACGCTGTTCTTGATGTTTCCGTATTCAAGAAAATCAACAAGCTCGTGAGCCGCCATAACAGCACAGTTATCCTCTGCCTCTTCAGTGGAAGCGCCGAGGTGGGGAATTGCAATAACGCCGTTCATGCCTGCTGTTCTTGCATTCGGGAAGTCTGTAACGTATTTTGCAACCTTACCGCTTGCAAGTGCCGTTTCGATCGCATCATCATCAACGAGGGCATCACGTGCGAAGTTAAGAATAACAACGCCGTCCTTCATCATAGCGATAGTGTTGGAGTTTATCATACCCTTTGTTGCAACCTTGGGATCGTCGTTTACAACGAGAGGCGTGTGAATGGATATGAAATCACATTCCTTGAATATTTCTTCTCTTGTCATGATTCTGTGAACGTCACGGGAGATGTTCCAAGCCGCTTCAACGGAAAGGTACGGGTCGCAGCCGTAAACCTCCATTCCGAAGTGGCGTGCAAGGTTACAAAGCGGTCCGCCTATAGCACCCAGACCGATAACACCGAGCTTTTTGCCCTTGAGCTCGTGACCTGCAAACTTGCTCTTGTTCTTTTCAACGCTCTTTGCTATATCAGGGTCAGCACTGTTTGCCTTTACCCAGTCGATACCGCCGACGATATCACGGGAAGCAAGGAGAAGTCCTGCAATTACAAGCTCTTTAACAGCGTTGGCATTTGCACCGGGTGTGTTGAATACAACGATACCGAGGTCAGCGCATCTGTCCACGGGAATATTGTTTACACCTGCACCCGCACGTGCAATAGCTTTAAGGTCTTTATTGAATTCCATATCGTGCATTGCAGCGGAACGCACCATTATCGCATCGGGATTTTCTATTTCCTCGCCGACTGTATATTTATCGTCAAATACAGCCGTGCCGCATTTTGCGATCTTATTAAGAAGTTTGATTTTCATTATTCGTTTCCTTTCGTTACGCTTTGGGATTATTCTTTGCGAATTCATCCATAAATTTAACGAGTTCCTTTACACCTTCGATGGGCATAGCGTTGTAAATAGACGCTCTCATACCGCCGACTGAACGGTGTCCCTTGATGTTCTTGAAGCCGAGTGCGTCAGCTTCCTTTGCGAACTTCTTGTCAAGCTCAGCATCGCCTGTAACGAATGTTACGTTCATCATTGAACGTGCATCCTTTTCAACGGGAGCTATATAGTAGTCCTGTGAATCGAGGTAATCGTAAAGAACAGCCGCCTTTTCCTCGTTGAGCTTTTTCATAGCTTCAAGTCCGCCGAGTGATTCTATCCATTCAAATACGAGCTTTGCAACGTAGATAGGATAGCAGGGGGGAGTATTGTACATAGAATCGTTATCTGCCATTATCTTGTAATCCATAACAGCGGGGATATCCTCACGTGCGTTTCCGATGAGATCCTCTCTTACAATAACGATAGTAAGACCTGCGGGAGCAACGTTCTTCTGTGCGCCTGCATAGATCATACCGAATTTTGTAACATCAACAGGCTCAGAAAGGATGCAGGAAGACATATCAGCAACCAGGGGAATGTCGCCTGTGTCGGGAATGTAGTTGAATTTTGTTCCGTAGATCGTGTTGTTGAAGCAGATGTGAACGTAATCAGCATCAGCACGGAAGTCATCACGCTTCGTCTGGGGGATGTATGTAAAGTTCTTGTCCTTTGATGTTGCAACAAGTCTTGCGTCACCGTATTTTTCAGCCTCTTTGAGCGCCTTGCCCGAGAACTGACCGCTTACTATATAATCCGCCTTCTTGTTCTTTGTCATGAGGTTAAGCGGAACGGATGCGAACTGAAGCGATGCACCGCCCTGCAAGAACAGTACCTTGTAGTTGTCGGGTATGTTCATAACCTTGCGCAGAAGCTTTTCAGCATCTTTGATTATTGCATCGTATGCGGGTGAACGGTGGCTCATTTCCATAACGGACATGCCGGCATCGCCGTAGCATACCATTTCATTTGCGCACTGCTCCAAAACGGATATGGGAAGTGCGGAAGGACCTGCCGAAAAATTATAGACTCTTTTCATCTTTGTATTCCTTTCAAACATAAGTTTGTTTTTTACATATATACGAGAATTATATCCCTTTAGTTTGTTAAAGTCAATGATTGTAACAAAAAAATTACAAAATTATATAATAACTTAAACATTTTCACGCGTTTTACTCAGCGTGATGCCGTAGGGCGGGGGCTTGCTCCCGCCGTTTTAAACACATTTTTGTTCATTTATATTTCCGCAGGAAATATGCGCATCCCCCGGTGGGGGGTTCGGGGATGCGCCGTTTTGAACCCGTTTAATTTGACACCTCATCCGCCCGAGTTGCGTAACTTGTTGTGCAATCTCGTTGCCACACTGTCTCCAATCACTTGACTTCGTCAAGTGGCTGGAGAAGGCGTTTATTTTGTGCCGCCGTGAGTGTGTTTTCAAGCAGCATTACTCTTGTCATAGGTCCTACACCGCCGGGAACGGGAGTGATCGCGGATGCCTTTGCAAAACAGCTTTCGTAGTCAACGTCGCCTGTAAGCTTGCCTTCTTTATTTTTGTTCATGCCTACATCGATGACAACAGCGCCTTCCTTTATCATATCAGCCGTGATAAAATCAGCCTTACCGACGGCAGATACAAGAATATCTGCATTTCTTGTAACATCTGCAAGATTTTGTGTTCTTGAATGTGCAACCGTTACCGTACCGTTTGCGTGAAGAAGCAAAAGCGCCATGGGCTTGCCGACGATATTGCTTCTGCCGACAACAACGCAGTTTTTGCCTGCAACTTCAATGTTGTAACGCTTCAGAAGCTCCATAACTCCTGCAGGTGTGCAGGGCAAAAAGCTGTAATTTCCGACTGTTATTTTGCCTACATTTACATAGCTGAACGCATCAACGTCCTTTTCGGGGTCAATTGCGGCTATTACTATCTCCGAATCAAGGTGCTTCGGCAAGGGAAGCTGAACGAGAATACCGTGTATGTCATCTCTTTTATTGAGTGTGTCGATAAGCCCAAGCAGTTCCTTTTCTTCCGTGTTTTCGGGAAGTGCGATAACTTCGGAATTAAATCCGACCTCATCGCAGTCCTTTTTCTTGTTTCTTACATACACCTGAGATGCGGGATCTTCACCCACGATTATTACCGCAAGGCCGGGCAAAAATCCGTTTTCTTCCTTGAATTTCAGTGTTCTTTCCCTGATCTCGCCTCTCATATCGGACGAGGTCTTTTTTCCGTCAATTATTACTGCCATTTTCTTCATTCTCCGTTTCTTCTGTTTCTTCCGCAATATCGGATGCTTCTGTTATTTCTTCCGATTCTTCATCGGACGGTTCGTTTTCGCTTTCTGTTTCTTCTGCTTCTTCTGCTTCTTCTGCTTCTTCTGATGCTTCGGATTCAAGCGCATCGATCATCATCCATTTGCCGTTTTCTGCTTTTGTATAGAGCGCCGTGATACCTGCCGCCTTTGCACGTACTGTTCCGAGAACGAAGAAGAAAATACTCAAAACAATGCAAACCAGAGCAACGAGCTGTGACAGCTTTATGTTTGTTGAGCCGAGGTAGAGGGAGTCCGTTCTGAGTCCCTCAATGAACAATCGTCCCAGCCCGTACCAGCCGAGGTAAGCACAAACGATCGCACCGTCAAACTTTTTCTTTTTGTAAAATGCGTTTATCAGAATAAAACCGATAAGATTCCAGAGGGATTCATAAAGGAATGTCGGGTGTACATAACCCTGCGGATCGATTATAAGATTCGGGTTTTTCTGCATTATGGATGCTTTGTGTGAGCAGAGGTATTCAACCGTGCCCTGCATGCGTGTACCGGTCATGGAAGGTGTGTGTACAAATGAACGCATACCCCACGGCAGGTCTGTATTACAGCCGAATGCCTCCTGATTCATATAATTGCCCCATCTGCCTATTATCTGACCGATCATAGCGGCAGGCGCGGCACAGTCAAGTATGCGAAGCGGATTATGCTTTTTGACAAGCGCAGTTATGACAAGTGCGGCAATACCGCCGATAACACCGCCGTATATCGCAAGACCGCCGTTCCAAATGGCAATAGCGTCAGCAAACGAATGATACGTGTCGATTTCCGAAAGCACGTAATATGTGCGTGCGCCGATAATGCCGAAAATGATAGCAAATATCGAATAGTCATACATATGGTCTGCCTTTATACCGCCTTGCTTTGCACGCATGAAGGCATATGCAACACCGAGAATTATTCCCACGGTTATGATTATGCCGTACCAATACACGTCCTTTCCGAACACCGTGAATGCCACGGGGGAGAAGCGGAAGGCAAAGTCAAACATTTTAAACTCAACCTGATACATTTTTAAATATCCTTTCTTTTCGCTTTAAAGCGGATTTATAACCGACAATGTGTAAGATTCACGTCGGAAAAGCTCACAGAAAATATCAAAAGCATATTCGGGGGTTATCCTTGATATTATTTCGGGCGTTGTAAATACATATTCGCCTATATCAGACATGTCCTCAGCCACCCTTATGCTGTTTTCGAATATCCTCACGGCGCTTGCGTAAACGACACGGCGGGATATTTCAAATTCCTCTTTGTCAAAGCCCTTTGCCTTTATTTCGTCTATGTGGTCGCATAAGGCTGTGTACATTTCGTCGATCTTTTCCGTTTCGCCCGAAAAAGCATAAAATGCATAACAGTCTGTACATTCGTAGCCCGAACAGAAGGTTTTGTTTATTATGCCCTCATCGTACAGACGGGAATATATTTCGCTGGAAGGCCCGAAGAGCATTGATGAAAACACCGCAATAGCGGCGGTGCGCTTGTTGCGCTCATATTCATCCTCACACGGCAAGTCCTTTACCCCGAAGCTGAAGTAAGGGCGGGACACCTGCATTTTCTTTTCGATATACGGAGTGCGCACCGCCTTTTCCTCTTTCGGAAAATGCGTTTTCGGTGTTTTTGATATTATTCCCTCAAGGTCTTCGCACATTTTTCCGACCTCATAAGGATCAACATTTCCCGAAACGCACAGCGTCATGTTTGAAAGCGAATAGAATTTTTCGTAAATTGAGTACAAAAGCTCAGGTGTTGCCTGTGAAACTGATCCTGCATCTCCCGCAATATCTATGGAAAGCGGGTTATCCTCTCTGTACATTCCCTTCATCATTCCGAACATGCATTGCCAGTCGGGGGAGTCGTCGTACATCGTTATTTCTTCAATTATTATTCCTTTTTCCTTGTCCACCGATTCCTTTGTGAAGTGCGGAGACGTCACAAACGATAAGAGTATTTCAAGCGATTTTATAAAATTTTCCGTCGCCGTACAAACGTATGCTGTTTTTGTGAATGATGTATATGCGTTTGCATCAGCTCCCGTTTCGGCAAACAGTGAAAACGCATCGCCGCCGTCTTCGGTTTCAAACAGCTTATGCTCAAGAAAATGCGCCATGCCGTCGGGCAGGGAGTGTTCTTCTCCGTTAAACGAGAAATTGCTGTTTACAGAACCGAAATCGGTGTAAAACACAGCGTGCGCCGTCATTTTCTCATTCGGGGCAACGTATAATGTCAGTCCGTTTTCAAGATGCGCCTTGTAACAGACATCACCCGTTACGTTACAGAGGATCTTTTTAAATTCAGTCTTCATTTTCGTCCTCCGCTTCATTTCCGTACATGAAGAAAACAGTGTCGGGAACGATACCCGAAGCGGCAGCTGCCACCTGTTCTTTTGTGACGGACATTATTTTTTCGGCTTCCTCTTCAGGTGAAAGTATGACACCTCGCATCATGCCCTTGAACATGAACGATGCGATGCTGTCGGGAGAGTCAAGCACGGAAAGCACCTGATTTGCAAATCCGCACTTTGCATTTTCAAGCTCACCGTCGGTGAAATCACCCTGCTTTACAAGGTCGAGCTGGTGCAGTATCTCGTTATATGCAAGATCCTTGTTTTCGGCTTTTATACCTGTTCTGACGATCATATTTCCCGTTTCGTGGTTGCGTCCCGAAGAACAGTAATAGCAAAGCGACAGCTTTTCACGTACATTTGTAAAAAGCTTGCTTACGGGTGATTGACCGTACAGCTCATCAAATACCGTTTTTATGTAAATATCGTCAGGTGTTGAGGGCTTATCCCTGAAACCGATAACAAGCCTTGCCTGCTTTACACTGTGCTTTTCTTCAAAATACCGTATTTCCTTCGGCGCTTTGTACGTTACTGTGTTTTTGTAAATGCTTCTGTCAGCACCTCGGAGCTTTTCCGAAAGCTTATACGCAAGCTCCTCTGCAAAGCGTGTGTTTTCTCCGACATATGTCATAATGATCGGTGCGTGTGCCGTTATGTCAAGATAGCTCTCGTAAAGAGAACTCGGAGTTATCATTTCATAAGGTGCTGTGTCGGTGGAATAAAGAAACGACACAGGCTCGCCCTCGCACATTAGGTGCATACAGCGGTTTGATGCGTATGAGTCCTTGTTGTTAATGGATGCACGCAAAGCATCGCACTTGTTTTTCTTTTCTCTTTCTGTGTATTCATCACTGAAAGCACCGTTTGCAACAAGCGGATCAAGCATCAGATCAAACAAAAGCTCTGCTGTTCCGCCTGAAATATCGCAGGAGTCATATGCAAAAGCATTTTTCAAAAAGGATGATGAAAAGCACAGTGACATATGATCGCCGAATGTGGGCAGATATGCCGACACGGATGAGCTGAAAAGATAATCAAGCCTCTTGCGCAGAAGCCTTCTTGTCGGGTACTTCATACAGCCCTGTGTCATGACATTAGGCAAAAGCACCTCCGCATACGGTGCTTTTGAAAGCGGAACAAGAAAATGAATGTTCAGACTTTCACTTTTGAATTTATCGGTTTGTGCCGTTATAAGGGAAAATCCCTTTGATATTTCCTTTACTTCGTATAACATATCCTTCTCACTTGAACAGACTTAAAAATTCATCCCTTGATACGGTAAGATCGGAGGGAGATGAAAAATCACGTCTGTAAACTTCTATTATATATTTTCCGTCATAACCGTAGGAGTCGAGTGTTTCTTTTATTTTTTTAAGATCGCATATACCGTGTGTGGGTAATGTACAGCTTTCACCGTTCCAGTCATTCAGATGGACATGGCTGATGTTATTTTGCATGGCGCAGAGCATATCAAACGGATCATATCCGCCGCGGCACGCCTGTTTTATGTCGAATGTGAATTTTATATCAGGCAAAAGACTCCGAAGCTTTGCGATGTTTTCGGGTGAGCCTATGTGCGAGGTTGACACGTTTTCCTGCGCAACATCAACGCCGAATGATTTTGCGGCATTTTCGAGTCTTTCGAAAATTTCCGCATACCGTTCAACACCGACAAACGGCGCACGCTTGTTGTCGCCGTGGAAGATAACGTACTTCGCACCGAGATATGCGGCGGCTTCAAAATAATTTTTGTAATAATCTATGGCATCGTCAACACGTCTTTCATAGCCTGCAAAAAACAGAATATACTCATACCCCGAGGTGAATGGGTGAATTGATGTTACAGACACTCCTCTTTCTTCGGCGGTTTTCTTTGTGTCGATCAGATATTGCCCTGAAAGCTCACTGTGAGTATTTGCGAATATTTCAACCGTTTTAAATCCTCCGTCGGCGCATATGTTGAGCGAGCCGACAGTATCGTGCGGAAAAAAGCACGCACTTGAAACACCTATATCCATAAAAAATCCGTTTCCATAAATTGTGCTTTGACAAAAGCACCTATATATTATATAATATTATACGTAAAAGACATACCGATTTAAAGAGATAAAATATGAATTTTTCCATTTATCCCTGCGTTTTTTGAAGGAGGAATAGCATTGAAAGAAAAATACAGCGCATTTGACAGCCGTGCTTTGAAAATACTGAAAATATGCGTTTTTGTCGTCACGGCGGGGCTTTTGTTTACGCTTGCAATGTACATAAACGAGCCGACCCCCGATATGAAAGAAATATGTAAGCAGTCGCTTTATGCCTGTGCATTCGGAACGGATATATCCGTCGGCGGTTTTTTGTTGCTTGATTATGGGTTCAAACGTCAGAAAGACCGAAGTTAACAAAATATTTACAAAGAAAACGTCACCGCATATTGACAACGGCCCTTTATAATGTTAGAATATTCTGCCGCATGATGTGGGGTTCATAAAAAGGCAAGCCTTACCTTACTCAGCGAGTTTATTGAAAGAGAGGTGCTTTTCGTGTTTGCTATTATCGAAACAGGCGGAAAGCAGTACAAAGTATCCGAAGGAGACGTTATCTTCATCGAAAAGCTCGATGTTGAAGCAGGCTCCGAGTATACATTTGACCGTGTTTTTGCAGTTTGCGGCGACGACGGTATCAAGGTTGGTACACCCGTAGTTGCAGGCGCAACAGTAACTGCTACCGTTGAGAAAAACGGCAGAGGCAAGAAGATCTACATTCTTAAGTACAAATCAAAGAAGAACGAAAAGAAGAAGATCGGACACAGACAGGCCTATACAAAGGTTACAATCAAGTCCATCAACGCGTAAACAAGATGACGAAGATCGTATTTTACAAATCGGGCGGTATATATTACGGATTCCGTGAGGTTGGCCACAGCGGATATGAGGATGCAGGACGTGACATCGTCTGTGCGGCGATATCTGCCATGACAATGCTCATTATAAATACCGTGGAGGTCTCCATAGGCTCGGATGTTGAGTATATGATAGACGACGACACCACGGATATTGAGGTCATTTGTAAGGGTGCATTGCCCAAATACGAGAAGAACAAGAGTAAGAATTACGCCATTTCCGCTTTGATGCAGGGGTATTTCCTCCAGCTTAACGATATGCTTGAGGATTATTACGACTACTTGGAAGTGGAAGAACAAGAAAGAGATATCTGATCTCTTTACCAAATAATTACGGAGGAATATAAAATGTTAAAGTTAAGCCTTCAGTTTTTTGCACATAAAAAAGGCGTTGGTTCAACAAAGAACGGTCGTGACAGTGCGGCTCAGCGTCTCGGCGTGAAGAAGTTCGGCGGCGAGAGCGTTCTGGCAGGTAACATCATTATCCGCCAGAGAGGCACAAAGATCCACCCCGGTAAGAATGTTGGCCGCGGCTCTGACGATACACTTTTTGCGCTTGTTGACGGACGTGTTAAGTTCGAAAATATGGCAAAAGGCAGAAAATGCGTAAGTGTTGAAGCAGTAGAAGCAAAATAATCTCAAGAACAATAACAAAAACGGGAATGCTGCCCAACTTCTTATAAGGAAGTTGGGCAGTTCTATTTGCCTGCGGCGAGTTATATTGCTTCGCAGTTATATTCGGCCTCGGCCGAGTGGTATTCGCCCACTCACCGTGTGAGCGTTGCGAGCTTTTAAGGCAAATAGAATATCACTGAAGCTGTAAAGCTTCAATACCACTATTGCGATAGCAATAATATCACTCCGACAAAGTCGGAATATAGTTTGACTAACAATCAGTTTTGATGTATAATATTGATAGAGGTGATATTATGTCAAACAGCATTTTAAGAGATAAAGCGAAGGATTTTGCAAAAAATATTGTTTTACTCTGCCGTAATATGAAAGCAGAACACAAAGAAACGGTGCTTATAAATCAGTTGTTGCGTTCAGGTACTTCCATCGGAGCAAATATTTACGAGGCGCAGTATGCGCAAGGTACAAAAGACTTTATATCTAAACTTGAGATTGCCCAAAAGGAATGTTATGAAACCGAATATTGGCTTGAACTTTTGTTTGAAACCGATTGTATTGAAGAATCCGCATATAAATCGATTCAAAACGATTGCGGCGCCATTCGGAGAATGTTAATATCTTCGCTAAATACAATAAAATCCAAACAAGGATAAGGGGCATGGGATTGCCCTATGGGTGCGCAGTTCGGATACGAACTGCGCACTCCGTTTTGCTTTGCCTCGGTATGATATGTTTATTTTTCTATTGACACTATAGTTAATACATGGTACAATTAAAGAAAGAGGTAATTTTAATAAATATTAAAACTCATTCGTATCCGTATTTGATTATTAGTAAGGAGAAAAAAATGAAACACTTTACAAGCATTTTAAACACATTTCAAGCATCCCTTCTTGCTCTTGCCATTTGTTTTATCAGCATTTCCGTACTTTTGAGCAGCTGTGTATCGGATACACAAAAAGAAGACAGCGGTCATAACAGTACCCAAAGTACAGTAAAGTCCGACAGCGAAACCGCAAAGATCCCCGAAAATACCCAATTTGAGCAGACTGACAGTATTTCAGAAGAAATAAAAACCGGATATATAACTGACAGCTCAAAGCCTCTTCCGACGCAGCGTATTGCCCTTAAATGTTATTCCTTTTATCCCAAAGGTGAAAAAATAACAGTTACGGCTTCAATGGGAGATATATACACCAAAAATCAAGAATACAAAAAGAATCCTTCATATGATACATATGGAAATAACGGATATCCTTTGTTTGAGGTTTATCCGTCAGAAAAAGCAGATATTTCGAAAATTACAGATAATGATTTTGCTAAAATTAACGGTGAAATCGGAAAATATGAGCATAAATTCAGTAAAGACGACATGCAAAAGCTTGATATATCGGATGTCATCGATGGTGATATTTCGGGATATTACAGTGAAATTGTCGAGCTTGACCTGTCCGATTGCAAGGTCGGAGAATCGGGCATGATTACTTTTTCGTTTGGCTGGCAGTACGATACGGCCCCTGATATCTCGACCGGTGACAGCATGTGGAGCGGTATGCGCAGAACCCTTGGTTATTATATAGCTGAAGATGGAGTCTATTTGAGTTTTAACGGCTGGGAAGATGCCGAACATCAGTCAGAAAAAAATAATAATCAAACAACAGAAATTGAGGTCGCTATAAAAAATAATCGGTTTTGTACCGCAAAGCTATTTCATTGAGCTTTCATAGGTGCATACGGATATAATTTTAAAGAACCTGATAAGGGGGTGGCTCATTTATGGAAAAAACTTCCAAAATAAGTCACCCCGTGTACTTTTTGAATATTTATTCTGTAGGGGAGTGCATTGCACTCCCGCTTTTAGTATATTTATACATTTTGAAGCGGACGACCGATGGTCGCCTCTACAAATGTAATATATATTTTACTTAAATGAGCCAACCCCTTTTGTAAATTGAAAGGTGAATTTTTTAAAATCACATCAAAATATACACACTTGACAAATTTGCATTTTTAATGTATCATTTATGCATCATTTTAAAAAAGGAATGTTGATATGAAAAAACGTATTTTTTGTTTGTTTTTAATAATGTCGTGCTTGCTTGTATCGTGTGCAAAGCAGGATAACACCGATACAACATCAGCCGATACTGAGGCACCTTCCGTTGAAAGCGGTGCACCCGATATTGCCGATACATTCGTAACTGAGGATGAGGAGTATATAGAAGGCTCCGATATAGACGTAAATTATGACGATGCCGACCTGCTTCTTGTACGTTATATCAATGGCAGTGTAAGCGTTAAGGAAATAAAGGATGACATGGGGGGTGAGCTTTTAGGAAAGCTTTCAGCCCTTACCCCTAACGGCGAAAAAAGCGAAAAGATCACAGATGAGCCGTTCAGCTTCCAGCACTACGATAAATGCTATGCACCCGAAGGTATGTTCTGGATAAAAACGGAGGACGGAATATACAGAATATCACCCGAAAATGTAATTTCAAAGACTACGGATTACTACCTTGAGGGCGATGTACTTGAAGCCGACAGCGAATTTTTCGGTTATATTTCCGATTTATGGAATTTCTATCCGAGAAATACTCTTGCATGTACCTACAAGGACGGCGAAGTGAAAATGAGGCGAGTTTTTGATCATGACAGCGAAATTTTCATTGATCTTATTTCCGCAACGATTTCAGCAGACGCCACAGCAACAAATGCGGCAAACAAAGTGGATATAGTCGTAACATCAAAAACGGACAAGGCTGTGACTGTCGAAGCAGTACCGCAGTGCGGCGTCCATGAATTTGCAAAGGTTCAGCCTCAGAATGTGGAGCTTAAGGCAAATCAGCCCGTGAATTTAACTCTTTTCTTCGGCGGCTGGAATGATAAGCCGTACGAAGTCAACGTCATCATCTCCGATGCAAGAATTTTTATGGAAATAGAGCCGTAATAAAAAATGAGGGGGTGGCTCATTTAAGAAAATAACTCCCAAAATGAGTCGCCCCATGTGTTTTTTGAATATTTATTCTGTAGGGGGGGGTGACACTCCCGCTTTTAGTATATTTATACATTTCGAGGCGGACGACCAGTGGTCGCCCCTACAATGTGACCTATATTTTCCTTAAATAAGCCAGCCTGCTTTTATATCGATAAATTAACGATATTTTTAACCGCAAAATAAAGGCGGTCCACGTCGTTTTGCGTATTGAAAACACTGAAGCTTGCACGCACGCCCCCTGTATCCGCAGTGCCGAGCAGGCGGTGCGTGTCGGGCGCACAGTGAAATCCGCCCCGCACACATATTCCAGCCTTGTCAAGATGCCTTGCGACATCCTCTGACGGCAGGGAGCCTACGGTGAAAAGCACTGTGCTTCCCAAGCGTCCGCCGTTGTAAACGGTGACACTGTTCAAAGACGAAAGTCTGTCGCACAGGTGTGAGCAAAGTGTGTTATCTATGCTTCGCACGGTTGATGTTTTAATGCTTTTAACATATTTTATTCCTTCGCAAAGGCTTGCAATAGCAGGCGTCGGAAGCGTTCCCGCTTCAAGTCTGTCGGGTAAAAAATCGGGCATGAACGGCTCAAATGAAGCTGTGCCGTTTCCGCCTTCGGTAAACGTCCCCATAAGCTTTTCGTTTACTGTGCCCGAAATGCATAAAGCGCCTGCCCCCTGTATTCCGAAAAGTCCCTTGTGCGACGGTACACACAATGCATCAATACAGTCGTTTTCCATGTCCGCATCATATACTCCCGCACTTTGCGCACAGTCAAGTATAAAAAATACCCCGTGCGATCTGCAAAGCTGACCTATCCTTTTTATCGGCATAATACAGGGGATAACATTTGATGAATGTGACAGTATGACAGCTTTTGTATGCGGGTTTAAAAGTGACTTTATTTGTGTTATTATCACGTCATCATCCTTTGAAGAATCTATTTTCGATACGGATATATGACGTGTTCTTTTTAATTCGTAAAGCGGACGGAGCACGGAATTATGCTCCATATTTCCTGTTACTACATGGTCGCCGCTTTGCAGCAGTCCCTTTATTATCATGTTGAGTGCAGATGTAGTGTTGAGTGTAAACACAACACGCTCAGGTGCGCCAAGATTGAAAAAGTCCGATAAAAGCGATCTGCATTCGTATATTTTTTCTGCTGCGGCAAGCGACATTCTGTGAGAAGAACGTCCGGGATTTCCGCAGTATACTTTCATACATTTTTCCACCTCTTTATAAACAGAGGACGGTTTCGGAAAGGATGTGGCGGCATTGTCAAGGTAAACCATATGAACTATCCGTCTGTTATTTCCGAATAATTTACACCGCCGAGCTTCAGTATGCGCACAGCATCCTCAACGTCCCTTGAGTCCACCGAAATGCCGTATGCACAGCCCCTTTTTGTTTTGTCGGGCTTGAGCTTCGTTACGCGGCGTTTTATTTTGTTTTTTGCCAAAAGCTCCGAGCCTTTCATGGCGTACGTCATGGAGCTTACAGCAATTATCTTTCTTTCCGTCAAGCCTATTTCCTCCTTTCGGCGCAGGTAAAACCTCCGCATTACAGTATATGCACAGAAGGAAAAAGGTGGCATTATTTTGTCAGTTTTTCGGATTGAGGTCTACGTATTCAAAGCCGTTCTCGACTGACGGCGGACGCTTTGCAATTCTTTTCATAGGGTCGTAAATAAATCTTGCACATTTGTATTCGGCGTGCACGATACCTTTTTTGGAGCATACAAAGAAGTCTTCATCGTGTGTACTGCGTGCGCACTCACAAAATGCACATATTTTTTCGATATCTTTGTTGTTTTTCATGTTTTATCATCCTTTTTATTGTATCATCATTATACATCATTTTTCTTCAATTGTCTACATTTTATCCGAAAATAATACCGTAAACAATGTATGAAATGAAAAACGAGGTAACGCTTTGCCACCATTTTCCAGTTATAAAGCGTGCGGGCGAAAGCCCTGACTGCTTGATGAGTGTAATGAGCTGCATGTGCGCACAAATGCCCGAAAACGATACAGCGGAAGATAAAACGGCAAAAAACATACGCTGTGATAAAACCGTGCCAAGTGATGCGGCATTAAAAACTCCTGTTGTAATTTCGGAAAAGAGAAAAATAATATACAGCAGATAAGGCGGTAAAAACGGAGAAAGAAACTTTAAAAATTCACATACTACCGAAAAAAATATGACATATCCGCATAGTGACATGACCGATAAAATGCTTTCGTAAACAGATTCGGTAAATATATTATAAAACGGCTTTGATGGGATATCAGCCGTTTTTTGCGTAAAGCTCACTTTTGACACCAATGCGTACAAAATTGCCGAAAAAGCACATATAAGATACACCGCCACGCCTTTTTGTGCGTTTTTCATGCAGTGTACCCCCACAAATCCGATAACGAATGTAGGCGTCATTCCGCTTGTGACGGCGCATAATACCTCAGAGGTACGCTTATCCATATGCCCTTTTTCATACATTTCACAGCACATGTGCGCTCCTGCAGGAAACCCGCACAAAAGCCCTGATGTAATTATTCCCGTTTTCCCGACACACCCCGATTTTATGAGCATTTTACATACAACGGTGTACGGAAAAACAGCCGGTATAACGGTATACAGACAAAATGAAATGCCGCCCACAGCACCTACAAAGCATATGTCACGCTTCAAAATAAACACAAAAGCGCAGAAAAGAAGTATATAAAACAGAAAAAAGCTCTTTCTTTTTACCGTTTCCACAGCACTACACCTCCGAGTGTAATAATATTTCCGCATTCAAAATATTATTACACAGAATAAAACGAAGGGGTAACGAATGAAAAAGACAAAAATACACACATCTGCCCAGCCGTCTGTCGTCATAAACGGTGACGGCGAGGTGATACTTGAAGGAAAGTTTAAGCTTCTTGACTATTCTTCCGCACGTGTCGTGCTTGACCTGAAAAACAAGGGACGGTGCGCAGTCGTTTCGGGGGAGAATTTAAGGCTGTGTGTCATGGCGGAAAATGTTGTGTCGGTGACGGGGAAAATATCCTCCTTTTCTTATGCACATGCGGGAGCTGAAAAATGAACGGTATTCTGAATTTTTTTATCGGTTATTCCGAGTATCTGTGTGATGAAGAAAATGCAGGGCAGGTTCTTTCCTTGCTTATTGAAAACAATATCCCGTTTTTCGGTGAATATTCCGATGGGGAAAAGGTGCATTTTTGCGTACCTGAAAAATACGTTAAAAGTATTCCGCTTTCCGAAAAGTGCAAAAAAATAAACACAGAGGGATTTTTGTACCGCTTGGGAAAATACAAAAACAGAGCAGGTATTGCCGCCGGTGCATTGTTTTGTATTTTTTCTGTGTGGTTTTCGTCAAATTTCGTGTGGGATATCGTCGTTGAGGATAAAGAAAACGAAGAAAAAATACTTGCGATCCTCGAAGAAGCGGGGCTGAAAACAGGTGTTTATATACCGTCTGCCAATGAGGAGATCATTGAGATAAAAGCACTTCTGAACACAGATGAGTTTTCCTATATATCCGTTACATTTGACGGCACGGTGGCGTATATTCAAACGGAAAAACGCACGGCAGGTGTCATTCCCGATGACAGTACAAGTCCGTCAAATCTTGTCGCCGATGCAGACGGTGTTATTGTAAGATATGAGGTGTATTCGGGGGACGGCATGTGCTCAGTCGGGCAGACGGTTGAAAAAGGACAGCTTCTGATATCGGGCTTTGACGAAACACGCCACAACGGAACACGTGTCGTGCGTGCAAAAGGTGCTGTTTATGCGGAGGTCGAGGAGGAATTTTCCGTGTGCTGTCCTATGGAAATAACGGAAAAGGTATACACGGGAAGAACGTACACAAGAAAGAAAATTTCTGTCTGCGGGCTTGAATATAACTACGGTAAAATCGAAGATTTTGCCTTGTGCGATGCACAAACGAGCAAAAGAAAAGCCACCGTTTTCGGTAAAATTACACTCCCTGTATACATTACGGAAACAGTCTATCATGAATACGAGCTGCAAAACCGTGTGCTGAGTGAGGAGCAAGCAGAGCACAGGGCGAAAATGATGTATTTAAAGAAGCTTGATGAGGTAAGCTTGGGTGATATTTTGTACCGTGACGTAAAGAAAACGTATACAGGGCGTGAGGTGAGAATATCATGCACGCTCGGTATGGTCAAAAATATTGCAAAAGAAGAAAGAATAGGACTGCCGATCGGATTTCATTCCGAGGGCTAAAATAACGAGGATTATTCGCATAAACACTTGCATTTTATATTATAATATGCTATTATAAAATATAATCTTATACACAGATGGGAAAAATATGCAGGAAAAAATAATTTTAACGGATACAGCAGAACAGACTTCAAAGCTTTTCGGTGTGTGCGACAGTAATATTTCACGCATTGAAGAAGCTTTCGGCGTAAGCGTGACGAACAGAGAAACCGATAAAACGTGCGGTGATGCCGTCGTTATAAGAGGGGACAGCGCAGGCGTTGAGAAGGCATCGTATGTTATTGAATATCTCTTGCGTGTGTCAAGACTCAACGATAATATAACGGAGCAGAATGTGGACTATGCAATATCCATGACGAGCGACGGAAACGAGCGTGAGCTTGACAGTCTTGATGATGACTGTATCTGCATCACAACAAGAGGCAAGCCGATAAAGGCAAAGACGGTCGGACAGAAGAAATACGTTGAAGCGATAAAAAACAATACAGTTGTCATGGGTGTCGGCCCTGCGGGAACAGGTAAGACGTTTCTTGCCGTTGCCATGGCGACAAAGGCGCTCCGTGCAAAGGAGATAAACAGAATAATTTTAACACGTCCGGCAGTTGAGGCGGGTGAAAAGCTCGGTTTTCTGCCCGGTGACTTGCAGAATAAAATAGATCCGTATCTGCGCCCGTTATACGATGCCATGTTTGAAATGCTGGGTGCTGAAGCGTATAACAAATATCTTGAAAAGGGCACTATTGAGATCGCACCTCTTGCATATATGAGAGGGCGCACGCTTGATGACTCGTTCATAATTCTTGACGAGGCACAGAATACGACACCCGAACAGATGAAGATGTTTTTAACACGTCTCGGCTTTAATTCAAAAGCGATAGTCACGGGTGACATAACACAGACAGACCTGCCAAACGGTGCAAAAAGCGGTCTGAAAGAGGCGATAAAAATACTTGACGGTGTGGAAGATATCGCCATACACCGCTTTACCGAAAAGGACGTTGTGCGCCACAAGCTTGTACAGCGTATAATCTTAGCTTACGAAAAATACGAAAAAAGCAAGGCGGAAAGCGTAAAACGAGGCAGTAAATACACAAGGGTAAAGAGGAAAGAACAGTGAAAACAAAAATATTTATCGAAAACAGACAGAACAGACTCCCTGTAACGAAGGATCTGCGTCTTATAATACGTGCCGCAGTTGAGGCAACGCTTATATTTGAGGATTTTGAAAGACCTGCAGAGGTGTCGGTGTCTATCGTCGGCGCTGACGAAATACATGAGCTTAATAAAACACACAGAAATATCGACAGGGAAACAGACGTTTTATCATTCCCCATGTATGACGGGGAATATGAGGCGCACGATCTGTCCTCGGGCAGACTCAACCTCGGTGACATAGTCATCTGTGCGGAGGTCTGTGCAAAGCAGGCACGTGAGCTTGAGCATTCCGTCGGTGAGGAAATGGCATTTTTGTGCATACATTCAACGCTTCACTTGCTCGGATATGACCACGAAACGTCCGAGGAGGATGAGGAAGAAATGTTCGCAAGACAAAGAGTTATCAAAGAGTACATGTTCGGTTAATCGAGGGGAATAATGAAAAGATCAGGATTTATAACGATAATAGGAAAGCCCAATGTGGGCAAATCAACGCTTTTGAATACACTTTTAGGCGAAAAAATTGCGATAGTATCAAGCAAACCGCAGACAACGAGAACACGTATAACGGGAATCTTAACGAAAGACGAAACACAGTTCGTATTTCTTGATACCCCCGGTGTGCACAAGGCAAAAACACGTCTTGGCGACATAATGGTCAAAAATGCCGTTGGCTCGATAACAGGCTCAAACTGCATACTTTTTATGACCGAGGCGGGAAGAAGTCCCGACAAAACGGAGCTTATGCTCGTTGAAAAATTCAAAAAGCAGAGAATACCCGTAATACTTATAATAAACAAGGTAGATGCGGCAAATAAAGAAAAGGTCGGACAGGCGATAATCGAATATTCCGCACTTATGGACTTTGCAGATGTCATACCGATATCGGCACTCAAGGCTGACGGTGTGGACATCGTGCTGTCTGCGGCTGAAAAATTCATGACGGAGGAAAGATGGTTCTTCCCCGATGACATGATAACAGACCAGCCCGAAAGACAGATAGCCGCAGAGATAGTAAGAGAAAAGATCCTCCGTACGCTTGACGATGAAATACCGCACGGTACGGCAGTTATTATTGAGGAGTTCAAGGAAACAAACTCCATGATACGCATACGTGCTGAGATATTCTGCGAAAAAGCATCGCACAAGGGTATCATTATCGGCAAAAACGGCGCATCGCTTAAGAGAATAGGCACATACGCAAGAGAAGATATGGAAAGATTTTTCGGTGTGCCCGTGTTTATCGACCTTTGGGTAAAGGTCAAGGAAAATTGGCGTGACAGCGTTGCGGCGGCTAAAAACTTCGGCTTCCGTGAGGAATAATTTGTGATAGCTACATTTTCAGGCGTTGTCATAAGAAGCTGTAACAGCGGAGAAAGCGACAGGATAATCACTGTCTTGTGTGCTGAATACGGCAAAATATCGATACTTGCGAAGGGCGCAAGAAAAACGGGCAGTAAATTCATGTCATCGACATCATTGTACTGCTATGCAAATTTTACGGTAAAAAAAGAAGAAAAGCTCTCGTTTTTGCGTGAAGCAGACCTTATAGACAGCTTTTTCAGCCTGCGCTGTTCGCTTCCTGCCGTGTCGCTTGCGGGGTACGCATGTGCCGTGTGCGATGATGTTGCAACCGAAGACGATGGCGGAATTTTGCTCCGTGTGCTGCTCAATACGCTTTTTGCCCTGTCGGCAGGCGAAAAGGACAGAAGGATAATCAAGGGCGCATTTGAAATGACAGTATCGTGCATCTGCGGATTTTTGCCTGACCTTTCCTCGTGCGGTATATGCGATGGAGAAATTTCGGGCGGTTCTTATATCGATGTTATGAACGGTATTGTCATTTGTTCGGAATGTAAGGAAAAGCTCAACACCGAAAAAGCGGTAAGTGAGGGAACAGCATCGGTAATATGTCCGATAACGCCGACGGTTCTTATGGCACTGCGGTATATCGTAAATGCCGATATAAAGCGGATATTTTCGTTTTCCGTAGGTGAGGACGATATGCCCGTTTTTGAATCCGCATGTGAAAAATATCTGCTTCACCACTTGGAAAGAAGCTTTGATGCGCTTGAATTTTATAAGAGTGTAAAGGAGGGGTAAGGTGCAAACGGATCTTGTGAACAAAGAAAGATTTTTAAAGGCATACACAACACTTGAATTTGATAAGATAAGAAAGAGACTTGCTGACTGCGCCGTGACACCCGGCGCAAAACAGCTGTGTCTGGAGCTTGAGGCAACGTACAGCCGTGATAAAATTGCTCATTTACAGGCAGAAACAACGGACGCAAGGCGTCTTATAACATATAAGGGACATCCCTCATTCGGAAGCATAAGAGACGTGTCGGAGCATGTCAGCCGTGCCGAAAAGGGTGCGGTGCTGACACCGAAGGAGCTTCTTGAAATTGCAAATATATTCCGCACCTGCCGAGGGCTTATCGATTATTTTAAAACAGACAGAAATTTTGAAACGGTGCTTGATGAGGTTTTTTCAAGACTCATTCCGAACAAGTTTCTTGAAGATAAAATAACGAAGGCGATAGTCAGCGAGGAAACGATATCCGATGATGCCAGTCCCAATCTCGGCACCATAAGACGGAAAATGAGGGGTGCCAACAGCCGTATACGTGATGTACTTCAGAAATACATCACATCGTCTGCATATTCAAAATGCTTACAGGAAAATATTATCACAATACGCTCTGGCAGATACGTTATCCCTGTTAAAAGCGAGTACAGAAGTGAAATAAAGGGACTTGTTCACGATACGTCATCATCGGGTTCGACGCTGTTTGTTGAGCCTATGGCGGTAGTTGAAATAAATAACGAGCTCCGTGTGCTCGAAAAAGAAGAAGCAAGCGAAATTGAAAGAATACTGTATGAGCTTTCTGCGGATACCGCCGCATATTCCGAAGCTTTACGGCTTGATTATTATAATATGACATATCTTGCCGCCGTGTTTGCAAGAGGGCGGCTGTCAGTCGAAATGGACGGTGTTTGTCCGAAATTACTGGGTGAAAAGCGTGTTGACTTGAAAAAGGCACGACATCCTCTGCTTGATAAAGCGTCGGCTGTGCCGATAAACATAAGGCTCGGCGGTGAGTTTGATTCGCTTATCATCACAGGCCCGAACACAGGCGGTAAAACGGTAAGCCTTAAAACGCTCGGTCTGTTTGCGCTCATGCATCAGTCAGGGCTTCATATACCTGCCGACGAAAAAAGCGAAATGTGCGTTTTTGCTGATATTCTTGCGGATATCGGAGATGAACAGAGCATTGAGCAGTCCCTTTCAACATTTTCTTCACATATGACGAATATAGTGAATATTATGAACCGAGTGGATTCCGACAGCCTCGTTCTTTTTGATGAGCTTGGTGCAGGCACTGACCCTGTTGAGGGTGCCGCACTTGCCATGTCTGTCATAGAAGCAGTCAGAAAAACAGGTGCTTTGTGCGCATCCACCACACACTATGCGGAGCTTAAGGCGTATGCCATTGACACCGACGGCGTTTGCAATGCTTCGTGTGAATTTGACGTCGAAACGCTTCGCCCGACGTATAAGCTCGTTATAGGCACGCCGGGCAGATCAAACGCTTTTGCAATCGCTTCAAAGCTCGGACTTTCGGATGAGATCATAAACAGGGCAAAACGCTCCGTAAATGCCGAAAACCGCAGGTTTGAGGAGGTCATAACAAAGCTTGACTCGGAACGTGCGGAAATGGAACGCCTTAAAGAAGAAACACAAAAGATGCGTGACGAGTTTGAAGCGTACAAAACAAGATCGGAGGCGGAGATCGAGAAAAGACTGAACGACTCTGAGCGTGAGCTTGAACGTGCAAGAACACAGGCGCGCGGAATGGTAAACTCCGCAAAGGCGTCAAGCGACTTTATATTTGCACAGCTTGCCGATGTGCAAAAGCACAAGGAAAAGCAAGACCTCGGCGAAAAGCTGAAGGCGGCAAGAGAAGCTGTCCGCAAGGAGCTGCGTGACGGCTCGGATAAATACGACCCTGTTGTTGAGCAAACGTATGACGAAAACTACGTTTTACCCCGTCCGCTGAAGGTGGGAGATGAGGTTATCATCACAACGCTCGGTCAGATCGGCACGGTCAAGACTCTGCCCGACAAAAACGGAAATCTCACGGTAAGCGTCGGTATGATCTCCACACGTGTCAGAGTGGAGTCTGTAAGGTTGAACGAAAAGAAAAAATCGGGACAGCTGAAGCCGAAAGCTCCCAAATCCGAATACAGCAGTGTCGTGCGCCAAAGCATAAAGCCCGAAATTGACGTGCGGGGATTTACGGGGGATGATGCCTGGTTTGCTGTTGATAAGTATTTTGATGAAGCACAGCTTGCGGGATTTTCAAGCGTCACCGTCATACACGGTAAGGGTACAGGCGCACTCCGTGCGGCGCTTACACAGTATTTCCGATCGGATAAACGTATAAAATCGTTCCGCTCGGGTGTGTACGGTGAGGGCGACAGCGGCGTTACGGTCGTCGAGTTTAAATGATTTGTGCAAAATTAACAAAAAATCACTAAAAATCAGTGCCAATTTTTATAAATAAGTTTTTCGATTATACTTTTAATTTTAATATATATTTGGTATAATACGCTTGGACTGATGTGTCAGTTCAATATAATGATACACTTACGGCAAATGCCGGGAAACGGATTCAGTTTTAACCATGTCACTTAGCAATTACTACGACAGAATAGATGAGATCACAGTATCAATGTCGGAATACCTCGGACTGTCCGATGACGACTACGGTATGTCAGACTTTGATGAAGATGACTTTGTAGACGAACCATGTTGCACGATGGCAGATGTAAACACCTGTGCAAACATTCTTGAAAATTACATCGGCAATCTTACCACTATCGCAAAGGATCCCACTGATGAGCTTATAATGGAGCTTGTCGAAAAAACGGTCAAAAAGCTCAACAAGGTCAATGAAAAATGCGAATATGAGCTTATTGATGAAACACAGGGCGATGAAATATGTGAATTTATACATGACGCCGCTGTTGAAGCAGGACTGCAGGAATACGGCGCAAACGTCGCTGATTCATTCCGCGATTTCTGATATGTTTTCAATCAAAGACGGTGAGAAATTCTTTCCGTGCTTTGAAAAGATCCGATAACCAAATCCGACTGTCCGCCCGACGACGGACAGTGCAGTACGGACAAGTAAAAAAATTCGCTCGTCGGAGAAACGGAAGAAAAATGGCTGAATTAAAAATGTTGGCGATAGACCTCGGCGCATCAAGCGGCCGCGGTATTATCGGAAAATTCGACGGTGAAAAGCTCACGCTTGAGGAAAATCACCGTTTCGCAAGTGAGCCCGTAACGATCGCAGGCTCCTTTAACTGGGATATCCTTCGTATATTCCACGAGATCAAGCAGGCGATAAACAAATGTGCACTTTCCGACGACAAGGATATCAAGAGCATCGGTATCGACACATGGGGTGTTGACTACGGTCTGCTCGACAAGCACGGCAAGCTCCTTACAAATCCTGTTCATTACAGAGATGACAGAACTATAGGCGCACAGGAAGAAGCGTTCAAGATATTCTCCAAGAAGGATATCTACGATATCACAGGTATCCAGTTCATGAACTTCAACACACTCTTCCAGCTTTTTGTTGAAATGAGAGATAATCCTGAGCTTTTGGCGGCTGCTGACAAGCTTCTGTTTATTCCCGACCTTCTCAACTACTTCTTGACAGGTGTAAAGCAGACAGAATATACAATTGCATCAACAGGTCAGCTTCTTGATGCAAAAACACGTGACTGGTCAAAGACACTTTTTGATAAGTTCGGTATTCCTTCACGTCTTTTCACAGATATAAAGATGCCCGGCTCGATCGTCGGTCCGCTTCTTCCCTCACTTAAGGAAGAGCTTGGCGACATCAACGCAAACGTAATCAATGTTGCGGCTCATGACACAGCAAGTGCTGTTGTTGCAGTTCCCGCAAAGGGCGAAGATTTTGTATACATATCCAGCGGTACATGGTCGCTTATGGGTACTGAAATTAAAGAACCCATCATCACAAGCGATTCTTACGCTTATGACTTCACAAACGAAGGCGGTTACGGCAGAACTATCAGATTCTTGAAGAACATCATGGGTCTTTGGATCGAGCAGGAATCCCGCCGTCAGTGGATCAGAGAAGGCAAGAAGTACACATTTGATGAGCTTTCAAATATGGCAATGGCATCAGCGCCCTGCCGCAGCCTTATCAATCCCGACGCTCCCGACTTTGTTGCACCCGGTAACATTCCGAAGCGTATTCAGGAATACTGTGCAAGAACAGGTCAGCCTGTTCCCGAAACAGTCGGCGAAATTATCCGTACAATATTTGATTCTCTTGCACTCCGTTACAGATGGGCTGTTGAAGCTATCGACGATATGAAGGGCAAGAAGACACCGTTCATCAACATCGTTGGCGGCGGTACAAAGGAAGGACCTTTGTGTCAGTTCTGCGCTGACGCTTGCAACCGTCCTGTATATGCAGGCCCTGTTGAAGCTACTGCTATCGGTAACATCACAGTTCAGGCAATTGCCGCAGGCGCTATCAAGGATATGGCTGAAGCACGTCACGTTATCCGTAACAGCTTTGAGATCAAGCACTATGAGCCCAAGGCTGAAAGCACAGCGATATTCGACGAAGCATACGAAAGATTCAAGAAGCTTATTTAACTTAATAATTAAATTTAAAGGAGAAATATAAAATGTCCGTAAAGCAAGCTTATGAAATAGCAAAAGAAGCATATGCCAAGCTTGGCATTGATACCGACAAGGTAATCAAAGAAGTTGCTGAAATTCCCGTTTCCATTCACTGCTGGCAGGGTGACGACGTAAGAGGATTTGAAAATCCCGACGGCGACCTCACAGGCGGTATCCAGACAACAGGTAACTACCCCGGCCGTGCACGCTCAATCGATGAGCTCAAGGCTGATATTGAAAAGATATTCACACTTATCCCCGGTACAAAGAGACTTAACCTCCACGCTATCTATCTTGATAACCTCGGCGGTAAGGTTGAAAGAAACGCTATCGAGCCCAAGCACTTCGAAACTTGGATCGACTTCGCTAAGAAGAACAAGATAGCTCTCGACTTCAACCCCACTTGCTTCTCACACCCCAACATGAAGGACGGTCTTACACTTTCATCTCCCGATGACAGCGTAAGAGAATACTGGGTTGAGCACTGCATCGCATCCAGAAAGATCGCTGAGTACTTCGGTAAAGAACTCGGTACAATGTGTTATACAAACTTCTGGGTACCCGACGGTTACAAGGATATCCCCGTTGACAGATACGCTGCAAGAGCAAGACTTAAGGATTCATACGATAAGATCTTCGTAGGTGAAGATACAAGATACAACCTCAGCGGTGTTGAAAGTAAAGTATTCGGTATCGGTGCTGAATCCTGCACGATCGGTTCACACGAATTCTACATGGCATACGCTATGGCTAACAACAAGATGCTCACACTTGATGCGGGCCACTACCATCCCACAGAAGTTATCTCCGACAAGATCTCATCTGCTATGCTCTACATGAATGACGTGCTTCTCCACGTTTCCCGTCCTGTAAGATGGGATAGTGACCACGTTGTTATCTTTGACGACGAGCTCAAGGCTATCGCTCAGGAAATCGTAAGAGGCGGATTTGAAAAGAGAGTACATATCGGTCTTGACTTCTTCGATGCATCGATCAACCGCATTGCAGCTTGGACTATCGGTACAAGAAACATGCAGAAGGCGCTTCTGTTCGCTAAGCTCGAACCCACAGATATGCTCAGAAAGGCTGAATGGGAAGGCGATTTCACAACACGTCTTGCTATGCTTGAAGAGCTTAAGTCATATCCTTTCGCAGCTGTTTGGGACTACTACTGTGAAACACAGGGCGTTCCTGTAAAGGAAGCTTGGCTTGCTGAAGTTAAGAACTACGAAAAGACAGTTCTTTCCGCAAGATAATTAATCGACCTGCGTATGGCAATTGCGAACATAAAAAACGCAATTGCCGTACGTGGGTTTTGTTCGTGAAAAGACACAATTACCGTATACATTCGGTATAATAAGGAATTTATAAATACATATATCATATGAAGAAGATAACAAAGAAAATTTTATCAGCTGCTTTAAGCTGTGCGCTTTTGATTTCATTTTGTGCATGCACTGGTGATGGAGAATCGACCGAGGCGCTTGCCGATACTGCTGTAACCGATGCCGCAACTGATGCTGTAACCGATGCCGAAACACTTCCGCCTGAGGAAACAGACGGAGTTGTATCTGTGCTTGCGGCAGGCGATAACCTCGTGCACGATGCGGTTTTGAGGGATGCTTTGGCAAGAGGACGCAAAAACCCCGACAAAACAAAAAGAGGCGAATATTTCTTTACACCTATGTATGACGATGTCAAGGATGTTATAGCATCGGCTGACCTTGCCATAATCAATCAGGAGTCACAGATATGCGGTGAGGGCTTCACACCCGGCGGATACCCCAATTTTTGCACACCCAATGAAATGGGCACAACGCTTATGAACCTTGGGTTCAATGCGATAATAACGGCAAACAATCATATGCTTGACAACGGCGACGGCGGACTTATGGGTTCTTACAATTATTGGAAGGATAAGCCCGTTATACAGGTCGGCACAGATATTTCCGAAGAAGACGGAATGAACATCAGTGTTTTTGAAAAAGAGGGAATTAAAATTGCCCTTCTTGCATATACCGATGTGCTCAACGGCTCAACTTCTGACAGCGACTATGCCGGTTATACGTATTACAATCCCCATGTTGCCGAAAAGCAGATCAAAAAGGCGAAGGAAATTGCCGACGTTGTTATCGTTTCAATGCACTGGGGCGAGGAAAACACATTTGATGTAAACAGCAGTCAGAAAAATGCGGCAAAGCATCTGACAAGATGCGGTGTTGATGTTATACTCGGCCATCACCCCCACGTTGTTCAGTCGGTTGAATGGATAGAAGCGGGCGGAAATAAAACGCTTTGCGTTTATTCACTCGGAAACTTCCTTTCCACAATGACGGGATCGTACAATATGGTCGGCATGATGTTCGGCTTTGATGTCGTATCTGAAAACGGTGATGTCTATGTTACGAATGTAAAGGTAATACCCACGGTTACGTATTATACAAAGAGCCGCGACGGCGTCTGCGTATATCTTATGGAAAACTACACGCGTTTTCTTGCGGTAAATCACGGCTGTAATGCTCCTTCCGATGAAGAAACATTCAAGTCTTATATAACTGATAACATTTCATCGGAGTTTTTGCCCGACTACCTCAAGTAAACGGCAATATATTAAAATGGTAAAATTCAGAAAATTCATTTCGCTGTCGCTGTGTGTGCTGATGATGTGCGGTGCCGTGTCATGCGGTGTCGAGGTATCAACAGACACAGACACAAACAGCGTAACAGATAGTGAAACATCTTCGCATACGGATAGCACAACACAAGATGTGACGGATGGCGAAACAGACGGTGTCATCACAGGCACCGCTTCCGATAGTGAAACAACACAGCCGGAAGACGAAAAAAACAAGGTGATATCATTTATCGCCGCAGGAGATAATCTTGCGCACGAGGCGGTGTTTACTTATGCGAAAACACTTGCGGACAAACACGGGTATGACAAAGAATATTACTTTGACCCTATGTATGACGGCATAAAAGATACCGTAAAGTCATTTGATATCGCTATGATAAATCAGGAGTCGCAGATAAGAACCGATGTATCCCCCGAGGGATATCCGCGTTTTTCTTCACCGGAGGAGCTCGGACAGGCGGTAATCGATGCAGGCTTCAATGTCATTGTTTCAGCAAACAACCATATGCTTGATAACGGTGACGACGGTTTACTCAATACACTTTCTTATTGGAAAAATAAATCCGTTGTACACGTCGGAATAGACAGATCATCTGACGACGGAATGGATATTGCAGTATTTGAAAAAGACGGCTTCAAGGTTGCAATACTTGCATATACAACGGTTATAAACAAAGCAAGCACGGCGGTTCCTGCAAGCAAATACGCTAAATATACGTATTACAGTGATGAAATTGCAGAAAAGCAGATAAAAGAGGCAGAAAAAATTGCAGACTTCGTTATCGTTTCAATGCATTGGGGCGATGAAGATGAATTTGAGCCCGATTCGTCGCAAAAGAAAACGGCAAAGAAGCTTGCAAATTGGGGTGCTGATGCTATAATCGGACATCACCCCCATGTTGTACAGACCATAGAATGGATAGAAACGGAAAACGGAAAAACGCTTTGCGTGTATTCCATCGGAAATTTCTTATCAACGATGCTGTACGCACGTAATATGGTCGGTATGATGGTGTCATTTGACATCGTCACAAACGGCGGTGAGCCGTATATAACAAATGTAAAGGCAATCCCAACGGTAACACACTATTCACCTGCGCCTGACGGCAAGGGGCTCGAACACAGGGGCGATATTGCAGTATATCTCATGGAAGATTATACGGAAAGCATGGCAAAATCGCACGGCTGTAACGAAAATGAATCAAAACCCGTAACACTTGACAAACTGAAGTCTTATATAACGGAAAATGTACCGACTGAATATCTGCCTGATTTTTTGAAGTAAGAGGTTTTTAGCTATGTCATTATTATTTGACGAGATAATGCAGCAGCCGAATGTGCTGGATGGCATTAAGATGAAAAACGGAGGAAAGTTTGCGGAAATTGCAGAGGAATTCCGTAAGCTTGAGCTTGACAGTATATATTTTGTCGCCAGAGGAACAAGCGACCATGCTTGTATATACGCCCAGTATCTGTTTGCAATATGCGGAGGTATTCCGTGTACACTCGGAACACCGAGTGCTGTTTCAAAATACGGGGCTGAAATTAAGTTTTCAAACACAGCCGTTATCGGTGTATCCCAGTCGGGCAGGGCGGAGGACGTTTTGAGTGTCATCCGTCAGGCAAATGCACAGGGTAAGCTTACGGTTGCGGTTACAAATGATGAGGAATCACCCCTTGCCAAAGAAGCGAAATATCATCTTTTCTGCGGTGCGGGAGATGAAAAGAGTATTGCTGCTACAAAAACCTTTACAGCGCAGATGTATATTTTAGCACAGCTTTGTGCCGAAATAACTAAAAATGAGGTTTTACCGGGACTTCTTGGTAAGGTTCCGCTTGCACTCGGTTCTATGCTTTCGTATATTCCGACATCTGTTGCGAAAATATGCGAAAGATACAGATATCTCGACAGCGCATTCGTGCTCGGAAGAGGTATGACGTATCCCATAGCACTTGAAGGTGCGCTTAAAATACTTGAAACAAATAAAATACGCATGAAGGGAAATGCAATAAGTGACTTCTATCACGGACCGCTTGCACAGATAGAGGAAGATTCGCTTGTTATCGTGCTTGCGGCGGAAGGTCCCGTCTACGGCGACTCCGTTGATATGATAAAACGGTTGCATGAGCTTGGTGCGGAAGTGCTTGTAATAACAGATAACGAACGCCTTGCGGAGTCCGAGAGATTTTCAATCAAGGTTCCTAATCTCGGATATGACCTTGTGTCCCCGTTCTTTATGGCACCCGTTATGCAGCTGATAGCATGCTGTCTGGCTGAAGTAAAGGGAATAGATCCGAACAGCTCCGCTGTTCTTAAAAAGATAACGATTACCAAATAAGTGAAAGCGAGGAAAACGAAAAATGAGTGAATTACCTTACGGAGATCTGCAAATAATAGGAATGCGCGGATGCGAGGACTTTACAAAACAGGTCGACAAGTATGTGTGCGAGTGGAGAGGACACGAAACTGAATCGTACAGCATCGAGGCGATATGCCCCCGTTTCGGCACAGGCGAAGCGAAAGCGATACTTCATGAATCGCAAAGAGGCAAGGATGTATATATCATCTGCGACTGCTTCAACTACGGTGTTGAATACAAAATGTACGGCAAATCGGTTCCTATGTCACCCGACGATCATTTTTCCGATCTTAAAAGAATAATCGGAGCTATTGAAGGAAAAGGACGCAGAATATCTGTAATTATGCCCATGCTTTACGAGGGCAGACAGCACAAGCGTTCAGCCAGAGAATCTCTTGACTGTGCTATTGCGCTTCAGGAAATGGTAAATATGGGTGTTTCGAATATTATCACATTTGATGCCCATGACCCCCGTGTTCAGAATGCTGTTCCGCTTAGCGGATTTGACAGCGTACAGCCTACATATCAGATGATAAAGGCCTTTGTCAAGAACATTCCCGATGCATCTCTGGAAGCAGGAAATACAATGATAATTTCCCCTGATGAAGGCGGTATGAGCAGATGTATGTACTATTCATCCGTTCTCGGCTTGGAACTCGGTATGTTCTATAAGAGAAGAAATTATACAGTAATAGTTGACGGCAGAAACCCCATCGAAGCACATGAATTCCTCGGAAACGATGTAACCGGCAAAGACGTTATCATAGTAGATGATATGATATCATCAGGTGAATCCGTTATTGATATTGCATATAAGCTGAAGGAAAAAGGCGCAAAGCGTATATTTGTTTTCGTTTCATTCGGTCTTTTCTGCAACGGACTTGAAAAATTCGATAAAGCATACGAAGACGGATATATACATAAGATATTTACAACAAACCTTATTTACCGCACACCCGAGCTTCTTGCACGTCCGTGGTATCAGGAGGTAAATATGTGCAAATATGTCGCTTATATTATTGATACACTTAACCGTGATATGACGATAAGCGAATTGCTGAACCCCGTTACAAGAATTCACAATCTTATGGCGAGGGTAAAAAAATAATAAAAGGGAGAAAATACAGTGTCACAAAAAGCTGTTCTCGACGGAAAGTATCTCATGTACAGAGGTAAACCTCTCGTGCGTGAAAAAAATGCCATATGCTACGGCAGTATGGAAGACAAGTATATACTTTTCCTTATAATACTCACAAATAAAAAGGTAGACGGTGTTGACGTTCCCGACAGAGTCATTGTTCAGGTCATCAGTACAGATCCTGCCGCACCTGCGGATAAAAAGCTGTACCGCCAGGGCGAAAAGCAGGGACTTTACGATGCGTTTGACATCGGTCTTATCTGGCTTGAAAGAGCAAATGCGGAATAAATATGCGGGCTCCCTTGTGTAAAGGGAGCTGACGCCGAAGGCGGCTGAGGGATTGTTTTGCGGCAAAATGTTGCTTTTACGATCCCCCAACTCGCCATGAGTGCCGACTCCGTTTACAGAAGAGAGGCTGATTTCGCCTCATTCGGTAATTTTGATAAAAGTATTTTCGGTACTTATTTTATCAGTAGTTTGAAGGGGTGGCTTATTTATGGAAATAACTTCCAAAATAAGTCGCCCCGTGTACTTTTTAAATATTTATTCTGTAGGGGGGTTCACACTCCCGCTTTTAATATATTTATACATTTTGAAGCGGACGACCAATGGTCGCCTCTGCAAATGTAATATATATATTACTTAAATGAGCCAACCCCTTTCGATAAACAATAAAAAACGGCTCACTTTCAACAGTGAGCCGTTTTTACGTTCAATTCGGGGTGGCGACGTTATAATGTTATCCGTCGCACGGATAACATTTCATGTTTGCAAAGCAAACATTTAGGGCGGCACCGCCGCATTTCATGCCGCAGGCATTTCATCCATGATGGTAAAACCATTTGTGCATAGGCTCCTTCCGGGAGGGAGCTGTCAGCAAAGCTGACTGAGGGAGAGTGCGTAATGGTAAAATTCATCAAAACAATACCGTAGCGCAGGCTCATTCCGCCGCTGTGAGTCGCGTAACTTGCTACACAATCTTGCGAGTTGCGTAACTTGTTATGCAATCTTACGAGTTGCGTAACTTGTTACGCAATCTCGTTGTCCCCCTGCAATTCGACACACTACGTGCTTACGAGGGAGAAAGGCTTTAAAAAAAGCTTTTGTGCATTTTGACATTGCAGGCAGTCCGAAGCCTTTAGGCATATATTTTTGGAAAAAACTGCACGTGGCGGCAAGATGCAGTTTACCCGCCTTAAAAACTCGTCCGCGTCCAAATTCCAAAAGCTGTATAGTATATTCATTCACATGATAATAAAATCAACATATATATAAAATGTTACACAATTATTACTTTAGACACTGAAAAACCTCTATTTGTGGTTTTTTTTGATAAAAACACAGCAAAAAAACAATTGTAAATTCGTATTTTTTTTTATCAATGGTATTGACAAATAATTAAACCTTTGCTATAATGACGATAGCATAAGCTAAAAAATAAAAAAAAGGAGGAAATTTCAAATGAAAAAGCTTATCTCGATCCTTTTGGCGCTGACATTCGTTGTCTCTGCTATGGCGTTTACAGCTTCTGCAGCAGGTGAATATTACATATTCTCCTTCGATGCAGGTCTTGTAAACAGCTCAGGTCTTTGCGGTTCTGATTACAACACTCAGATCCTCACAGGCAAATATCAGATGACACCTAACAGCGACAAATTGGCTATCAGAGCGTGGGCGGTTGCAGCAACAGGTATCAAGGAAGTTAAGTACAACTTCAATGATAACGGTTGGGTAGTGCTTCCTGAAACAGCTTTCGTTGCTCGTCCTGACATCTATGATGCTACGACAGGCACATACGGCTTGGCTGTTATCGGTGAAAACGTTACAGCTGCTCCTCTCACACCTGAATTCAACATTAGCATTCCTGCGTCTGAGCTCAATATGGTTTTGGGTTCTGAATACACATTCCAGGTTCAGCTCGTAACAAATGCTAATGAAGAAATTCTTATCGCTGATTTGGTTATTCCTTATGTTGAATACTCTGTCAGCACAGATCCCCAGAGCTGGAAGACACGTGGCAACTGCCATGTATCTCTCGACGGCGTGTCTGCTACACTTAACGGTGCTCCCGCATCAGCGGCTGTTACTACATCTAAGGTAACATACAACCCCGGTAAGGTTGATACAATCAACTTCTACGGTTGGATCTCCGTTGACCAGTCTGCGGACTTCGAAAATGCGTTTGGTTACAGCGTTGACGATGGCGAAATCGTTTACGGTTTGTTCAGCGCACCTACAGGTGATGATGTTATTCAGGCCGGTGGGTATGACTACGCCAGCCGTTTCGACATCTACGCTCCTGTTTCTGCAGACCTCGCACTCGGCACACACACAGTTAAGTTCTACTGCCAGCTTTCAAACGGCGAACAGATCATCATGAACACTGTTACTGTTGAAGTTACAGACGTACGTAATGAAGTAGTTCCCGAAGGCATCAAGGACGGTATTGATGGTTTCACAGCAAGCTCTATCTGTACATTCGAGTACGACCAGTACGTTGATGGTTCTGACCTTACACAGCCTAGCGGCTCATTCGCAGGCGGCAGCCCGTTCAGAGCTGAATGGTCACCCCGTCCCGTAGCTGCTGCAGGTATGCAGGTTAAGGTTGAATCTGTTACTGATGAAGCAACAGGCACAACTACAATCACTAACAAGTATGGTTCTATGTGGGGCTTCAATACTCACTACAGTGACCATGACTGGACAGGTGCTTACACATTCACAGCAGATATCAAGGTTCCCGATGCTACAGCTCTCAGCCGTGGTATGTTCGTAAACTTCTCCGGTTCTGAAGGAGTTGACGGTTCCGGTAACCCCTTGCTCTACGAAGAATGGTGCACAGTTGATGCAGGTTATGTTGTAGCCGGTGCTTCCGGTATCAACGTACTCTTCCCCAACGGCAGCACAATGGTAGTTGCTGTTCCTACATTCAATGATGCAGCTGCTGAAGGTGAAAATGCTAAGGGTGCGATTTACGCTGTATACACACTTCCTAATGCATTTGACACATTTGCAAAAGTTGAAATCACAGATGATAACAACGGTAACGTATTCGTTTCCGTTAACGGCAATGTTATCTCCAAGGTAACATATGCTGATGCAGGCTTGTTTGCTAACACTTATGATCAGGGTTACTACAAGACAGCTACAATCACAGATTACAACAACGGCGGTGTTGTTGCTTCCACAGATAAGGCTCTTATCTGGAAGTACAAGACAGTTGGTTTCGGTACACGTGCTTGCGAACTTCACATGGATAACTTCCAGATCGTTCCCGCAAAGGCTGTAACTGAGCCCGAAATTAAGACACCTGCTACTATCGCATTGAATCCCAATAGTAAGTACACTGTCGATGAAAAAAATGGTATGATCCTTGTTAGAATGGCTACTGTAAGAGGTGAAAGCCTTGCAACATTCGTATCTAACATCGCAACAAATGCAAAGTATTATCAGGTTGTTGATAAGACAGGCAAAGTTGTTGAAAGTGTAACAAGACTGACATATGAATATTCAGTACAGATTCTTGACGCTGACGGTAAAGTAATTAAGACATACTCAATCGTTATGGTTGGTGACGCTGACGGAAATGGTCGTATCATGGGTGCAGACGTTACCAAGATAAAGACGTGGGTTAAGGAAAGAGTTCGTACACCTTTTGAATGTGCTGTTGCAGACTTTGACGGTAATGGCAGAATCTTGGGTGCAGATGCTACCAAGGCAAAAATGGTTGTTAAGAACGGTTTCTAATTTTTAAAAAAAATAAAATATTAATGGAGAAAAAAAGATGAAAAAGTTATTTAGTATTGCTTTAGTAATTGCAATGGCAATTTCTTGCCTCGCAATCTTCCCTTCTGCGGGAGTTGAAGGTGATTATATTATCAGCACAGAGTTTTCAGAAGATGGTAAGACACTTTACCTCACTATAGATGTAGATATCACAGTACCTGATGCTGATGACGATACAGCTTCATTCGACCTCGTTGTATATTACGACAGCACAAAGATCAGCGCTGTTGAGGATGATCCTCGTGCTACTTTCACATCCGACAGCGAAAAGGACATATGCACATGGACATACGTCAGCGATGAAGATGGCGAAATCGACTGCTACATCGAAATCGAAGAATTTAATGATCTTACAACACACGCAAAGAAGCTTTCTGCTACATATCCCTTTACAGTTCTTGCAGCAGAAGGTGAAACAATTGAATTGGAAGCAGACATGGAGTTCTGTGCAATTACAATTGGTACAGCTGCTTACTTCCGTCCTACAGACGTTTCCGGTTTGACAACAGTTGTTCCTGCAGCTGGTGCTGAAGAACCCGAAGAACCCACATACGAAGCTCCCGCTGCTGCTGAATACCAGACACTCGCTGGTTGCGAAGTTTGCGGAACAGCTGCTGGTGTTCGTTTCATCGCTACAGTTGATGCTGCTGCTGATGCTTTCGGTATGTACATCACATCCGGCGACAAGACAGTTAAGCTTTCCAGCACAGACGCTGGCTTCAAGGTAAAGGCTGAAACAGCTGATACAATCACATTCACAGCTGTTATCTTCTCTGACCTTAAATTCACAGTTGAAGTATTCGAAGTTTACGGCGAAACAGAAGTTAAGTCCGTAGCAGGCACAAACTAATTTAGGTATTAGGAGGATTATTATAATGAAAAAGTTTTACGAAGCTCCTGAAATGGTAATCGAGTCCGTTGATTGCATGGACGTTGTTACAACAAGTGTTATTGAAGAACCCGTAGTTAAGGAACATCCCGCTAACCAGGATTGTTTCGATGCTAACTTCGATAACCTTATCGAGTGGTAAGTTGTAACTTAACATTACTGTTAAGTACTTATAAAAAGGAGACCGCATATGCGGTCTCCTTTTTCTTTTTCTGAAATGAAAATCATCGGATCAGCAGGGAGGTATGAATGCATTATACCATAACAAAAGGGGCTTACTCATTTAAGGAAATAACTCCCAAAATAAGTCGCCCCATGTATTTTTTTTGAATATTTATTCTGTAGGGGAGTGCAATGCACTCCCGCTTTTAGTATATTTATACATTTCGAGGCGGACGACCATTGGTCGTCCGCTTTCAAATGGACAAACCGATTAAAAATGGGAGTGCGCAGTTCGTATGCTAACTGCTTGCACTCCCAACAAAAAAATATTAAAAAAATATATGGGCTGGCTCGTTTTGGAAACAATTCCTCAAAATGAGCCAACCCCTTATTTTACCGTTTTACAAATCCGTGGTGGTTATGCCTACAAATTCAGAAAACTAATCAATTATCGCCGTCGAAAAGCGGGGTAGAGAAGTAGCGTTCAGCTGTATCGGGAAGTACGGTGATGACGGTTTTTCCCTTGCCGAGCTTTTTTGCCAATTTTATTGCGGCGGCAACATTTGTACCGCTTGATATACCGCACATCAGCCCTTCACATCTTGCAAGATTTTTTGCTGTTTGTATTGCTTCATCGTCGGTGATTATGCATATATCCTTGTATATTTCGCAGTTGAGGACATCGGGGATGAGTCCGTCGCCGATTCCCATCTGGATATGCGTTCCGATAGTTCCTCCCGCAAGTATTGCGGCATTTTCGGGCTCAACAGCCCATATTTCAATATCGGGGTATTGTGCTTTCAAAACCTCGCCAATGCCTGTTATTGTTCCGCCTGTTCCGATTCCCGAAACAAATCCGTGTATGGGTCCTGCAACCTGCTCCATAATTTCAAGCGCCGTATGGTGGCGGTGCGCCATTGGATTGGCTTTATTCTCAAACTGTTGGGGAATAAAAACTCTCGGATCGCTTTCCTTCATTCTTATAGCAGTTTTTAAACATTCATCAATACAGTCCCCTATATTGCCGGCATCGTGTACAAGCACGACCTCGGCACCGTAATGACGGACAAGCAGACGTCTTTCTTCGCTTACTGAATCGGGCATTATTATTACCGTTTTATATCCTCTGACAGCGCCGACAAGAGCAAGTCCGATGCCTTGATTTCCGCTTGTCGGTTCAACAATGATCGTGTCAGGCTTGATAATTCCTTGCTTTTCAGCTTCAAGGATCATATTATATGCGGTTCTCGTTTTGATAGAACCGCCCACATTCAAGCCCTCGAATTTCACAAGGACATCGGCAGAATCCTTATCAACCATTTTTTCACTCAAACGGATCATCGGTGTGTGACCGATAGCTTCCAGAACATTATTATAAATCATTATGTATCTCTCTTTTATTATATTTATTCTATATTATATTACGCTTTTTATGATTTGTCAAGAATTTATGCATAATGTATGAAAAACTTTCTGCATCAAACATTTATCTGACATTTGATTCCGTAAATAAAATCAAATTGAGTGTTATTTGTAAATTTTATATATTTTATATTGACTTCATACAATTTTGAGAGTAAAATAAAAACGATTATAATGTGTAGTTATGCCATTAAAAAATAAACATAAAAAAAGAAAAGACAAATACAGGAGGATGACGATCGCTATGAAGAAAATTTTATCATTTTTACTTGCCTTATCTTTTATTGTAAGTGTTTTCCCTTTTTCTGCCGCAGCACACACTGTGACAGGTGAAGATGCCCTTGCAATTGATCTGTGTATTATCACAGAAACAGGCGAATATGAGGAAAGTGAAAATCACACCGTGTACGGTATGATATCAGAAGGGGCATTTGACGAAAACGCTCTGTCTGCCTTAACGAGATATCTTGAATCCGTATCAAAGGACAAGACCGTATTTATTGTAACAAACGGTGCTTTGACTGAGGAATACAGAAACGTGATGGTGCTTTTGCATATTCTCGATATGCACAGCAACTGCGTTCTTGTGTCATGCGGCGAAGGATTTGAAAATTCCGTAACCCGCCCCGGTGAGCACATACATTACTTTGGCGCCTCTTACGTTATAGATTTTACATATGTAACACTTTCTGACGATGAGTGCACATTGAACGCACACATCACAGACGGTGAAGTTACAGTTGATGTAGATGCGCATGACTACGAGCATGATGTGCATGACCATGTGCATATGTATGATGATGGCGACGGCGAAGCTGTTTGTACACACGCAAACATATCTGTTGTAGGAAAAGTCGATCCTACCTGTACTTCTGCGGGATATTCGGGCGATGTATTTTGTAACGACTGTCAGACTGTTGTTACAAAAGGTAATGCAATTCCCGAAGCTGAACACAACTTTAAATTATCAAGGACAAAAAATCCCGACTGCCTTTCAAACGGATATAAAGATTATGAATGTACCGAGTGCGGAGAAATTGAGCGCGAGATACTTTATTCTACCGGTTCTGAGCATACATGGGGCAGTGAATATGTTTCCAAAGAAGCCAAGTGCGGTGTTAAGGGTGAAATGACAAAGGAATGCTCCACGTGTCACATGACCGAAACGAGAGATATCCCCGCCCTTGAGCATGATATCAAGACAACTACGGTAGCGGCAACGTGTACATCTGAAGGTTACACACTTAAAAAATGTAACAGAGCAGGCTGTACATATGAAGAAAAAACAAATATAGTTCCCCAAAAGACTCATAGTTATAAGATAGTCAAGACAAAAAATCCCGACTGCCTTTCAAACGGATACAAGGACTATGAATGTGATAACTGCGGAGATTTTTACCGTGAAACATTATATTCAACAGGCACAGAGCATGTCTGGGGCAGTGAATATGTTTCCAAAGAAGCCAAGTGCGGTGTTAAGGGTGAGATGACAACGGAATGCTCCGTTTGCCACATGACTGAAACGAGAGATATCCCCGCCCTTGAGC
Organism: Eubacteriales bacterium; assembly: GCA_045124505.1. Taxonomy (GTDB): domain Bacteria; phylum Bacillota; class Clostridia; order Oscillospirales; family CAG-272; genus RGIG7213. Next base: position 39,101 of record JBGVLZ010000076.1, read on the forward strand.
ATATCATAAAGATAACGGTTGTTGCGGCAACGTGTACGCAGGACGGTTACACGCTTCACAAGTGTGAGCGCAGCGGCTGTACATACGAAGAAAAGACAAATATCGTTTCCAAAACAGGTCACGATTACAAATTACAGGAAACAAAGGCTCCCGATTGCACAACTGACGGTTATAATTCCTACAAATGTGCAAATTGCGGCGATGTAAAGAAGGAAGCTATCCTTTCCACGGGTACCGAACACAAATGGGGCAGTGAATATGTTTCCAAAGAAGCAAAGTGCGGTGTTAAGGGCGAAATGACAAAGGAATGCTCCGTTTGTCACATCAAGGATAGCCGTGATATCCCCGCACTTGAGCATACAATGAAATCCACTGTTGTTGCTTCAACTTGTACAAAGGGCGGTTATACGCTTCACGAATGTACAAGATCGGGATGTAATTACGAATTTAAGGATAACGAAACTCCCTTACTCGGACACAAGTTTGATGAATGGTATACGGATGCGGAATACCATGCTAAAAAGTGTACCAGATGCGGTACAACAGACACAAAGGTTCCCCACGATTATTCAAACGGTGCGTGCGTTTGCGGTCACGGCTGTGAACACGTATGGGGACAGTGGGTAAGCGATGCAAACGGACATGAAAGATCATGTACAAAATGCTCAGAAACCACAGGAAAGTCCGCACATAACTACAGCAACAGCAAGTGTACGGAATGTGGATACGCATGTACACACACATGGGGTGATTGGCAGACTGTAACAGCAAGCACATGCGACAAAAAGGGTTCGCAGAAGAGGACTTGTTATTCCTGCGATGCTGTTGAAACAAAGGAAATATCAGCAAACGGACATAAATATGATTCGGTTGTAACAGCTCCTACGTGTACCGAGGGCGGCTATACAACGCATACATGTTCTGTGTGCGGACATAGTTACAAGGATGCACAAACATCGGCAAGAGGACATGAATTCAGCGGATGGGTGACTATCACAGAAAGCACATGTACGGAAAAGGGAAGCAAAAGAAGAACATGTTTAGGCTGTGCAATGGTTGAAACAGGTGTTATCGATGCGAAAGGACACAGCTATATCGAAACTGTAACAAAGCCCACGTGTACCGAAGGCGGTTACACAACTTATGTATGCTCTGAATGTTCACACACATATACAGGCAATACAACGCCTTCAACAGGTCACAAGTTCAACGATTGGATAAAGGACGCAAGCAGTCATACAGAAAGATGTTCTGTGTGCGGTGCAACAGGCACAAAGGGATCGCATACATACACAGACGGCAAATGTAATGTTTGTAAGTATGAATGTGCACATTCCGGAGTTACTTTGAAGAATGCATCTGCCGCAACGTGTACAAAAGAAGGTTACACAGGCGATAAGTACTGTAACACGTGCGGAAAGACGGTCGAAAAGGGTACAGTAATTCCTGCTTTGCCTCACGATCTCAGCGATTGGAAGCACAACGGAAATGAACACTATAAGATCTGTAGTGTATGCTCCGCCCAGGTAGATAAGGGAGCGCACTCGTATAACGGTGCGATGAACTGTCAGGTGTGCGGATACGGCTGTTCACACGGTGCTACTGAAATAAGAGGAAAGAAAGATCCGACGTGCAGTGCATTCGGTTATACGGGAGACACATACTGTACTGTTTGTAGCGTAAAAATAAAGACAGGCGACAACATCCCGATGCTTGACCACACATGGGGTAATTGGGAATACAGCGGTGTCGGCGGACACTTCAAGCCGTGTACAAAGTGTAGTGCTGTGACAAACACAGAGCCCCACACATACAAGGACGGCAAATGTACAGCTTGTAACTATGCTTGCTCACACGTATGGGGCGAATGGAGCACAGTTAAGGACAGCACATGTACGGAAGACGGCTCAAAGAAGAGAGTGTGCAGTATCTGTGCGCTTGAAGGAACAGGCACTGTTCCCGCAAAGGGACATGACTACAAGGCGGTTGTGACGAAGCCCACATGTACAGAAAAGGGTTACACAACACATACATGTTCACGCTGTTCGGTAAACTACGTTGACACACAGGTAAATGCTACAGGACACAGCTGGGGCAACTGGATAACAGTAAAAGACAGCACATGTCTTGAAAAGGGCACGAAAAAGAGAATATGTTCTGTATGTTCTGCAGAAGAATCCGGTATGATCGATGAAAAGGGACATAACCATGTTGCAAAGGAAATAGCTCCTACATGTACTGAAAAGGGCTATACATTGTATGATTGCAGCCGTTGTGAAGACGAATACAAGGAAAATTATGTCGATGCGCTCGGTCACAGCTGGGGCGACTGGACAGTTACGAAAAAGCCTACACTTTCCAAGGAAGGCGAAATGCAGCGTAAGTGCACACGTTGTAACGCAGTCGAAAAGCAGGCTGTTCCCGTGAGTGAGGATAAGACACCTCCGAAGGCTACGATAGTTATCGGCGACCACACATGGACAACATTTAAAGACAGCATATCATTCAATACATTCTATAAGGATATCGTAAGTGTTACGATAACTGCACAGGATGCAGTAGGTGCGGGCGAAAGCGACGCATCGGGAGTGCTTTCGATAGACTATTACCAGGCGGTAAACGTATACACAAAGGCACAGCTTGAAAAAATGACAGGCTGGAGACCTATCAAGAACATCGCTCAGGGCGGTTCATTCCCGATCGCAACAGACGGTGAATATATCGTATACGTAAGAGTTACGGATAATAAGGGTAACACAGCGTATTACAGCACAGACGGATTTGTTATTGACCGTGTTATGCCTAACATAACAGGCACAGGCATAGATGCGAATACAAGCAACGTAACATTCTGCGGAAGTGCTTCCATTACAGTTACAGACGATTATCTTTCTAAGGTATATATAAACGGCGTTTCACAGGAATTTACGGGTAAATCCTGCGTTATTAACCTTGATCCGTCAAATACAAAGTATGAAATAGTCGTAGAGGATGCATCAGGCAACGGACGCGGAATTGTCGTTTCCGTTGGCAGTGAGCATGTGAAAGGTCCTGCGGCAACGTGTACAGATCCTCAGGTTTGTACAGTCTGCGGTACTGTTATAAGAAAAGCAACAGGTCACAGATGGGGAAGCTGGACTGTCACAAAGACAGCAACGGCTAAGGAATACGGCGAAGAAACAAGACAGTGTTCACGCTGTTCCGAAAAGGAAACACGTCAGACGCCAAAGCTTGACTTCCCGACACAGTTTACAAGTTCTGTTTACACATATTCCGCGGCTGACGGTCTGATTACGGGCATTGCACCTCAGACGACTGTAGAATCGTTCTTCGGTAATATGGACAACAGTGAATATATCAAGATATTTGGTGTTGATACAAAGGAAATAACGGATAAAACAAAGGTAGTAACAACAGGCATGAAGATAAAGCTCATGGAAAATGCGACTTCATATTCTGCTGAAGCTACGATCATTATCAAGGGTGACGTAAACAGCGACGGTAAGGCAAATACCACAGACGTTGTAAGAACAAACTTCCACTGTCTTGGTAACGGTGTTACACTTGTCGGTGCACAGCTTGAAGCGGCTGACTTCAACGGTGACGGTAAGGTTAATATTACCGACGTTGTTCAGATGAACCTTACAAACCTCGGTATCATATAAACATACAGAAAAAACGATCAAAGAAAGGCATTCGGTGTATATATAATTATGAAAAAGATAATATCATTTATAACTGTAGTTGCTATGCTTTTGACTCTTATGATGATAGGTGTAAGTGCGGCAAGTGCAACTGTAACGGGTAACTCAACACTCAAAGCAGGCGATACACTCACTTTGACACTTAAATTCAACACAGCAGACCTCTACGGCTTTGAGGGCGACGTTACATACGATTCTTCAAAGATAGAATTTCAGTCTGCCAAATTCAGCAACGCAGCTGTAACATTCAACTACAATGATGCTACAAAGCATTTCACAGCGTTCAGTGCGAGCGTTATTTCAACAAGCGACAGCGTACAGATGACTTTCAAGGTGAAGGCAACTCTTGCAGCAGGCACTTCTGTTACTGTCGGATTCAGCAACCTTCTTAATGTTGTAGGTATTATGTGTGAGGAGCAGACTGTTCCTTCGGTAAGCTACACAAAGGCGATTGCTACACCTGCTCCCGCGCCTTCAACCGACGCAACGCTTTCGAGCCTTAAGCTCACAAACGCAAACGGCGGTGCGGCTATTGCATTGACACCCTCTTTCAACAAAAATGTTGTATCGTATACGGTTACTGTACCGTATGAAGTAAGTAAGGTAAATGTTTCTGCGACTGCCACACATTCAAAGGCAAAGGTTACAGGCACAGGTGCTGTTACTCTCAAGGAAAATTCAACAACTACAGTAAACGTCAAGGTTCAGGCAGAAGACGGAAAGGCTACAAAGACATATACAATAAAGATAACACGTCCGAGCGATCCTAACTACAAGCCCTCAACGAATGCCGATCTTGCATCGTTGACGGTTTCGGGCCAGACGCTTTCACCTGCATTTTCAAAGAATACAACTGCCTACACGGTATCTGTTCCTTCGGGAGTATCTTCTGTAAAGGTAACGGCAAAGGCGGCTGATGCAAAGGCAAAGGTAGCTGTTTCGGGCGGATCCAACCTTGTTGCGGGCGCAGATAATAAGGTAACTGTCACATGTACAGCGGAAAGCGGTGCAAAGAAGGTATATACAATTACCGTAAAGCGTGCGGCTCTTCCTGTGACGACTGCGCCTGATGTTCCCAATGTTCCCGACAATACTGATGCACCCGATGTACCTGCTATAGACACAACGCTTGTTGATGAGCTTACAGGTGTTTCCTGCTTCATTCCTGCAGGAAAAGCACCCGCTGGCACAGAATTTATGATACAGGAAATAACAAGCGGCGACGAATACGATATTTGCGCCGCAGCGGCAAAAGAAGGCGCATTCAAGTTCTACAACCCCGCACTTGTTGCAAACGGTGTACAGATACAGCCCACGGGAACTGTTAAAATGACGTTCCCTGCACTTGAAGGAATTGATTCCGAAAGCGCACACGTTTATTCTGTGGTTGGCGGAGTGCTCACAGAGATCCCCTTCACGTCTGTAGACGGACAAGTTGTTATTGAAACACATGAGGTCGTTCCCGTTGCAATATTTGCATCAGCTGTTGAAGGTTCTTCAACAGAAACAGGCATTGACACAGAAGCACCTTCAACAGACATCCAGTCAGGTGAAGAAAGCGGTATGGAAAGCGATACAGAAGGAGAAGGCACTGCTTCCGAAAATAAATCCGGTATTGCAGTATCTGTTCTTGTAGTGTCTGTTGTTGCGGCATTCCTCGTAGGTATGGCTGGCGGTATCGTCATAGGTGCGGCACTTAAGTCAAAAAAGAACAAAGAATCCGAATAAATATAGTAAAATTGTATAAAAATTATATATAAAAACAATTTATAATGGGGTTTTGACCGAAAAAAGGTCAAAACCCCAAATGTTTTTTCGGCTTTTTTTACAGTGTACGAGTTCGCTTTTTGTGCAAATTTGCTATAAAAATAAAAAAAACAATTTAAAGTATTGACAAATTTGAGTTTGCTTGTTATAATAAGGCTACCATGTAAACTATATTTTTTAAGGAGGAAACATGAAAAAAATATTATCAGTTTTACTTGTAGCAGTAATGGTTCTCGCTATGGTTCCCTTTACTGCAAGCGCAGCGGCAAATTGGACAACTATTGCTGATTCCGCTAATGCGTATTCGAACCTCGACTATGTTTCAAGTGCTGACTTTTCTGACAAACTTTTGACTGTCGGTGGCGGCAACGGTACAGATGTATCCGTAAGCATTGCAAAGGGTTCAAAGACACACGTTACATTCTTCGGTTGGTTTGCTGTTGATACACAGGATATCTCCGCTTACGGTTACTCCATAAACGGCGCTTCTGTTGTATATGATGCATCCTTCAAGGGCGCAGGCGTAGCTGTTAACCAGAAATACAGCGCTCGTTACTACACACAGGTTCCTGTAACAGGACTTAGTGAAGGTACACACAAGCTTTACAACTATGCAAAGCTCGCTGACGGTAGCGAATATATCGTTGGCACGATCAACCTCACACTCACAGCTACAGCTGTTGCAGGTGAAACAGTTCCCAGCCTCTACACAGGCGACCTTTCCGTTATTAATATGGATTTCCAGGATGCTGCTTTGACAAACGGATTTGATATCATGACAAGCGGCAACCCGATCAGAAGCATGTGGTCTCCCCGTACTGCAGGCGGTAACGCTTCTACTGTTGTAGTTGACGGCTCCAACAAGTACGTTAAACTCGACGGCTTTATGGAACTTACACCTGACATAAGATGGAATGCTCCTTATGAATTCAGTGTTGACGTTAAGGGTTATTCTAGCGGTTCCGCAAGTATCTTCCTTAACTATGCAAACGACTCCGCTGAAGCTACATCTGTTGACACAGATACACACTTCCCCCTTTCTGAAGGTCCTTTCAGCAGTACTGCTTCATACAGTGGTCATACAGGTATCTTCATTCGTCTTGTAAGTGCTACAACGATGGAAATCGGTGTTTACACATTTGACGAGACAAATACTCACTGGGACAGCTACGCAGGTAAGATAGCTACAACAGTTACGGTTCCTTCACTTGATTCCTTCCAGACAATCAATGTAAAGGATGATAACCAGGGTAAGATCACTATCTCAGTTGCAGGTAAGGTAGCTGCTACTATCAAGTACTCCAACGACGGTGTATACAATAACTTCTCTTGCGGTAACTTTGGTGATTTCTCCGAAAGATACTACAAGACAGCTACAATCTACGATGCAACAGGCGCAGCAGTTGCAACTACAGATAAGGCTCTTCTTTCCTACTACAAGAGAGTTGGTTTCGGTACACGTAACACTTCTTTCTGCATCGACAACATCAAGGTTGGTGCATACACAGCTCCTGCAACATCCCTTGCAGTAAGCATTCCTACAGATATCGTTGCTACACCCGGTGCGCAGATCTCCGTTCCTGTAGTTCTTACAGGTGACGCTGCAATCTATTTCGCTAACGGTACACTTAAGCACGATGCAGCTCTTACATTCAAGGGCTATACAGCTGGTAATGTATTCACATCATTTGATTCTGGTTCCAAAGTTGCTAAGGGCAACGCAGGTGAAGTTGACTTCGTTCTTTTCAACGGTGCGTTTGATGAAGCTGTTGCTAACGGCACACTTATTAAGCTGAACTTCCTTGTTCCCGCTGATGCTAAGAACGGTACAGTTTATACATTTGAATATGTTCCTTCCACAATCGGCGACGCATTCCTCAATATGGACGAAACAGAGTTCCTTCCTACATCTAATACAGCAGGTAAGGCAACAGTAGTTGTAGAAGAACCCGAAGCTATCACAGTAGTATCCGGCAGCAAGTACACCGTTGATGAAGAAAATGGTATGATCCTTGTCAGAATGGCTACTGTAAGAGGTGAAAGCC
>JBGVLZ010000077.1:0-11083 GCA_045124505.1 Eubacteriales bacterium
TGCATACCCTCGGGAGTGAGTCCCATAATTGCAAGTCTGCGAAATCCAAGCAAACCTTTACCTGTATCTACAATCTTCATATCGTCAGGTCCACGAGAAACCGTTTTGGAAAAACCGTCCAAAAAAGTAGAATAAGTGGCACCGCTTCCGCAATAACCTATAATTGAACACATATAAAATACCTCTAATTTAGTAAATTCAGCATCCTATAGGGCAAGTGCTGTACTCGCGGTGCCACCTATATTTGTTCTTCATTTTCGCCTCCATCAAGGCTGTGTCGATTGACGCACGACCGAACGGCGCACCTACTAAAATTCCTTTTTCAGATTGCAACTCGAAAAGTGTTATTCGTACAAGCCCTACCGTATAGTTCTCACCTTTCTATACTCTCTGTGCGCGAACACCTGTATTACTTCTCTTTTCTCAAACGTCTTTGTTTATTATATTTTTATTTTACCCCAAAAAGCAGTTCGCCATAGGTCGGGAACGGCCAATATTTATCCGCCGTAAGCGTTTCCGCCTCATCGGCAACGGCACGAAGCTCGCCCATCTTCGGAAGAATACTGTCACGTATTGCATAGCTTTCTTGTTTTACGTCGGAGATAAATTTAAGTTTCATTATCTCGTCTTCAAGCGTTTCTGTTTTATCCAAAATCTGTTCCATGAGAAGCGACAGTTTCGTGACCGTTTTCTTTTCATATTCACAAGACGCGTCGGGAGCAAATTGTTTCTTCGCCACCGCTGTTTTCGATACTTCTTTCACGTAAGCTTCCACAGCCGGCAATATCTGTTTTCTCGCCATATCCACCATAGTATTCGCTTCGATAACAACCGTTTTGCAGTAGTTATCAAGCATAATTTCACAGCGGGATTTAAGTTCGGTTTCGGTAAATACCTTATGCGACGTCAGCATTTCCACGTTCTTTTTATCTAGAAGATGCGGCATACAATCGGGCGTAGTACGATAATTCATAAGCCCACGCTTTTCCGCTTCTTCAATCCACGTTTCGTCATAACCGTTGCCGTTAAACAGAATACGCTTATGGTCTTTTATTGTCTTTTTTATCATATCGTGAAGCGACTGCTCGAAATTATCTACCCCTTCCAATCTGTCCGCATAAATCTTGAGTGATTCCGCTACTGCACTGTTGAGCATAATATTTGCACAGGAAATACTGTTGGAAGAACCGAGCATGCGGAATTCAAACTTATTGCCTGTAAACGCAAACGGAGACGTACGGTTTCTATCCGTCGTATCACGTGCAAATTTAGGAAGAACGTCAACGCCGAGTTTTAACGTCGTTTTCTTTGTTCCCGCATAAGGCTTATCGCTTTCAATTGCTTCCAAAATTGCAGCAAGCTCGTCCCCAAGGAAGATAGAAACCACTGCGGGAGGCGCCTCGTTTGCCCCCAAACGATGGTCGTTCCCTGCCGTTGCCACAGAGATACGGAGTAAATCTTGATAATTATCAACCGCTTTGATTACTGCGCAAAGAAAAATCAAGAACTGTGCGTTTTCATAAGGCGTTTCGCCCGGAGAAAGCAAATTCACTCCTGTATCCGTTGCCATTGACCAGTTATTATGCTTCCCGCTACCGTTTACTCCTGCAAACGGCTTTTCGTGGAGTACGCATACAAGACCGTGTTTAAGTGCAACCTTTTGCATAATTTCCATAGTAAGTTGGTTGTGGTCGGTAGCAATATTCGTCGTTGTATAAATCGGAGCAAGTTCGTGCTGAGCGGGCGCCACTTCGTTATGTTCGGTTTTTGCAAGAATACCGAGTTTCCAAAGTTCTTCATTAAGTTCTGCCATAAAGGCCGCAACTCTCGGTTTGATTACGCCAAAATAATGGTCTTCCATTTCCTGCCCTTTCGGTGCTTTTGCCCCAAAAAGCGTTCTTCCAGTAAATACGAGATCTTTTCTCTTATCAAACATTTCTTTGTCGATAAGGAAATATTCCTGTTCCGGACCAACCGACGTGCGAACATATTTAACGTCGTTATTCCCAAAAAGTCTCAAAATACGCAAAGCCTGTTTATTAAGCGCTTCCATCGAACGAAGAAGCGGTGTTTTTTTATCGAGCGCTTCGCCTCCATACGAACAAAAAGCCGTAGGAATACAAAGCGTTTTGCCTTTAATAAAGGCATAAGAAGTAGGATCCCAAGCGGTATAACCCCTCGCCTCAAACGTCGCTCTTATACCGCCCGAAGGAAAACTTGACGCATCCGGTTCGCCTTTTATAAGTTCTTTACCAGAAAACTCCATAATCACTCTGCCGTCGGGTGCAGGAGTAATAAAACTGTCGTGTTTTTCGGCTGTAATACCCGTGAGCGGCTGAAACCAATGCGTAAAATGTGTTGCACCGTTAGCTACCGCCCAATCTTTCATTGCTGAGGCAACTGCATTTGCCACGGAAAGATCAAGTTCCGTCCCTTCGTCTATCGTCTTTTTAAGAGATTGATATACTTTAGCGGACAAATTCGCCTTCATTACTCTGTCGTCAAATACAAGGCTGCCAAATGTTTCTGTTACTGTGTTCATAATTCTAACTCCTTTATAAAAAATAAGACAATGGAGCTTTCAAGAATTTCTTAAAAGACGCCATTGCCTTTGTCTTACAAAATAATATCTTTTTGTTTTTTTATAACGATAAAAAAGAAAAACGCCTATGAGAAAATTTTCTCAAAGACGCCATTGCCTTTCCTTTTTATGCCATAATTATATTCTTTCAAAACTGATTTGTCAACAATTTTTTTATCATTTTTTCAAAAAAAATTTTTCATTTTTTTTATTTGTTATAGTTGACAAATCTTTTTCATTTGAGTAAAATGTTGTGTAAAGATGAGCAAAGGCGTTCATTGAAGGTTAGTCCTTCGGTGAACGCCTTTTTCTATTTATTTTTCCGTTTAGAGGTATTATTATGCAAAAAGAAGGTCAAATCAGAATCCCCTCAGGTTGCGCTATCGCCGCTGTTATTTCCAAGGAAGGAAATAAAATGACCGGCGAGAAAATTATAGAAAGCATGAAACCCATGCATGATCGTAGCAACGGTCTCGGCGGTGGTTTTGCCGCATACGGCATTTATCCTGAATATAAGGAACAGTATGCACTGCATTTATTCTATAATAATCAATGTTGCCGTGAAGAATGTGAAAGATTTCTCAAAGACAGTTTTGAAGTAGTCCGCGCTGAAATTATCCCCACACGGAAAATTCCCGAGATCACGGACGAACCGCTTATATGGAGATATTTCGTCTCCCCACTCGCTTCTGTTCTTGCTTCTATGCAATTAGACGAAAAAGAATACGTCATGCGCATCGTTACGAGAATTAATACGGAAATCAAAGGTGCCTACGTTTTCTCTTGCGGTAAAAACATGGGAGTATTCAAAGCTGTCGGTTTCCCCGAAGACGTTGGAAGATTTTACCGTCTTGAAGAATATGAGGCATATTCTTGGACTGCGCACGGCAGATATCCTACGAATACACCCGGTTGGTGGGGAGGTGCGCATCCTTTTGCATTACTTGATTATTCGATTGTTCACAACGGAGAAATTTCCTCGTATGACGCTAACCGCAGGTTTATAGAAATGTTCGGTTATAAATGTACGTTGCAAACGGACACAGAAGTAATTACGTATATAGCAGATTATCTTATCCGTCGCCAAGGATTGACTCTTGAAGAAACTGCATCCGTAATTGCCGCGCCGTTCTGGGACACTATAAAAAGAAAATCTGAGAAAGAGAAGGAAAAGCTAACTTATTTAAGAACGGTATTTTCCAGCCTACTTGTAACAGGGCCTTTTTCCATTGTTTTGGGTTTCAACGGTGGACTTATGGCTCTTAATGACCGATTGAAACTCCGTTCTATGGTCGTTGGCGAATATGAAGACAAAGTATTTATTGCAAGCGAAGAAGCCGCAATAAGAAAAATGGAACCCAACGCAATGCATATTTATGCTCCAGCAGGGGGCGAACCCGTCATTGTAAAAGTAAAGGAAGGTAAATTCTAATGAGTGTTGTATATATAAATCCCGAATTTGAAGTTATAAGAAATCAAAACCGTTGTATCGGTTGCAGAGTTTGTGAGCGACAATGCTCCAATGAAGTGCATTCCTATGACGAAGATAACAAAATAATGCTTGCAGACGAATCCAAATGCGTTAACTGTCAACGTTGCGTATCTCTCTGTCCTACAAAAGCGTTAAAAATTGTAAAAAACGATTGCCGTTTAAGAGAAAATGCAAACTGGTCGGACGCTACAATCAAAGAAATATATAAACAAGCAAACAGCGGCGGCGTTCTTCTCTCGTCGATGGGAAACCCAAATCCCTTTCCCGTTTATTGGGATAAGATTTTAATCAACGCATCGCAGGTCACGAACCCCTCTATCGATCCACTGCGTGAACCGATGGAAACAAAAGTATTTCTCGGAAAAAAACCTTCTAAAATCGAACGCGACGCCGACGGCAACATAAAAAATAATCTTTCCCCTCAAATTGAGCTTTCCATACCCGTCATGTTTTCCGCCATGAGCTATGGTTCTATCAGTTACAACGCGCACAAAAGCCTTGCCCTTGCGGCTCAAGAATTAGGAATATGCTACAATACGGGTGAAGGCGGTCTGCACGAAGACTTCTACGTTTACGGCGAAAACACCATTGTTCAAGTAGCATCAGGACGTTTTGGCGTGCATGAAAAATACCTAAACGCAGGTGCTGCAATTGAAATTAAAATGGGACAAGGTGCAAAACCAGGAATAGGCGGGCATTTGCCCGGGACCAAAATTGTCGGAGACGTTTCAAGAACGCGTATGATTCCCGAAGGTAGCGACGCTATTTCCCCTGCTCCACATCACGATATTTACTCAATAGAAGATTTAAGACAACTCGTTTTCTCCTTAAAGGAAGCGACGAATTATAAAAAACCCGTTATCGTAAAAGTGGCTGCCGTACATAATATTGCCGCTATTGCAAGCGGTATTGCACGAAGCGGTGCGGATATCATCGCAATCGACGGATTCCGCGGCGGCACGGGTGCGGCCCCTACTCGTATCCGCGATAACGTAGGTATTCCTATCGAGCTTGCACTTGCCGCCTGTGATAAACGATTACGTGACGAAGGAATACGAAACAACGTTGCACTTGTTGTCGGGGGAAGTATCCGCTCTGCCTCTGACGTCGTAAAAGCAATTGCCCTCGGTGCAGACGCTTGCTACGTTGCCACCGCTGCCCTTCTTGCACTTGGCTGCCACCTTTGCAGAACTTGTCAAACAGGTAAATGTAATTGGGGTATCGCAACGCAAAATCCTGAACTTGTAAAGCGTTTAAATCCTGAAATAGGCAGCAAGCGACTCATAAACCTTATGACCGCTTGGAAACACGAAATCAAAGAATTGATGGGCGGTATGGGTATTAACTCTATCGAAACTTTACGCGGCAACCGATTGATGCTTCGTGGCATCGGAATAACTGAAAAGGAGCTTGAGATACTCGGTATCTCACACGCAGGAGAATGAAAAGAATTTACGTTAATGAAGAATGGTGTTTAGGCTGTCACCTTTGTGAATATAACTGTGCTTTTGCTAATTCTGGCGAGAAAAATATGGTTAAGGCTTTAAAAAACAAAGAAATTAAGCCCAAAATCCACGTAGAAGAAGATAATAAAATTACGTATGCAGTATCTTGTAGGCACTGTGAAGACCCCATTTGTATTAAAAGCTGTATTTCCGGCGCATTGACGAAAACCAACGGAGTTGTTACTATCGACCAAAACAAATGTATCGGTTGTTTTACCTGTATCCTGGTTTGCCCTTACGGTGCAGTTTCCGCGTCAAACGACCATGCCGTTCAAAAATGTGAACTGTGCATTAATAATTCCTGTGGCACACCTGCTTGTGTAAAAGGTTGCCCTAATAAAGCCATTGTTTACGAGGAGAGAAATTGATATGAAAAATTACGTTATTATTGGCGGTGGCGTTGCTTCCGTTGGCTGTATCGAAGGAATCCGCAGTATTGATAAAACCGGTAAAATTATATTAATTTCAGGTGAAAATAAGCCTGTATATTGTCGTCCTCTTATTTCCTACTATCTCCAAGGTAAAACCGATTTTAAAAAAATGCAATACCGCCCCGACTCTTTTTACAAAGAAAATAATTGTGAGATCGTGTACGGCAAAGCAGATAAAATCGATCCCGATAACAAAATTGTAGCCGTAGGAAAAGAAAAAATCAAATATGACAAACTTTGCATTGCGACGGGTTCATCTCCTTTTGTTCCTCCTTTTAAAGGGCTTGAAACAGTAAAAAACAAATTCAGTTTTATGACGGAAGAAGATGCACTTGCTCTCGAAAACGCTATTTTGCCATCTTCCCGTGTTTTGATTGTCGGTGCAGGGCTTATTGGATTAAAATGTGCGGAAGGGCTTTCAGGCAGAGTTTCTTCTATCATTGTTTGCGACCTTGCTACACGTGTCCTTTCAAGTATTCTCGACGATGAATGTGCATTATTTATGCAAAAAAAATTAGAAGAAAACGGTATTTCTTTTATGCTTGGTGACAGTGCAAACGCATTTGATGGGAACGTTGCAACAATGAGCAGTGGGAAAACAATAGAATTCGACGTGCTTGTTCTTGCTGTTGGCGTTCGCCCAAATATTGCGCTTGTAAAAGACGTCGGTTGCAATACCGATCGCGGTATTATCGTTGATACCGCAATGAAAACGTCTTTGGAAAACGTTTATGCTATCGGGGACTGTGCGCAAGGTTACGACGCCTCGATAAAAGCAAACCGCATCCTTGCTATCTGGCCAAATGCTGTTATGCAGGGTAATTGTGCGGGAATCAATATGGCAGGCGGGTCCACTATTTACGACTATGGCATTCCTATGAACGCTATCGGCTTCTTTGGCTTTCATGCTCTCACCGCCGGGAGCTATACAGGTGAGATGTATGAAGAAAAAACGGATAAATCCATCAAAAGATTATTTATAAAAGATGGTTGTCTCGTCGGATTTATGCTTATCGGCGAAATTGCAAGAGCTGGTATTTACACGTCTTTCATTCGCGAGAAAACACCTCTTGCTTCCGTTAATACACAATTATTAAAAATTTCACCCACTTTATCCGTTTTTGATGTTGAAAATCGTAGAAAAAAACTTGGAGGTATGGTATAATGTTATTATTAAGTGCAAAAGATCTTAATTTTGACGCACTAAACGATATTGTAAGAAAAAGCGAAAACGACTGCGTTATTAACGATTGCCTCGGACAACGCTTTATTGCTGCCGGTTTAAGTTCCAAATTTATCACGATAAACGGAACACCGGGAAATGCGCTTGGTGCATATCTTAACGGTGCCGAAATCGTTGTAAACGGTAATGCGCAAGACGCTGTTGGCGACACAATGAACGAAGGTAAAATCGTAATACACGGGAACATTGGCGATGCCGCCGGCTACGCTATGCGTGGCGGAAAAATCTTCATCAAAGGAAATGCCGGATATCGTGCCGGAATTCATATGAAAGCATATAATGATAAGATTCCCGTTATTGTTATCGGCGGTTCGACGGGTAGTTTTTTAGGCGAATATCAAGCCGGTGGCGTAATTATTGCGTTAGGCTTAAATTCCGATAAAGATATTGTAGGCAACTTCCCCTGTACAGGTATGCACGGCGGAACAATGCTTCTCCGTTCGGATTGCAAAAATATCCGATTCCCTAAAAACGTTCATGCCGTTCCTGCGACAAAAGAACAACTTGCGGAATTCATCAATTACATCTCGGAATTTTGCAGCTTGTTCGGCTTCGATTTAAAAGACGTGTTAAACGCCCCTTTTACCATTATTACTCCCGACAGTAAAAATCCATATAAACAAATGTACGTTATGAATTAAAAATAGGTAGGTGCAATATGAAATATTCAAAACAAGAAGTATTACAGTTTGTGAAAGAAGAAGACGTTAAGTTTATACGTCTTGCTTTTTGCGACGTTTTCGGTAAGCAAAAAAACATTTCCATCATGGAAAAAGAATTACAGCGCGCTTTTGAATATGGAATTGCAATAGACGCATCAGCAATAAATGGTTTCGGTGACGAAACACATTCCGATTTGTTTCTTCACCCTGATCCTTCTACTCTCGTCATTTTGCCTTGGCGTCCCGAACACGGCAAAGTTGTACGTATGTATTGCGATATTACCTATCCCGACGGAAAGCCTTTTGAGGGTGATACACGCTCTATTCTAAAAAACGCTATTCGTGAAGCTGAAAACGCAGGGCTTTCTTTTAAGTTTGGGCCTGAAATGGAATTTTATCTTTTCAAATTAAATGAAGACGGATATCCGTCAACCGTAACCTATGACAATGCCGGATATATGGACATCGCTCCTGAAGATAAGGGCGAAAATATTCGACGTGAAATTTGCTTAACTTTGGAGCAAATGGATATTTATCCTGAAAGTTCACACCATGAAGAAGGTCCGGGCCAAAACGAAATTGACTTTAAATACGATTCTCCGTTAGAGGCGGCTGATAACGCCATGACGTTTTGTTCTGTGGTAAAAGCAGTTGTGAATAGAAACGGAGTTTCTGCAAATTTTTCTCCAAAGCCTTTAAAAGACGAGCCGGGTAATGGATTTCATATTAACTTTTCCGTAAAAGACAGCAACGGTTCCGACGTGCTTCCACAGGCCATCTCCGGAATACTTAAACACGTCGCAGACATGACTTTATTTTTAAATCCGACCGAACAATCTTACGAAAGATTAGGCAACAATAAAGCACCCGCTTATATTTCTTGGTCTGCACAAAACCGCTCTCAACTAATTCGCATTCCAGCGGCCGTAGGTGAATTCAAACGTGCAGAGCTTCGCTCTCCCGATCCCGCTGCGAATCCGTATCTTGCTTTTGCTTTGATGATTTATGCGGCTATCGACGGCATCAAGAAAAAATCAGTATTACCAAAGCCCGCCAATATCAACCTTTATACAGCACCTGAAACAATGCTCCAAAAATTTAAGACGTTACCAACTTCTTTGAAGCAAGCGTCTGAAATAGCACAAAACAGTAAATTTATTAAAAAATATCTTTCTCCCCTAATTATTTCGGCTTATTGCAATGTAGAAAAATAAATCTAATTTGGGAGGAATCAAACGATGCCATTTGAAGAACATGTATATAGCGTTCTCATCGTTTCGGCTTCAAATTCGTTTAACGATAATATCGTAAAACTGTTACCGGGAGCTACTTATTCGCCGATTACTTTTGCTAAAAGCGTAAATGAAGCACAACGCAACGTTACCGAACGCGTTTATGATATCATAATTATTAACGCTCCACTGCCTGACGATTATGGAGTTAAACTTGCAATAGACGTTTCAAGCAACAAAACCTCTGTCGTTCTTTTATTCGTACGCAACGATATGTATACGAGTATCTACGAAAAGGTTCGTGATTACGGCGTTTTCACTCTCCACAAGCCTGTCCCCGCTCAAGCAATATCACAAGCTTTGGATTGGCTTAAAGCAACGAGAGAGCGACTGAGAAATATGCAAACAAAAAACCTTTCTCTTCAAGAGAAGATGGAAGAAATTAAACTTATAAACCGCGCAAAATGGGCACTTATAAATTCGCTTGGAATGACCGAAGCCGACGCACATCGATATATTGAAAAACAAGCGATGGACAGATGTGTTACACGTAGAGAAATTGCCGAAAACATTATACAAACTTACAAATAGAAATCCCGACTGTTATTGTTAAACAATCGGGATTTTTCTATGAATCTTCAGTATTTATTTATCTAAATTCAATTTTTCTAACGCCTTCGTAGCTTTTAACACTCTGATAATAATTACGGATAATGCCACGCCGACACCGCCTTGCAAAAGGTTCCAAGGCGCGTTTACAATCGCAACGCCTGCCGTTGTAAAGAACATGATTTCATAGAAGAAATACCCCGTCGCCATAACCAGCGCTCCTACGATACCACCAACGATTTCCCCAAGCATTTCCTTACCGGTTGCCTTTGATAAAAGCTTGTAAATCAGCCAAGCAACAAATGCCATCGCCGACTTGATGATAAGCGTTCCCGGCGCGTATGTAATGTATCCAAACAAATCCGCCAGCCCTGAACCAACTCCAGCTGCGATCGTTCCGTAAACAGGCCCCAAAACAAAGACGGACATTAAAACGAACACGTCGCCCAAGTTCACGTAGCCTAACGGAAGCGGAATTCTAATAAACATCGTCGCTACCATCGTCAGCGCCATCATTAGCGCCGTCATTACAAGTTTTTTCGTCGTTACGTTTTTCATAATTGCTTTCCTCTCATTCCTTAACTATTATTTTTCCACATAGGGATTTTTCTCATTGACTTTTTATTAGAATTATTATACAATAAATTTGGATATATGAAAATAGTCAAATAAGGAGTATTTTATAATACCAGATGAATTACACAATAGACGTAAACAGTGGCGTTCCTGCCTACATACAGTTATATCAATTTTTTAGAGACGATATCGTGCAAGGCGTTTATCCGTATAAGACAAAACTACCCTCCAAACGAGTAACCTGTTCGGAAACGAATTTAAGCATTATAACGGTAGAACACGCTTATGACCTGCTCATCCAAGAAGGTTATATCGAATCTAAAGAACGGAGCGGCTATTTTGTAATCTTCAAACCAAACGTCGGGTTTGCCTCTTATTCCACAACCGAGCATTTACATAAAAACAATTTAGCCACAATAAACGGATTAGACGATTTATCCTTCCCCTTTTCTTCTCTTGCAAAATCCATGCGCAAGGTTCTCAGTGATTTAGACGAAAACATATTAGAGCGGTCGGACAATTTAGGTTGCTACGAGTTGCGTAAGAACATCAGTTTATATCTTGCTCGAAGCCGTGGTATTCACGCCGTTCCTGAACAAATCGTTATCGGTGCTGGTTCGGAATATCTTTACGGGCAAATCACTTCTCTTTTAGGACGTAATAATATAAGTGCAATAGAAAGTCCGTCTTACAAACAAATAGAACAAGTTTATAAATCTTTGGATATAAACTACGTAAAATTAAAACTTGGA
>JBGVLZ010000078.1:0-4818 GCA_045124505.1 Eubacteriales bacterium
TTTCATTTTTATCACTCTCCTGCATGAGAAATGCCAAGGATAGAAAGCTCTTTATCGGTAAGACCGACACCGCGAAGCATCAATCTGTTTCCACGGAGCGATTCAATTGAGTTGATACCCATACCGCCCATAAGCTCTTTAATCTCGTGTCTCCAAGCATTCATCAAATTTATTAAGCGTTCGCTTCCCATATCAGGGTTAAGTCTTTTTACAAGCTCAGGTCTTTGTGTTGCGATACCCCAATTACACTTGCCGGTCTGACAGGTACGGCAAAGGTGACATCCGAGAGCAAGGAGCGCCGCCGTAGCAATATAGCAAGCATCTGCTCCCAATGCTATCGCCTTAACAACATCTGCCGCACTGCGGATAGAACCGCCTACAACTAAAGAGACATTGTTTCTGATACCCTCATCACGAAGCCTTTGGTCAACAGATGCAAGTGCAAGCTCAATCGGGATGCCAACATTGTCACGGATGCGAGTCGGAGCGGCACCTGTGCCGCCACGAAAACCATCTATTGCAATAATATCAGCACCGCTTCGTGCGATACCGCTTGCAATAGCGGCAATATTATGAACTGCCGCAACTTTTACAATAATCGGCTTTTTGTATTCTGTTGCCTCTTTAAGAGAGAATACAAGTTGCCTTAAATCCTCGATAGAGTAGATATCGTGATGCGGAGCGGGAGAAATAGCATCACTGCCTTCAGGAATCATTCTTGTCCTTGATACATCTCCGACAATTTTTGCTCCCGGCAGATGTCCGCCGATACCCGGCTTTGCACCTTGTCCCATCTTAATTTCAACGGCTGCACCTGCCTCTAAGTAATCCTTGTGAACACCGAAACGACCGGAGGCTACCTGAACAATTGTATTTTCTCCGTAACAATAGAAATCCTCGTGCAAACCGCCCTCTCCTGTGTTATATAAAATACCAAGCTCGGTAGCGGCTCTTGCCAAAGATTCATGTGCGTTATAGCTGATAGAACCGTAGCTCATTGCGGAGAACATAACCGGCATTGAAAGCTCAAGCTGAGGAGGTAACTCGCACTTTAACTTCCCGTTTTCATCTCGCTGAATCTTTTCGGGCTTTTTGCCAAGGAAAACACGGGTTTCCATTGGTTCACGGAGCGGATCAATAGGAGGGTTTGTTACCTGAGATGCGTTAATCAGGATTTTATCCCAATATACCGGAAGTGGTTTGGGATTACCCATAGATGAAAGCAGAACACCGCCGCTTGAAGCCTGCTTATATATTTCTTTAATGGTATCATTCTGCCAGTTTGCATTTTCACGAAGTGTGCAGTCGCTTTTAACAATTTTTAACGCTCTTGTAGGGCAAAGAGAAACACAACGCTGACAGTTTACACATTTGGTTTCGTCACTTATGAGCATTTTGTTTTCTTCATCGTATGTATGTACTTCATTTGCACATTGTCTTTCACAGACACGGCAGCCGATACAGCGATTCTGATTTCTTATAACTTCAAATTCAGGATAGATAAATTCTACGCTCATAACTTAACACCTTCCTCCATTTTGATGATAACAGGTTCTCCGCCGGCAGGTGCCCAAATGTTTTCAGCATCAGGTTCCATTACACGGATAGCGGCTTCTTCGCTTGCAATAAATACTTTGTCGTCTTTTTCACCGACTACCATACTGCGGAGCTTCAAGCGGTCATTAAGAGCCATAAGTCCTCCGTTAAAACCAAACACAATAGAAAACGGTCCTGTAATCAGGAGACTCGGAAACAGTGTACGAAGATAAATATGTTTTTCTTTATCCTCAAAATCTGTCTTATTTTCTATAGTGCTCCAGAATGGTGCAGCAATAACACTTGCGGCTTCGCCAAGTGATAGCCCTTGTCTGCGGAGCAGATAATCCATTATATATGTAATAACCTCTGTATCGGTCTGGAGTGTACACTTGTATCCAAACATTTCTATAAAACGGCGGTTAGCATCATAGGATGATATTTCACCATTATGTACTATTGAATAATCAAGAAGTGTAAACGGATGAGCACCGCCCCACCAACCGGGAGTATTGGTAGGATAACGACCGTGTGCTGTCCACGAATAGCCTTCGTATTCATCAAGCTTATAAAACACACCGACATCCTCCGGAAAACCTACCGCCTTGAATGTTCCCATATTTTTACCGCTTGAAAATACGTATGCTCCGGGCATTTCTGTATTTATTTTCATTACAGTTCTTGCAACGAACTCGTTTTCATCAAGCTGCATGGAGAGAAGTACAGATTTTAATGGTGCTACAAAATATCTCCATATAACAGGCTCGTCCGTAATTTGGGGGATTTTCCGTGTAGGGAGAATTTCGGACTTGACAATTTCAAATCTTTCCTTTAAAAATTTTTCACAGTCCTTTCGGGTGGTGCGGTCATTAAAGAAAAAGTGAAGCGCGTAAAACTCTTTATATTCGGGGTATATGCCATAAGCGGCAAAACCACCGCCGAGACCGTTGCTGCGGTCATGCATAGGTTTCATAGCTTCTATTATTTTTTCACCCGTCATGCGATTTCCTTCTTTAGATATAACTGCAGCAATTGCACATCCGGAAGGGATTCGTACCTGACCTTCTGTGTTCATAGGTCCACGTCCTTTCATGCAAATAATAAAACGAATAAATAAACAAAAAAAGACGTCACTCACTTAGAAGAAAATTCTTCTAAATGAATGAACGTCTTTGCTCATCTGCAACCATTATATACTAAAATTTCAAATTTGTCAAGAGAAAAACGCAAATTTACCAAATATCTGAAAGTTTTTTAGTAAAAAATTCAAAAAAAGGGTTGACAAATAAAAAAATTGGGTGTATAATGTGTGCAGTTGAAGGCAAAGGCGTCTTCGAGATTCGGTTCTCGAGGACGCTTCTTTTGTTTTAACAATATAATATGAGTTTGTGGAGATAAGGCAATGGCGTCTTTAAGAGTATTTCTATACTCTTGGAGGCGCTTTTTTTCTTTTCGCTGCTAAAGGAGGAACAAAAAATGTCGTATGTAGATGAAGTAATCGAAAGGGTTGAAAGAGAAAATCCTAATGAACCGGAATTCCATCAGGCGGTTCGTGAAGTTCTTGACTCAATCAGACCTGTTGTTGACGCAAATGAGGCAGCGTATAGAAGAGATGCACTGCTTGAAAGACTCGTTAATCCCGAAAGACAAATCAAGTTCAGGGTACCGTGGATTGATGATAAGGGTGATGTTCAGGTTAATACCGGATACCGTGTACAGTTTAACAGTGCAATCGGCCCATACAAAGGCGGCTTGAGACTTCATCCGTCAGTTAATATCGGAATCATTAAGTTCTTAGGATTTGAGCAGATTTTCAAAAATTCACTTACCGGGCTTCCGATTGGCGGCGGTAAGGGAGGCAGTGATTTCAATCCCAAAGGAAAATCTGACAGAGAGATTATGGCATTTTGCCAAAGCTTTATGAGTGAGCTTTGTAAATATATCGGTGCTGATACTGATGTTCCTGCCGGAGATATTGGTACAGGTGCAAGAGAAATCGGATATATGTTCGGACAGTATAAAAAGCTCAGAGGCTTGTTTGAAGGCGTTCTTACAGGAAAAGGTCTTTCATATGGCGGTTCACTTGCGAGAACAGAAGCAACCGGTTATGGTCTTTTGTATCTTACCGATGAAATGCTTAAGAAAAACGGAAAGGATATCAAAGGAAAAACCGTAGTCGTTTCAGGAAGCGGTAATGTTGCAATTTATGCTGTGGAGAAAGCACAACAGCTCGGTGCAAAGGTTGTTACAGTATCCGATTCAAACGGCTGGGTATATGATCCTGACGGTATTGATGTTGCTGCTCTTAAAGAAATCAAGGAAGTAAAGAGACAGAGACTTACCGAATATAAGAACTACAGACCAAATTCCGAGTATCACGAAGGTAAGGGTGTTTGGAGCATCAAAGCGGATATTGCGCTTCCTTGTGCAACACAGAACGAGCTTGAACTTGATGATGCAAAGACCTTGGTTAAAAATGGTGTAATCGCAGTTGCAGAAGGTGCAAATATGCCAACAACTGCTGATGCGACAAAATACCTTCAGGAAAACGGAGTGCTCTTTGCACCCGGTAAAGCTGCAAATGCAGGTGGTGTAGCAACTTCAGCATTGGAGATGAGTCAGAATAGTGAAAGACTCAGTTGGTCCTTCGAAAAGGTTGATTCAAAGCTTAAAGATATTATGGTTAATCTTTTCGACAACATTGATGATGCCGCAAAGCGTTACGGACTCCCCGGAAACTATGTGGCAGGTGCAAATATTGCAGGTTTTGAAAAAGTAGTAGATGCAATGAATGCACAAGGTATTGTTTAATACTAAAAAATAAATAAAAATAAGTAAAAAGGCAAAGGCGTCTTTAATGTGAGAATTTTTACATTGAAGGTGTCTTTTGCTGTTTATAAGGAGATGTTTTACTATGAAAACCGTACCGGATTATTTTGGAAGCTTAGTTTTTGATGACAGAGTTATGAAATCTAAACTTTCATCAAAGGTGTACAACTCACTGAAGAAGACAATTGATGAAGGAGCGCAGCTTGACTCAAATGTAGCCAATGCCGTTGCGGATGCCATGAAAGAATGGGCAGTTGAAAACGGAGCCACCCATTATACACATTGGTTCCAGCCTCTTACAGGTATAACTGCCGAAAAGCATGACAGTTTTATTTCTCCTTCACCTGATGGCAGAGTTATTATGGATTTTTCGGGAAAAGAGCTTATCAAAGGAGAACCGGATGCTTCAAGCTTTCCTTCAGGCGGATTACGTGCAACTTTTGAAGCAAGAGG
>JBGVLZ010000079.1:0-3793 GCA_045124505.1 Eubacteriales bacterium
AAAAATCCTTGCCGTTTCTTTATGCGGTTTGATTGAAATATTCATAAAAATATGATATAATAAACTCACCGATAAATAAGAATTTGACGAGTAAATTGAATAGCAAATGGGCTGACGATTGCTTGCGTCAGCCCATAAAAATATGAAGCTTTAATGGTGATGATGCCCTGCAGATGATACAACATCCACATGACAATGCTCCTCGTGGCAATGTTCATCCTCCGTTTCAATTTCAAGCGTAGCGTGCCCGATGCCGTGTTCTTTCAATTCACCACGGATGTTGTGCTTGATTGTATGCGTATCACCTTTTACAACAACGTGCATTGTAGCGTAATTGTTATGTCCGTCCATGCTCCAAACGTGAATGTGATGAACGCTAAGTACACCTTCAACCTCACATATATGTTCTGCAATCTCATCTATGCTAATATCGCGAGGCGTCTTTTCAAGGAAAAGATCAAGTATCTCTTTCAAGTTTTTCAAAGCATTTATGAGAATAAATATCGCCACACCGATGGACATTAAAGGATCGATAATATAGAAATCGGTAAATCTCATTACAATAGCACCGACAAGAACCACGACCCAACCAAGTACGTCTTCAAGCATATGCAGATTAACTGCCTTTTGATTAAGCGAATCTCCGTCCCGAGTCAAGAGTGCAGCACCAAGGTTTACACATACACCAACGATTGCAAAAATGATCATTCCGTTATAATTGATTTCGGTAGGACTTATGATACGCAAAACAGCGTTATAAATAATCATCGCAGAGCCAAGCAATAGAATTAAAGTCGTTAAAACGCTACCGATTACAGAGTATCGAGCATAGCCATAAGTATATTTTTTATCGGGTTGTTTTTTACTTTTCTTTTCAAGAAAGAAGGCAACACCGATGCTTGTGGCATCTCCAATATCGTGAATGGCATCAGAAATAATAGCAACGCTACCTGTAAAAACGCCACCTATAAATTCAAATACAGAAAACGCTAAATTGAGAATAAAAGCAAAAAAGATATTTTTCTCTGTCTTCATAACTCCTCCGAATTGACAAAAGTTGTTTTTTGTGGTACAATGAATATATTATCGAACACTCTGTATGATAATAGCATAATTTAAAGTCAAGGTAAAGTCAACATACTTATTTTGTTAACCGTTCGTTACCGAACATATTCTCAAAAGTGTCTGGAGAAATTTATGGATAGACGGCAAAGAAAAACGAGAGAAGCTATATTTAACGCTTTTACTGAGCTTCTTTCTAAAAAGCATTACAGTCAAATCACAGTTGGAGAAATCATTGATAAAGCCGATATTGGAAGAGCGACCTTTTACGCACACTTTGAAACGAAAGACTTTCTGTTAAAGGAGCTTTGTGAAGAGCTGTTTTGCCATATCTTTGATGCTACCGAAGAATGTGGCGAACATCACAAGCATATTTTTAATTGTGAAGCACCGTCTTCTGTCATACTTCACCTGTTACAGCACTTACAAAAGAACGATAATAAGATCTTGGATTTGTTGGGCTGTGAGAACAATGAACTGTTTTTGAGATACTTTAAGGAGGATCTAAAATATCTGATAAAGAAGCATCCTCATCTTTTTGGTGGAGAGAAACCAAACGAGCTTCCTGACGATTATTGGAGCAACCATATTTCAACAACATTTGTAGAAACGGTCAGATGGTGGCTTGATAACGGAATGAAGGAAAATCCGCAAATGCTTGCTAACTATTTTTATATAGCAATATATGGGGATGAAAAACAAATCACATAGGTTGTCAAATTCCAATTTATCGGTGAGATTACAACTGAAAAATATAGCGGCAAGGACGAAAAATCCTTTGCCGCTATCTTCATATCAACTTATATTTTGCGGTCAGCACTTTCTCGCAATCATTCTCGGCGGTATCTGTAAAAAGCTCACGTTCATATTTAATGTCATTCTGCATCAGGCAAAGTTCAAGAAAGCACAGAAAGATGCCAATATCAATACGGTTATAGTGTGCCACCTTATCCGCAGGCATAATACCGCGCTTGCCCGGCTTCTTGTAGCGGTAAACGGTCAAGGTTCTTTCTTCTGCCGTTATCTTCCACGGTTGTGTGTTGCAGGCACTCGGCGTAAACCTCACGATATTACCAATCTCACAATAATGCTCACCATTCCATATCTCATCAAGCGACTTGCGCTTGCTCTTATACATATCCTTGCGGAACTTATCCTCGGAAACCTTGGCAATCGCAATCATAATTACAAAGTCAAGACCGTTGTAGATAGGCTCATCGGTTTTGCCTATACCGAACCAAAGCGCGCCGATTCCCAAGGATGCGAGATACAGATCAAGCTGTTCTCCGATATAGCCAATGTTTTGTAGGTAGTTATCTTTACGTTCGCTATATAAAAGGATGCAGTATTCTTGCCCACGCTTACAGGTGGTATTGTTGGCAGGTAAGATGCGGATGGCGGTTTGAATATTATCAACAAGCGGGGTAAAGGTCTTGTATTGTGCCGCTATCTGTTCAAGCTGGGCTTGACTTATATGATCGGTCTCACGAAATAGGTGAAACGATTTGCGTTTGAATATCATCGGGTATAATGCTTTGTCCATATTTGCCTCCAAAAAATCACTGTCAATATTGTACCAAATCTAATTTTAAATGTCAACACGATTTAATTGCAAAAATATAAAAATTATCGACAAACATTAAAAACCTATTGACAAGCGTAAAAAATGGTGCTATAATTATACTGTCGAACCGGAAAGACAAAATAATTTTTATTTTTGAGGTGTGCAAAATGAAAAACTTCAGCAAATTTATTGCCAATATGGCAAAGGTAGTTACGAAGATAGTAGAGGTATTCCAGTGGGTTGGAGCAGGCTTAATGTTGGCGGCGACCGTTTGTGCTTTGGTTAATCCGTCTTGGGTTGGTTATTTCATCGGCTACGATGCGAAGGAGTGCTGCGGAGCAGACTTGTCCGTTTATGGCTTTGAAATTCATGCGGCTGTCACAGACGGTCAAATTGATATGACAGCGCTTTGTTTGTTCGGCATCGGTGCAGTTCTCATTCTTGCACTGATTGCTATGATTTTCAGAAATCTCCATCTGATTATTAAAAAATCCGAGGGAAGAACGCCTTTTCAGCCCGACAACGTGCGTATGTTCCGTGAGATCGGTATTTTTTCAATCGCAGTTCCCGTTGTTGGTCTTATTATGAGCATTATTGCAAGAATTGTTATCGGCGTAGAGGTTGCCGAAATATCCAACAGCTTTGAGGGATTCGTCATTGGTATTGTTGTGCTTTGCATTACGCAATTCTTTGCCCACGGCATTGAGCTTGAAAAAGACGTTGACGGACTTCTTTGAGAGGTGACGAAATGGGAAAAATTATACTCAGACTCGACAGAATGATGGTAGAGAGAAAGATCTCACTGAACGAGCTTGCCGAGCGCGTGGGCATTTCCAACGTTAATCTCTCCAAGATCAAAAACAATAAGGTAACCGCTATTCGTTTTTCCACCCTTGCCGCCATCTGCGATGTGCTTGATTGCGAAGCCGGAGATATTTTGGAATACCAGAAGGACGAATAACCGAAAGTTACGGAGAGTAACAAGGCTGTCACAGCAAATTTATTGCTTTTTGGTGGCTTTAGAGGTATACTGAAAGCACCAAAAACGGAGGTGTTCAAAATGACATTAGGCGAAAAAATCAAAGAAGCGAGAAAGCAATGTGGGCTTTCACAAGAGCAGTTGGCAGAGAAGATGAGCGTATCGCGCTCCGCTATTGCAAAATGGGA
>JBGVLZ010000080.1:0-7534 GCA_045124505.1 Eubacteriales bacterium
ATGCGAACTGCGCATTCCCGCTTTTAGATATTTGTACATTTTGAAGCGGACGACCAATGGTCGCCTCTACAAATGTAATATATATTTTACTTAAATGAGCCACCCCCTTCCAAAGAGGCTTTTGCCGATGAGTAATCCCGCTGCAGTGTAAGCCTTCCCCATCACTTGACAAAGTCAAGTGATGGGGGACAGTGTGGCAACGAGATTGCGCAACAAGTTACGCAACTCGGACGGATGAGGTGTCATATTAAATGGGTTTTAAACGGTCGATTCGTGAATCGACCCTACAGGCATCACCTCGAATTAAATGAGCATTAAACACCTTTGTAGGGGCGTGCATTGCACGTCCGCATTAAACGCCTTCTCCAGCGGGAGAAGGCTTGGGTTCTGTGTAGCCACATCTGTGGCGGTAGGGCGAGTTTGCAAGTGTCAAATGTTTCAGTGGGCTTTCAGCCCCGCCAGTAACATGCCCTTATAGGGCTGAGCAAGCCACCGGCTTAGCCGGTGGTTATGACTACCGTTATAGTTCGTTCTTGTTATGATTATGGATAAAATAAAACAAACATATTGAATTTAATGCAAATGTATGATATAATCGGGACGATTGTATTTTTTTATTTGGGAGGTAATATGCGAGCAGACGGAAAAAGAGTTAAAAATGCGGACCCTGAGTCCATTATCAGCGCACACATAATGTCACGTCGCACCGATGCGATGAATATGATAACTGTCGATATCCCTATAGAACCTATCAAAGAATATATTGCGGCAAAAAGAGAATATAAAATAACTCATTTGGCGCTTATCATCAGTGCATATTTACGCACTGTGGAGGAATTTCCTTATCTCAACCGCTTTGTTGTCAACAAAAAGCTGTATGATAGAAATGAGTTTTGTGTCGGCATGGTCGTTCTGAAGTCGGGTGATACTTCAAACGGAACGATGTCGAAGATGTATTTTGATTATGAAGATACAATTTTTGATGTCCAGAGAAAAATAGACGATTTTATAGAGGAAAACAGAAAAGAGGGCAACACGAACACAACTGACGAATTTGCAAGCAAGCTTGTAAAGATACCCGGCTTGTGTCTTGTCGGTGTCAAGCTTTTCAAATTTCTTGACAGATACGGAATGCTTCCGAAGAAGATAATTGATATCAGTCCTTTTCATATGTCGCTCGGAATTACAAATCTTGCATCTATAAGAACGAACCATATACATCACCATACATATGAATTCGGCACAACGAGCGTTTTTATGTCCCTCGGAAATATGCGTTACATACCGAAAATGTCCGACGGCAAGATGATATTTGAAAGATGCATCCCGCTTGGTGTTGTCATGGATGAAAGAATATGCACAGGTGCATATTATGCAATGGCTTTCAGACGTATAAGCGAATATCTGAAAAAGCCTGAGCTGCTTGAGCTTCCGTCATCAAAAACACCGAAGAAAGATACGTGATATGAAAATACTAAAGGAATTTATTTTTTCGGTAGCCGCAGGTATCTGCATCGGTATCGGCGGTACGGCATTTCTGTCGATAGAAAATAAGGTCATAGGCGCACTTTTCTTCACTGTGGGGCTTTTTGTTATAGTTACAAACGGCTACAATCTTTTCACGGGAAAGGTATGCTACATTTTTGACAATCCCCCGAAGTATACCGCTTTGTGCGCACTTATCTGGGCAGGTAATTTTGTCGGTACGTATCTTACGGGTACGCTTGTAAGGCTTACGAGAATTGCCGACACGGTCATACCCAAGGCACAGAGCATATGCGATGCTAAAACAAATGACGGATATTTAAGTCTTTTCATTCTTGCCGTTTTTTGCAATATCATGATATATATTGCTGTTGACGGATATAAAAATATTGAGCATCAGGTCGGAAAATATCTTGCTTTATTCCTCGGTGTTGCGGGATTTATCCTCTGCTCGTTTGAGCACTGCATAGCCAATATGTTCTATTTCTCCGTCGGCGGTGCGTGGGGAGGAGAGGCATTCTTGTGTCTTCTTATAATGACACTCGGCAACGTCCTCGGCGGTGTCGTTTTCCCCATCATCAAGCGTGTGAATAAAATTCAGAAATAAACCGCATCACGTGTAAAACAAAAAACGGGTCAAAAAACCGTTTTGATGTCATTGAAAGAACAAACAAAAGATCCGACAGACCGTATGATCTGTCGGATTTTCATCAAATATTATTAGGTTTAAAACGGATTACAGCAGCCTGCGGCGTTGGCGTCGGAGTACTGTGCAAGAAGCTCATCGAGTGTGCCGAAAAATTCGATCTTGTTTTCAGCCTTTATGCTCTTGCCGTTACCGCAATCGCCCTTGTGTACCTTGTGGTTATTCTTGTTTATGATGTATGCTGCGGCAACTGTGGGGTCTGTCATGGGAGGACCTGCGGGATCTGCATGGTTGTCACCTGTTTTATAATCGATGATGACACCGGGCTGAACATTGTAGGAATATACGCAGAAGCAGATGCCGTCGCCTTCATCCTCAACCGACCAGCCTTCAATGAGTACGCCGTCTGCAAGCAGGTTGTTACCGTCGAAAATAGGTGTTACACGGTACATAACGTGATTGCCTGTTTCAATTACGTAGTCGCCGACCATTTCTTCAAACGGGATCATGCCCTGAACATTGAGATATCTTGTACCTGTTATAAGGTTCTGCTTGTTGTTGTTTTCGCCTGTAAGCTGCCATGCAATAAGGTGGCAACGGTTGTAAAGGTTCTTGCTTTCAACGAAGTCATAATCGTTCTGCTTCCAGCCTGTGGGCTTGTGCGAAATGCTTCCTCTGTTGCCTGTGGGCATCGTTTCGGGGCCTACGCATGCAAATGTGTAAGTACATCTTTTAAGAGAATCAAGCGCACCGTAATATTCAAATGCAACTGTTGTTTTCTGTTCTTCCGTGAAGAAAGGCTCATTACCGTTTACGGGGACGTATGCTTTGTCGGAATAGGCGGGAACGCTGAATACGGGCTTGTATTCTGCGGGCGGAGTGTAAGGATCGCCGTAGGGATCATCGTTATCGGGAGCATCTGTTTCCTGAGGCTTCTGAGTTTCCTGAGGCTTTTGTGTTTCCTGGGGTTCTTGTGTTTCCTGAGGCTCCTGCGTTTCCTGAGGCTCCTGCGTTTCCTGGGGCTCCTGTGTTTCCTGGGGTTCTTGCGTTTGCTGAGGTTCTTGTGTTTGACTGTCTGTTACAGATGCTGTTATATCTGAATTTGTTATAGAATCTGTAGGCTCACCTGTTACCGTGCTGTCTTCGCATGCTGTGAAAAGCAGACAAAGAACTGCAAGGATGGCAATTATTCTGAATGTTATATTTTTCATCTTTTCCATACTTCCTTTGTTATCTTGTCATGTGATGTGCCTTCGAAGTCAGTTGTGCTTTCCTGCTTGAAGCCGTTTTTGGAAAGTGAGATCGTAAAGGATACATCCTGCGGATAAAGCTTGTTCCAGCGGTAAATTACAAAGCCCTCAGCCTTGTCCACCGCCTCTTGTGTTATTTCGCACTCGGCAAAGCAATAAGCGCCTTCTTCCTCTGTAAAGGGAAATTCTCCGCCTACTGTGATGTTGTCATAGTCTTTGAAAAGCTTTTTGGAATATTCGCTCATATAAAGCTTGTCTTCCGCCATTTTTACAATATCTTTAACTATGGCGCTGTCACGGCTCTGGCGTCTGTTGTTGAAAAGAATACCGCCTGTTGTGTCAAGGCATACAACAATATACATAATAATGCACCTCCGTTTATTATTTACACCTATAATTATAAATCATCTGCTTTAATTTGTCAATATACAAAGAATTAACAATAAATAGATAAAGGAGCAAAGAATAGATAATGCAAGAAGAATTGTTTGCAAATTCAGCTAAATCAGCCGCTTTTACGGGATACAGAGTATCAAAGCTGCCTTTTGAGCCGACTGAAGAAAATGTCGGAAAACTGAAAGAAAAGCTTAAAGCTGCCGTAAGATCACTGTATGAAAAGGGCTTCCGCTTTTTTTACAGCGGAATGTGCAACGGCGTCGATATCTGGGCAGCACTTGCGGTGCTTGATGTTAAGAAGGAGCTTTCGGATATAGAGCTTATATGCGCCGTACCGTTTGAAGGTCATGCTGACAAGCTTAAAGGGCAGGAGCTTGAAGAATATAACGGAATACTGTCAAAGGCATACAAAGCGGAGGTTCTGAAGGGACGTGTGGCATATAAAGAGCTTGCACGTGCATTCAATGAAAGAAACAAATATATGGTCGATAATTCCGATGCGCTGATAGCTGTATGTAACGGTGAAAAAATGACACCCGGCGGTACGGCAAATACTGTAAAAATGGCAAAGAAAAAAGGAATAGAGATAATATTTATCGATCCTGAGGAAATATAACACACGGTCTTTTTTGCGGATCTTGCGGCAGACAGAACGATTTAAAACGCTTTTTTGAAACCTTAAATTCCCACAGTACAAAATAATTAATTTGCTGAATGGCTGATGCCTTATATTGTAACAAAATATATCAATTTTCTTTTAAAATAATTTAATTAAAAAGTCATTTTGAAAATAAGTTATGTGATATAATCTTACAGCATTTATATATTAATTTGGAAGGGGGATTTTAAAATGAAGAAAACACGGTTTTTATGCCTTTGTCTTGCTTTTTTTGCATGCGTTATGGCATATCCCGTATCGGCAACGGATTCCCCCGCATATAAACAGCTGCTGGCTGAAAAACCCGTTTTTGTCAAGGAAGTGACCATTGATGAGCTGTACGGATTTTATGAAAATGCATCGGTTGATGAAATATTCGATCCTGCGGAAAACAATTTTACAAAGGGCGATGTGACCGTCGGCGGTCTTCCTGTTGAATGTTACGTATACATGCGTACATTTTCGATAACGGATATTTCAAATTACACTATCGATGAAGCCAAAGCGCTGGCGGATAGTATGTTTGCTTCCATAAAATCCTCGCTTTCGTCAAAATATGTAAAATGCATCGCACGCTCTTACAGTATCAACATTTCGGGTGTGCCCGATAAGTTGAGTGATACTTATAAGTCGTTCACCGTGAAGTTTTTGATCGCAACAGGTGAAAGCAACGAGGAAAGGGCAGAGGTCATAACGGGCTTTGTCCGCCCGACGATCGAACAATGGGAAGGCTTTTCCGAAGGGGATAAATTCAAAAAGCTCAATGCGTTTATCTTAAACGGACAGTTTTCATACGATATGTCATTTTTCAACCGTTCAAGCGTGTATTCGTTTATAACGGATAAAAAGGGCGTTTGTGAGGAATATGCAGGACTTACAGCGCTGTTTCTTGATGAAATGGGATACAAAAACAGTATCGTCACGGGTATGTCGGGCGATATGATGCACGTTTGGAATATCGTTTATATAAACGGCCGTCCGTATCATCTTGATATTTTGCATAACGGTCCTGTTGATGAAAACGGTGTGCACACGGCAGTAACACGTGATTATCTTCTCGTTTCGACGGAAGCTGTCATGAAAAACAGAGTACCCGATGAAAAACACAGCGAAGTATGCGCATTAGCTGTGTATGATTATATTTTCGAAGGTGCTCCGACACATATACCGAATGAAATTTTTAAAACGGAAAACGGAATAATGTGGGGATTGCCGCTTTTTTCAAGCGTTTCCGATATAATGGAACAGCTGTCGCTTGATGGTGAATTTTTTAAATTTATCGGCATCGACGGAAATGAAATGGAAAAGGATGCACTTGTAGGCTCGGGCTGTCGGCTCACGCTTGAGGTAAACGGCGGTGTCATTCAGTCTTTTACACTGTGCGCCGAAGGCGATATCGACGGTGACGGAATGATAGGCGACGGCGATATTTCAATTATCAAGGATGTTATTCTGAGGAAAAGCACGGAGATCATGTCACGCTTTTCGCCGTTCTGTGATATGAACAGGGATAAAGCGGTGACCGTCAGCGACTTTCTTTGCTTTTTAAGGCTCAAGGACTCAATAACGACTTATCACGGATAAACTGATGAAAAGAATTTTGATCTTGTGTGCGGTTATTTCCGCACTTACTTTAAACACTTTTGCGTACAGCGCATTTTTTACTCTGTCGGGCGAAAGCGTGACTGAGGATCCGTTTTTCAAGGTGCGTATTTCAGCACGTATTTCGAAAACGGATCTTCCAAATGATGAAACAGATGTAATTCCTCCCGATATTACAGACGTGACAGACCTGATTACGGATGTGCCGGGTGTGGAAGAAACGCTTACAGACGAAATCACAGACTGGGAAATTCCGTCATCCGATACGGAAAATACGGTATTTTTCACCGAAACATCGGAAGACACATACACGGATACCGACAGCGGTACAGCTTTGAATTTGGGTGTTTTCGGCGGTGAGGGCACGATAGTTTTCGATAAAGCGAAGCTGAAAATAGTTTCGGTGTCGCCCTGCGCTGCCGAAGGAATAACCGTAGAGCACGGAAACGCAGGCGGATTTTACCGTTTTATGTTTTATTCCGATAAAGAAATGCAGGACGATATTCCGCTTATGGATATAGAATTTCAGATGCTGACGGGCGAAGGGACTGCATCCGTTATAATTGCAGAGGGGCTTTTTTCCGACGGCAGCTTTGATACACCCTCGGAAAACGTGTCGTTTACAGCCGTTTATGAAACGGGCGGTGTAAATCCGCCGTCAACGCAAAGACCGCAGGACTCTCTTGACTTGCCTGAGACATCAGTCATTTTCGAATCATCTGAAAACACTGAGGAAAATGATACGGACACACAGGAAAACGATGACACGCAGACAGATGACCGTTCAGCGGCATCGTCGGAAATTCCCGGCGGTACGGATAAAAAATCGGTCCTGCCCGTGATAATTGCCGTCACAGCTGTAGCTGTTGTCGCTGTCGGTACGGCGGTCATACTGATATTTAAGAAAACGAAAAAATAATTTGCAGTATATTTAATAAACAAAGGTACAGATGATTCGCAAAATGATTTTCCGAATCATCTGTATCTTTTTTGTTTATCGAAAGAGGTTGGCTCATTTAAGGAAATATATGGTAAACTTTGTAGGGACGACCATTGGTCGTCCGCCTCGAAATGTATAAAAATACTAAAAGCGGGAGTGCGCAGTTCGCATACGAACTGATTGCACTCCCCTACAGAATAAATATTCAAAAAAAATACATGGGGCGACTTATTTTGGGAGTTATTTCCTTAAATGAGCCAACACCTCCAAAGAGGCTTTTGCCGATGAGTAATCCCGCTGCAGCGTAAGCCTTCCCCCATCACTTGACAAAGTCAAGTGATGGGGGACAGTGTGGCAACGAGATTGCGCAACAAGTTACGCAACTCGGACGGATGAGGTGTTTTATGTTCAAATCCACTCCTCATCCACCACTATCGTGGTCCCCCTTCTCCCGCAGGAGAAGGCTTGGGTTCTGTGTAGCCACATCTGTGGCGGTAGGGCGTCGCTTGCAAGTGTAAAATGCTTCGCTGGGCTTTCAGCCCAGCCGGTAATAAGCC